>JBBDTC010000272.1:0-20326 GCA_040904625.1 Gammaproteobacteria bacterium
CCGAAGGGAGCCATTCCGCCAAAGCCCTCCCCGCAGGAGACGCCTCTCCGCACTTTAGAAGTGCCATTGGCTACAGAGATGTATTCACGGCGTGTCCCGCAGCGCGCCGACCGGCACCCGGCCACACGCAGTGTCCGCGAATTCGGAACAGCTATCGAGCGACGCACGAAAGCTCGGCAAAGACATCGGGTTTTGGTTAATCTGGGTGCCGTCGGGCCTACCGCCCGGCCACACAATCGATTCCGGAGGGCAGCATCATGGCTGGCGTAGGCACGACCAAAGTCTTCGAAAACGACAAAATCATCGTCTGGGAATTCGTTCTCGACCCGGGCGCCGAGACGCCCCTGCACACCCACGAGCACGACTACGTGTTCTATGTCCTGGACGGCGCGCCTTTGCAGGTAACCGGTGCGCAGGGCCAGGATCTGGGCACACTCGAAGCGACCTCCGGATCGGTGTTCGCACTCGAAATGGACGGCACGGATCTGGTCTCGGTCGATGGCCGCGGCCACCGGGTGCCGGCAACGCACAAGGCCCGCAACGTGGGCAATACGCGCTATCGCGAGATCCTGGTCGAATCGAAATGACACCTGTGTGCGTCCGTCATCGACCGCTCCCCGCAGCCATGAGCAACCCATGAGCCCGGTCACGCCGGGCGATCCGCTCGAGCTCGCCCGCGCCGCGGCGGAGCAGATGTTCGATCGCGATCGCGCCTCGCAGCACCTCGGCATCACGCTCGACGAAGTCAGCCCGGGCTACGCGCGCATGTCGATGCTCGTGCAGGAGTGGATGCTGCAGGGCCACGACATGTGCCATGGCGGTTTGATGTTCGCGCTCGCTGACACCGCCATGGCCTTCGCCAGCAACTCACGCAATCAGCCGCACGTCGCGCTCAATGCCAACATCGACTACCTGCGCCCCGCCCGCCTCGGCGAGACCCTGACCGCCGAGGCCCGCGAAGGCCATCGCAGTGGCCGCACCGGTATGTACGATGTCCGCATCGTCGACGCCAGCGGCGCGCCAGTGTGCCATTTTCGCGGCCGCACCTACGGTCTCGCTGGCACGGTGCTGCGCGATTCGGGTGGCGCGGCATGAACGCGCTGCGTTACGTCGTCGGCGCCATGCTCATCGGTCTCGGCGTGGCGCTACAGTTCGTGCCCGTGTATCGCGCCCGCCTGGCGCCGCTGATGGCGCGCTATCGCGCCCTGCGGCTCATCGAATCGCGCCTGTTCCAGCTCGGCGCAGGCTTCGGCCTGGTCGCCTGCGGCATCGAATTGCTGCCCTGAGGTCGTCGATGAGCCTGACGCCGAACCTGCCGAAGGGCCTGTCCTGAGCCTGTCGAAGGGCCAATGGCCACTCCCATCGGCAGCGACAGGCGCGGATAATAAACCCACATGGTCATGCCCTACTCTTCACGCGTACTGTGCTCGGGAGCTCTCCGAACATTTCGCACAGCGGGCGCGTGCGTGCACGAACTGGGAAAGCTGGCTCTGATACTCGTCGTCGTTAGCACCGTCCGCGCTGCGCACGCGACCGATTTTCGCCTGCTCAGCAGCTGGACGCCGGCCTATCCCGGCGTGCCGCACATCGTCGAACGCTATGTGCGCAAGGTCGAGCAGGCGGGCAATGGCGAGTTTCGCTTCTTCATCATCGGGCCGGACTCGATCCCGCCGTTCGATCAGTACGAAGCAACTGCCATCGGCATCTTCGACGTGGTCTTCACCCATGGCTCGTTCCATGCCGACAGCACGGGCATGGGACTCGCATTGGACACGATCGAGGCCGATCCGGCATCGATGCGCGAAGCCGGCGTCTGGGACGCCGTAGACCAGCACTATCGGGCACGCGGTTTGAAGCTCCTCGCCCTGCCGGTATCGCGCGCCGGCTACCAGCTGCTGCTGCGCGATCCGATCAGTGCTGATTGCGATCTCGCGGGCCGCGACATCGATGGCGCGGAAATTCACGGCGCGCTGCTCGAAACCCTTGGCGCCACACGCAAGCAGGGCGCGCGGGACGGCGTCGTCTGGCCAACCCTGCACGCAGCCGACCCGGCCTGGCTCGGCGACAGTCGCTACTACACGCGACCGACATTCGGTGCCTACACCCATATGCTGTTGATGAATCTCGCCACCTGGAACACGCTGTCGGACGAGAGCCAGGCCGTGCTGCTGAACGAGGGTGTCCAAATCGAGGTCCGCGCCTGGAAGCGCAGCTGGGACTACGCTGCCCGCGCTGAAGCCCTGCTCAACCAGCAGGGCGTGCAGTCAACCGCCTTTTGCGGCGACACCCTGACACTGGTGCCACGACATTGGGCCGACGGCGTGTGGCGTACCGGGCTGCGAGGAAATGACGCAGCCGTGCACCGTGTGCGCGAACTCGCCCGCGAAGCCGGCATCACGCCCCCCTGATTTCTGTTCTTCAACTATCCGCCCGGAGCCCCTGCCCTATGAAGACACCACAGCCGCGCCTCGCCAGCACCATGACGCCTTTTCCCTACAGCGTGGACCTCGATGCGCCCCTGGCCGAGGCCAAACGCATGATCGCCACCCATTACTTTCATCACCTCCCGGTCACGGCAGGTGCCAACATTGTCGGCATCGTGCATTGCGAAGATCTCGGCGCTGACGATTCCGGCTTCGTGCGCGACCATTACCGCCCCGATGTCTATGTCGTCGATATCGAGACCCCGCTCAGCGACGTCCTCGTCAACATGGCCGAGCAGCATGTCGATGCGGCAGTCGTGATGCGTCACGATCGCCTGGCCGGCGTTTTCACTACCACCGACGCCTGCCGCGCCTTCGCCGCTCTGCTCAGCGAATTATGGCCGGATCCGGTCGATGATTGGGTCGCGTAACGGATCGGAGCCGTGCCCCGGCAAGCTGCTGAATACGTGCTCGTCAATGTACTCAGGTGATGGCGGCGGGCCGCAAGCGCGTACCGTATGCTCAGCGAGCTTGATCGACATTGACGAGCACGTATTCAGCGCTCCGGCGCGTCGGCGTCGAAGCGTTCGAGCGTACCGAGCAATTCGCGATAGAGCTGCTCCAGGGTCGCCACGAAGCGATCGGAAAAACCGGCGATGAGATCGATCTGGCGCAGGGCGCCGGCCTCATCGTCGAAATAGATCGCATCGCGGAAATGGTAGCACAGCACTGTCGGAGCGAGAGCATTGGCGTCGTTGCGGGACGACAGCACCCGGCCCAGGCGCCGCTCTACGTTCGACCACGTCGCCTGCGTGCGCCGGGCGATATCCTCGACGGCCTCGGTAACGAGCAGCGTGGCGCGCAAATCGACGGATTCCAGCAAAGTCAGTCCAGCGGCGGGCGCATCGTCGGCGGCCGCACGCTCGCCGCCGAGGCAGGCGGCGACGCCGGGCAAAGTCTGGTCGAGTATCGCCCGGGTGAGGTGCTCGCGCTGGCGCGCCAACTCGGCCGACAGCACGCTCGCGCGTTTCGACGGCGAATCCGCACCGCTCGCCCCCTGCAGACTTTCGGCCAGCGCATCGAGATAGGCCCCGATGAGGCTCGGAAGCTGCTTGCGAACCACGGCCAGGCACGAGCCGGCGACCGCGTCTGCAGTCATCTGCTGCGCTGAAGCGGCATCCGAGGGGCGTCTTGCGACCTCATCCGCGCCGCGTTCGGCAGCGGCCAGCGAACGCAGCGCGGCGAGCGCGGCGCTGTTCAGCGCCAGCAATCCAAGCTCTATGCTGCCCGCATCGCGGCGCAGCAGGCGGCCATGCAGCGTGATTCGGCGTTTCTCGGCGGCGGCGGCGGCCTTGAACACCACCAGAACACCGGTACCTACTATCGCCCAACGATCGTCGACCTTACTGGAATGGCCATCGAAAGCCAGACGCATGCCTCGAGTCCACAGCTCCTCGATGATCATCGGCACGACGGCAGGCGCCAGACCGGCTACCAGGGCACGGGCGCGCACGGCATGTCGGACTGCCGGCTCCTGCGACGCATCGTCGCCCACGGGCCCAGAATCCCTATTCATCGAACGCTGCCATGGGCTCAGCCGTGCACCAGCTCGGCAAGGAAATCCGCGCCGTAGCGATCGAGCTTGGCCTGTCCGACTCCGTTGACTTCGAGCAGATCGGCGAGGGTCGTCGGCCGCCGTGCGAGCATGTCGCGCAGCGTGCGATCGTGGAAGATGACGTACGGCGGCACGCCCTGGGCATCGGCCAGACGCTTGCGGCAGGCACGCAGGCGCGCCCACAGGTCGGCGTCCTCCGGCGCAATCGCGGCGTCGGCGATACTCGCGCCGCGTTTGCGTGCGGCCGGCCGCGCCTCGGCGATGTCCTCGCGCAACTCGAGCGTGATCGCACCGCGCAGGATCCCGCGCGCACCCTCGCCCAGGCGCAACGCACCGAAGCCCTCGACGTCGGCCCACACCGCGCCGCGCACCATCAGCTGGCGCAGCACCGAGCGCCAATGCTGCTGATCCTGTTCGGCGCCAATGCCGAAGGTCGACAGCTCACTATGGCGATGCTGGCGCACTTTCTCGTTATCGGCGCCGCGCAGCACATCGATGACGTGCGCCGCGCCGAAGCGCTGCCCGGTACGATAGATACAGGACAGCAGCTTCTGGGCATCCTCGGTTGCATCGAAGGTGGCAGGCGGTTCGATGCAGTTGTCGCAGTTGCCGCAGGGCCGCGCAAGGGTCTCACCGAAATATTCGAGCAAAGGCTGGCGCCGGCAGCCGATTGCCTCACACCAGCCCAACAGCGCATCGAGCTTGTGCCGTTCGATACGTTTGTGTTCGGCATCGGCCTCGGAAGCGTCGAGCATCTGGCGCAGGCGCACGACGTCGGTCAGGCCGTAAGTCATCCAGGCCTCTGCTGCAGCGCCGTCGCGGCCCGCCCGGCCGGTTTCCTGGTAATAGGCTTCGACGCTCTTGGGCAGATCCAGATGGGCCACGAAACGCACGTCCGGCTTGTCGATGCCCATACCGAAGGCGATCGTGGCCACCATGATCACCGCGTCTTCACGCAGGAAACGCTCCTGGTTACGCCGCCGGGTGAGGTCGTCCAGCCCGGCGTGATAGGGCAGCGCATCGTGGCCCTGGTCGACCAACCATTGCGCCGTCGATTCGACCTTGCGCCGGGTCATGCAGTAGACGATGCCGGCGTGCCCGGCCTGGGTGGCGAGGAAGCGGCTGAGTTGGCGGCGCTCTTCGCCGCGCGCGCGGACGGTATAGCGGATATTGGCGCGGTCGAAACCACCCACGAACCAGGCCGGGTCGGCCAAGGCCAGGCGCGCGGCGATGTCGGCACGCGTGCGCTCGTCGGCCGTAGCGGTCAGCGCCATGCGCGGAACCCCGGGGAAAGCCTCGGCGAGACGGCCGAGCGCGAGGTAATCCTGGCGGAAGTCGTGGCCCCACTGGGACACGCAATGGGCCTCGTCGATGGCGATAAGGGCCAGCGGTATGCTGGACAACAGCTCCAGCGTACGTTCCTGCAGCAGACGTTCCGGCGCGCAGTAGAGCACGCGCAGAGTGCCGGCCTGGAGCTGGCGGGTGACCTCGGCCCGTTCAGCGGCATTCTGCGCGGAATTGAGGCAGCCGGCGGCGACCCCGAGCTGCTCGAGAGCACTGACTTGGTCGTGCATCAGCGCGATCAGGGGCGAGACGACCAGCGCCAGGCGTCCACGGACCAGCGGCGGGATCTGGTAGCACAAGGATTTCCCGCCCCCGGTCGGCATCAACACCACGGCGTCGCGGCCCGCCAGCGCAGCGGCGATGGCACCGGCCTGCTCGCCACGAAACTCCGGATACCCATAGACTTCGCGCAGCACGCTGCGCGCACGGTCGAGCGCAGCAGACCGATCGGCCGCGGTTGGTGGCGAAGGCAGCGCGCTGTTCATTTCGACCTGGTCGTGCATAAATTCGGGATCGGCGGCTGCTGCGCCGCCATCCATGGTGCCCTCCTTCCCTGGCTGTTGCACCCGCGAGGACCCACAGCATAACGCGCCCCGGTTGGCGCGACGAGTCCGGCGCCAGAGCCCACGGCCCTACGCCAACGCACCACATCCTATTTTTACGCCTCTTTGTGATTTAATCGCCGCGCCCGCCCCCATTCAGGAGAATGTCATGCAACGTCTCGCGAACAAGGTCGCCATCATTACCGGCGGCACTGGTGGAATCGGCCTCGCCGCGGCCAGACTCTTCGTCGCCGAGGGGGCCAAGGTCGTGCTGGTCGACATCGACCAGAATGCGCTCGATGCCGCGGTCACGGAACTCGGTGCGCAGGCGCTCGGCATTGCCGCCGACGTCGCCGACGACGACGCCAGCGCAAGCTACGTCGCGGCCGCACTCGACCATTTCGGCCGCCTCGACATCGCGTTTCTCAACGCCGGCATCGAAGGCGCAATCGCCAACCTCCCCGACTACCCGCTCGACACCTACGAGCAGGTCATGGCGGTCAATGTCCGCGGGGTTTTCCTGGGCCTGCGCCACGTCATTCCCGCCTTGCGGCAATGCGGTGGTGGCAGCATCGTCATCACCGCCTCGCTGGCGGGGCTGCGCGGCACGCCGAAAATCAGTGCTTATGTCGCCTCCAAACATGCCGTCGTCGGTCTGATGAAGGCTGCCGCACTCGAGTGCGCACCGTACGGAATCCGGGTCAACACGATCAATCCGGCGCCGATCGCGACCCGCATGATCAAGGCGCTGGAAGAGGGTTATGCACCGGGGGCGGCGGACGTGGTCAAGCAAAAGATGGAGAAGGCGGTGCCGCTGCGCCGTTATGGCGAGCCCGAGGAAGTGGCCAACCTGGCCTTGTTTCTGGCCAGTGACGAGGCCAGTTACATCACCGGCAACGCCTATCCGGTTGACGGCGGCATGTCGGCCTGACGGCTGCGGCGATGGGCGACTTCGTCCTCGACCCGGTGCTGCTGGAGAGGATTTCAAGGATATCAACACGCCATGGGTGACGTCATTCCGTTTCGCAAGGCGCCGCGCAAGAAGCCGTCCGGTCAGACGATGTGTCGCAGCGGCTTCCACAAATGGGAAGTCGACGGCCGCAAGCAGTTCGACGTCAAACAGGGCAAGCTCGTCACCATCCGCCGCTGCACGCGTTGCGGCGTCACCAAGGTCACACTCGACTAAGGGCCCGTCCCAGACAGCCGAGTCAGTCTGGGACGGGCCCTGACAACCAGCCGGGCGTTCCCAGCCGGCGCGGCATTGGTATCATGCGCGCCCGCATCACTACTGCAGAGAACTCACCACATGGCCTTACGCGTCATCGGCGCCGGTGTCGGGCGTACCGGCACGACCTCTCTCAAGTCTGCGCTCGAAATCCTGCTCGATGGTCGTTGCTACCACATGTTCGAGGTCATGCCGCGCCCTGCGGATATTCCCGTGTGGCAGGCTGCAAGCAATGGGGTCATGCCCGATTGGAGCGACTTCTTGCACGAATTCGAAGCCGCTGTCGATTGGCCGGCCGCGGCTTTTTGGACCGAACTCGCCGCGGCCTTTCCGGATGCCCTGATCGTCCTGTCGACGCGCGATCCGGAAGCCTGGTGGCGCAGCGCTTCGCAGACCATCTTTCCGACCATACGCGAGGCCGAACCCGGCCCGTGGCGCGCCATGGTGTGCGATCTGCTGGCCCATCGTTTTACCGCCCAAATCGACGACGGGACCGCTGCCATAGCCGCTTTCGAAGCACACAATGCCCATGTTCGTGCCACGGCACCGGCGGGGCGGCTGCTCGAATGGAACGCTGCCTCAGGTTGGGATCCGCTGTGCGAGGCGCTTGGTCTGCCCATCCCGGATCGTCCGTTTCCGCATGCCAACACGAGTGCCGAGTTCACCGAGCGCGTCCGCGCCCGTCGCGCTCCACGCCACGATTGATTTTGAATCACCGAGTCCAGCCAGAGGAACCTGCTGCACATGGTCGACTGCCGCCCCGGACAACGCTGGATCAGCAACACCGAACCCGAGCTCGGCCTCGGTATCGTTTTCGAAGTCGTCGATCGACGGGTGACGATGACCTTCCCGGCGAGCGAGGAACGCCGCATCTATGCATTCGACAATGCACCGCTGACGCGGGTCCGCTATCGTGTCGCCGATCGCATCCGTGCCGAGGACGGCACCGAAATCATCGTCTCCGGCCACGTCGAGATCGAGGGCTGCCTGATCTATCAGGGCTTGAATCCCTGCGGTGAACGCGCCGAGCTGCACGAGATCGATCTCGACAGTTTCGTTCAGTTCAATCGCCCGCTCGACAGACTGTTCACCGGGCAGCTGGACAAGAACATGCGCTTCAATCTGCGCGCGGATACGTTGGCCCATCAGCACCAGCAGCGGGTATCGCCGGCCTTTGGGCTGCTCGGGCCGCGCGTCCAGCTGCTGCCGCATCAATTCTATATCGCCGATACCGTCGCGGCGCGGCAGGCACCGCGCGTCCTGCTGGCCGACGAGGTCGGGCTGGGCAAGACCATAGAGGCCGGATTGGTGCTGCACCGCCTGCTCTTGCGCGGCCGCGTCAACCGTGCCCTGGTGGTGCTGCCGGATAACCTCATCCATCAATGGCTGGTCGAAATGCAGCGGCGCTTCAACCTGCGCTTCTCGATCATCGATGCCGAGATCGCCGACGAACTGGAGGAATCAGGCGAATCGAATCCATTCGAGACGGCTCAACTCGTATTGACGCCGACAAGCCTGCTCGCCGCCAACGAAGAACGTCTGGCCCAGGCCGTCACCGCGGGTTTCGATCTCATGATCGTGGACGAGGCCCATCACCTGAGCTGGAGCGAAGATGCGGCAAGTCCGGCCTATACCGCTGTCGCTGCGCTGGCCCGCAGCGTGCCGGGGCTGCTGCTGCTCACGGCGACACCGGAACAGCTCGGTGTGAGTGGGCACTTCGCGCGCCTGGCCCTGCTCGATCCGCACCGCTATGCAGCGCTCGACACCTTCCTCGAAGAGGAACGCCGCTATACCGCCGTCAGCGCTCTGCTCGGCGCCTTGCTGGAAGGCAACGCGACACCAGAGGCAGTTCGCCTCACGGAAGCCACCGACTATCTCGGCGCTGAACGCATGGCCGAACTGGCCGCCGGCGACCCGGCCAGCTTCCGCGATCGCCTCGTGCGCGAGCTGCTCGATCACCACGGCACCGGGCGGGTGTTGTTCCGCAATTGCCGCGACCATATCGAAGGCTTTCCGGAGCGCCGCCTGCAGCGCTATCCCCTGGCGCTGCCAGCCGTCTATGGCGAGCGTCTCGCCAGCCAGCCGACCACCGCCGGTTTGACTCCCGAACTCGAATTCGGCCAGGACTGGATCGACATCGATCCCCGAGCCGCTTGGCTGGCCGACTGGATGAAAGCGCACCACCGCGACAAGACCCTGGTGATCTGCGCCGATGCCGGCACGGCGCAGGATCTCGAAGCCTGGCTGCGACTGCGCCGCGGACTGCGCACGGCGGTGTTCCACGAAGGCCTGGACCTGGTACAGCGTGATCGCGCCGCCGCCTATTTCGCTGACCCGGAAGAAGACGCCAGCGCGCTGGTCTGTTCCGAGATTGGCAGCGAGGGACGTAATTTCCAGTTCGCGCGTCACCTGGTGCTGTTCGATATACCGCTCAACCCGGATCTCCTCGAGCAGCGTATCGGCCGACTGGACCGCATCGGGCAGCTTCACACGGTCGACATTCACGTGCCGGTGTTCGAGGATTCGGCCCAGGCCGTCCTCGTCGAATGGCTGCATGAGGGTATCGACGCATTCGAGCACATCTGTCCGGCCGGCCCAACGCTTTTCGCGGAGTTCGCTGAGCAGCTGCTGGCGGCAATGGCAGCACCCGCCGATCGAGCCGCACGCGATGCACTCATTCGCAACACCCGGGATCGCGCCACAGCCGTGCTCGAAGTGTTGCGCCGCGGCCGCGACCGCCTGCTCGAGCTCAATTCCTTCGACCGCGAGCGGGCACAGCAGGTCATAGGCGCCGTCGAAATTGCCGCCCGTAGTGGCGCTCTGCGCAGCTACATGGATCGTGTGTTCGATGCCTTCGGCGTTGAGCACGAAGACCACGGGGCCGACAGCCTGGTCGTCCACCCGGGCGATCATATGAGCTGCGAAGCATTCCCGGCCCTGCCCGAAGGGGGACTTACCGCGACCTTCGACCGCACGCTGGCACTGGCCCGCGACGACATGCACTTCCTGACCTGGGAACACCCCATGGTGATGGGTGCGATGGACATGGTGCTCGGCAGCGAATTCGGCAACGCAAGCTTCGGCGTGGTGAAGGCTGCCGGCCTCACTCCGGGCACACTTCTCGTCGAATGTGTGTTCGTGATCGTCTGCCCGGCGCCGCGCGGACTCGCGCTCGAACGTTATCTGACCGAGTCTCATCTGCGTATCGTCATCAACGCTGATGGAGAGGACGTCAGTGCACAGTTTCCGCCCGCCCGGCTCGGTGGAGCGCTGCGCGACGTTCCCTCTGCGACAGCGCAGAAAGTCGTCGCCCGCCTGCGCGATCAAATCGAGCAGCTGGCTGACCATGCCACCCATTTCTGCGAAGTCGTCCAGGAGCGCATCGTCACACGGGCCGGCGCGTCGATGGCGGCTGAACTGGATGCCGAGATTGACCGCCTGCGCCAGCTCGCGCGGGTGAACCCCAACGTTCGCGAGGCAGAATGGGCGGTACTCGAACGCGACCGCGAGGCCAGCGCACGGTATCTCGCCGGCGCCCAGCTCAAGCTGGATGCCGTTCGTGTCATTATCGCCACCTGAGGATCCTGCCGATGGGCTCCTCGCCGCTCGGCTGTCGGCTATCATGCCGGACCCGGACCGCACGACGAGATCTCAGATGGAAGCCAACCGCGCCGACCTCGGCCCGCGCGCACTCGACGACCTGCGCGTGCTCGACTTCACCGGCATCATTGCCGGTTCGTACTGCACCCGCATGATGGCGGACCTCGGCGCCGACGTGCTCAAAATTGAACCGCCCGGCGGTGAGATGATGCGGCACATCGCGCCGATGCGAGGCGATGCGAGCACGGTGTTCGCCGCGCTGAACAGCGGCAAGCGCTGCATGGTGCTGGATTTGAAACGGCCCGCCGCGGTCGACATTGTCAAGCTCCTCGTTGCGCACTACGACGTCGTCGTGGAGAATTTCAGCCCTGGCGTCATGGCCCGGCTGGGCCTTGATTACGCGGCACTGCAGGCCGAGAACCCGGCTCTGGTGATGTGTTCCATCTCCGGCTATGGTCAAACAGGTCCAGGTGCGCAGCGGCCCGCTTTCGCCCCTATCGTGCAAGCCATGAGCGGTTTCGATCTGGTCACGCTGGCCAGCCAGCCGGGGCTGTCGCGTCCCCTCAACATGGGCCTGCCCGTCGGCGACACCACGGCCTCGCAACAGGCTTTCGGCGCGATCATGGCCGCACTCTACTACCGTATGCGCACGGGTATCGGCCAATACATCGATATCGCCATGCTCGATAGCCTGGTTGCGACCATGCACCGTGATTTTCAGAGCGCTTTCCAGCGCGATCCCATCGATCGCATCTACGGTCCGATCGAGACGCAGGACGGCTTCATCGTCGTCATGCCGCTGAGCCAAAGCCAGTTCGTCGACCTCATCGAATGCATCGGGCGGCCAGACCTCGCCGATGACCTCCGCTTCAACTCCATGCGCAAACGCCTCGATCATTACAACGAGCTGATGGCGATCGCCGAAACCTGGGCGCGGCAGCGCACCCGGAGCGAAGCGCTGTGCGCGCTGGAAGCAGCACACATACCTTGCGCGCCCTACCGCGGAATCGCCGAGATGGTCGAGGATCCGCAGCTCCACCATCGAGGCATGTTGACCGAAGTCGTCGACGAAGCCGGTCCGTTGCGCGTACCCAATTCGCCGTTCCTGTTCTCGGCAACGCACGCCGCTGTGCGCCCGCAGGTCGCACGCACCGGTGAGCACACGCACAGCGTACTCAGCGACGAACTGGGGCTTTCCGCCGAGGATATAGCGGCCCTGGTGAGCGGCGAGGTGGTCAACGCGCCGCTGTAAGGGCCCGCCGCAAAATAACCGAACGATTTGGAACGCCGATCCACCCCGTCTGGCGGCGTTGCTCGTCAGTTGAATAGAACCACTATTCGCCTGAATAGAACCACTATTCGCCCTCCTCGCGCCTGGCCAGCCGGGCGCCTCGACGCCCCAGATCGCCCAGTTATTTCGCGGCGGGCCCTAAGCGGCACTCATCGCTCAGTCAGGCTTTCATCCCGGTAACGCATGAGCGGCGCGAGCAGGTAGTCGAGCACGCGCCGCCGTCCGAGGTCGATTTCCACCCTCACCGCCATACCCGACGCGAGAGCGGCGCGCTTGTCGCCGACCTGCACGCTGGTCTTGCCCAAGGCCACCTGGGCGAGGTAGACCAGCCCCTTTTCGCTGTCGACGACAGCATCGGACGAAAGATTGATGAGTGTGCCGGGCACCGTGCCGTAATGGGTAAACGGGAAGGTCTCGATCTTGATTACGACACGTTGACCGACCGCGACGAAACCGATGTCCTTGTTCGGAATCATGGCTTCCACCAACAGCACGCCGTTGGCAGGTACGATCACCATGAGCGGCTCGGCAGGCGTGACGACGCCGCCGACGGTATTGACCGCGAGTTCCTGTATGCGGCCGTCGACCGGTGCACGGAGTGTATGTGCGGCAACGCGATTGGCAGCTTTGCGAATCTCCTGCGCATAGCTCGCCAGGCGGGTTTCCGCCGCCGCCAGCTGCGCCCGCCAGTCGGCCTCCTGGCGCGCAAGCTGAGCGGTCAACCGCCGTTCGACCTGCACGCAGCCGGCCGCAGCGACTCTGCGACGCGCTTCCAGCACGGCGCGTTCATGCGTGCGTGCAACCCGGTCCTCCTCGAGTTCGAGCCAGCTCACACGCGGAACGAGCGACCGCGCGGCGAGGTCCCGGAGTGCTGCCACACGCTCAGTGAGCAACGGCAATGTGCCGTCGAGCCGGCCGATCTCGGCGCCGATCGCGGCCACTTCGGCGGCGCAACGGCGACCCTCCTCTAGGGTGCCGAGGCGCTCGGCGTCGAACGCGTGAAACTCCCCTTCGATGCGCGCCTGCACGGCTGCCGGCGCGGCGTCGATAGAGGCAATCGCCGTCGGCCTGCCGTCGTCCGCGTCGAGGCGCTCGAGCAGTGCGAGCAGACGGTAGCGATCCCAGGCCACGCTGCGCCGCTCCTCTTCCAGGCGCGCAAGCTCGGCCCTTGCCTGGGTGTCGTCGAGTTCGATCAGGCGAGCCCCGGCGCGCACCGCCTGCCCCTCTGCGACGTGGACGGCACGCACGGTACCGGTGTACGCGCTTTGGATCCGCTTGACACGCGCCGCAGGCAGAATACGACCCTCGGCGACACTGACGATGTCGACTTCGCCGAGGCCGGCCCAAACCCCTGCGAGCAGGCAGAATACGAAAATAGCCCACAACAGGCCGCGCGCAGCCAACCACGGCGGCGTACGCTCGATTTCGCCGGTGGCGGGCAGAAATTCGAGTTCGGGGCGCTGCATTGTCAGCGCTCGGCGGTGGCCAGCCCTTCGTGCAAACGACACAGGGCGGCGAAATAGGCGTTGCGGGCACGCAAATCACCAGCCGAGCCCTGTGCGGTGATACGCCCCTGTTCGATGACGATGATGCGAGTCGCCCCACGCAGAGCGGACAGACGGTGCGCGATGACGAACACCGTACGTCCCTGGCAAATGGTCCGCATGTGCCGCTGGATAACGGCCTCGGCCTCGTAATCGAGTGCGCTGGTCGCTTCATCCAGGATCAGGATGCGCGGATCGATGGCGAGCGCGCGCGCGAGTGCGATGCGCTGGCGCTGGCCGCCGGACAATAGGGTGCCATGCTCACCGACCACGGTGTCGTAGCCCTCGGGCAGCGCCAGGATGAAGTCGTGAGCTCCGGCCAGCCGCGCCGCCGCGACGACCCGCGGCAGCGGCAGCGCCGGCGCAGCGAGAGCGATGTTTTCACGTACAGAACGATTGAAGAGCATGGTGTCCTGCACCACCACACCGACTCGCCGACGCAGCCAGGACGGATCGATCAGCGCAACATCGACGCCATCGACCAGCACCCGACCGCGCTCCGGCACGTACAAGCGCAGCAGCAGCTTGGCCAGGGTACTCTTGCCCGAGCCCGACCGCCCGACGACACCGATGACCTCTCCCGGCGCGACCGACAGGGACAAGTCCGACAGCACGGGTGGTCCATCGGGACGATAGCGGAACGCGACCTGCTCGAAACTGACCTGGCCGCGCAGACGCGGCAATGCGCCGCGTCCACCGTGCCGCCCGGACTCCGGCGGCGCGTCGAGAATGTCGCCGAGGCGGCGCACGGACACTCCGGCCTGCTGGAATTCCTGCCACAGCTGAATCAGACGCGTCAGCGGCGCGGTTATGCGCCCGGCGAGCATATTGAAGGCCACCAGCTGGCCGACACTCAAGCCTCCAGCCATGACCTCACGCGCGCCCAGCCAGAGTATGCCGAGCAGCATCAGCTTGTTGAGCAGGGCCGCGGTCTCGTTGGCCACATTGGCCAGCTGGCGGGTGCGAAAGCCCGCCCGCACATGGCCAGCCAGGCGCTCTTCCCAACGGCGACGCATGGCGGGTTCGACCGCAGCCGCCTTCAATGTTTCGATGCCCGTCACAGATTCGACCAGGAAGGCGTGATTGTCGGCGCCACGGTCGAACTGCTCTTCGAGACAGCTGCGCAGCACCGGGGTGACCAGGGCCGCAAGCAGCACGTAGGCGGGCACCGTAGCCACTACGACCAGCGTCAAACGCGGGCTGTAGTGCATCATGAGCGCGACAAAAGCGAAGGTGAACACGATGTCGACGACGAGTGTCAGTGCGTGTCCGGTGATGAAGTGGCGCAGCGAGTCGAGCTCGCGCAGCCGCGCGACGGTATCGCCGACGCGACGATTCTCGAAATACGCCAACGGCAGACGCGTGAGATGCGCAAAGAGATCGATGCCCAGCGCGACGTCGATGCGGCTCGTGGTATGGGTGAAGACATGGGTCCGCAGCATACCGAGCACCGCTTCGAAGACGACGACGATTAAAAAGCCGACGGCGAGGACATCGAGCGTGGTCAGGCCGTGATGGACCAGAACCTTGTCGATCACGACCTGGAAGAACAAAGGCGTGGCCAAGGCCAGCAACTGCAGAAAGAACGCCGCGATCAGGACTTCGCCGAGCGGCTTGCGGTAGCTGAGGAGATACGGCAGGAACCAGCCGAAGCCGAATCGTCGTGGGCGGCCGGTGCGAGACGCGCGCCGCGAGACCAGGATCAGCCCACCATTCCAGATGCGCTCGAATGCGGCGCGCTCGATGGCGACAGGCGCACTGTCCCCGGCACGCGAGATCAAGACCTGCCCACCACGCACGCCGGCCAGCACGACATAGCCACCGTCGCGCAGCCCGGCAATGGCCGGCAATGGCATCGTCGCCAGGCGGGCGAAATCGGTCCGGAAGCGCCGCGCATCGAGTCCGATCCAGCGCGCGGCGCCGAGCAGAGCGCGGTCGTCGAAGGCTTGCCCGGGTGTACCGAATTCGTGGCGCAGCGCAGCCGGCTGCGGCGCCAGTTCGAAAAAGGCAGCTAGCGACAGCAGGCAGTCGAGACCGCTGTCGGCGACGTTTCCTCGAGCGCTCGCGCTCACAACCTGCTCCCGGCCTTCGCTCCCTGAATGCCTGGAAAGGATTATCGGCAGGGCTGAACTACGCGGCAAATGGACGACGCGGAAGTGCGTGTCCTTTGCCGGAGTCGGGAGAAATTCCCGCTCGGCACCGGGCCCGATGAGGGCTCTACGAGCGACGACGGCCGACCGCGCGGCGCTGCTCGTGCTGGATGCGCCCACCAACCCGCTGCACACGAACCGCCGAGCGCAGGGCCCGCCTGCGGCTACAATGCGCGCCTTTTTTCCGGCGAGACTGTCGACGGCGTCACCGAGGACGATGACGCAGCGGCCACAGCGCTCGCGGGCCAACTCGAACCGCTGCTCGGTAGCGCCATTCAGGAAGCCGGCCTGCGAGCGGATGGCTTACACTGCGAGGATGACACGAGGGAGGTCCACATGAGTTATATCGACGCCGTCGAGCGCATCGACGTTCCCAAACCACCCCTGCACTACACTGAACCGGCTTTCGAAGAAGTGTTCGGTATTCCTGTCGCCTATCGCCGCAAGGGCTGCGGGCCGGCTACCGTACTCTTGCACGGTGCAGGCTTCACCCGCATGTGGCTCCCGCTCTACGAGATGCTTGCCCAGCAGCGTGATTTCATCGCACCGGAGGCACCCGGGTTCGGCGCTACACCCTTACCCGATTGGCTGCACAGTTTCGACGACCTGACCATTCTCTACGACGAATTGTTCAACCGCCTCGGCCTTGACCGCATTCATCTCATCGGCTTTTCCATGGGCGGCTGGGCAGCGGCTGAGTTCGCCGCCTTCTACCCGCGACGCCTCGCATCCTTGACCCTGATCACACCGGTCGGCCTGCGCCTCGAGAACGATCCGGGGGTGGATATCTTCCAGCTCGATCCAGCTGAACTCATGGACCGCCTGTTCAAGGACAAGACGGTGATGCAGCAATGGCTGCCGGATGCCGAGAATTTCGATGAGGGGATTCATCTCTATGCGGAATTCTCCGCTGCCGCGCGTCTGATGTGGGCACCGCGCTACAACCTCGCGCTGGAACGCCGTCTGCAGCGCGTGCAGTGCCCGGCACTCGTCGTCGGCGGTGAGGACGATCGCCTGGTACCCAATGCGATGTCGGACCGCTACGCCGCCGTGCTGCCGCGGGCCCGTCTCGTGCGCATTCCAGGCACCGGTCACGAACCCTGCCTCGAGCGCCCACGTGAGCTCGCTGATACCCTGATCCGCTTCTACGAGGAGATCGACTGATGAACAAATTGCGCTTCTACGCGTTTCATCTGATGCCCTACCCGTACATCCCGCCGGCCGATCAGATCCAGTCGACCTGGGTATCATTGTCGAACAAGTATTACGATCCGCACCGCGGCCGCGTGCTCTACAACGAATATATCGATCAGCTCGTCGCCGCCGAGCAGTACGGCTACGATGGCGTCGCCGTCAACGAGCATCACGCCAACTTCTACGGCACCATGCCCTCGCCCAATATCATCGCGGCAATGCTCGTCCAGCGCACCCGACACATCCCCATCGGCGTCATCGGCAATGCCATCCCGCTGCACGGCAATCCGCTGCGCGTCGCCGAGGAGATCGCCATGCTCGACGTCATCTCCGGCGGCCGCATGATCTCCGGCTTCGTCCGCGGCATCGGTTGCGAATATTTCAACAATCCCGTCGCACCCGGCGATTCCACCGCACGTTTTGCCGAGGCGCACGACCTCATCATCAAGGCCTGGACCGAAGATGGCCCGTTCACCTGGCAGGGCGATCATTTCTATATTCCCAACGTCAACATCATTCCCCGCCCCATCCAGAGTCCACATCCGCCGATCTGGATCCCTGGCCAGGGTTCACTCGAGACCCTGCAGTTCATCGCCAAACATCGCTACACGTACATGATGGTGTTCGCCCCGCTGTGGTTCACCAAACTCGCCTTCGACGGGCTGCGCGAAGAATGTGCACGGCTCGGCTACGAGGCGCCCAAGACCATGTTCAATGCCTGCGTCCCGACCTATGTCGCCGAAACCGACCGACAGGCCCACCGGGAAGCCAAAGCACACCTGTCCTGGGTCTTTAACACCGGACTCAAGATCCCCGATCAATTTTTCTTTCCGCCGGGCTACATGACGACCAAATCTTTCCGCAATTTCGTCGGTGCGCTCAAGAAGGGTCGGGTCAAAGCTCAGTCCGAACTCACCTACGATGAAATGCTGCGCGATCGCTACATCATCGTCGGCTCTCCGGAGACGGTGAAGAATCAGCTCGGCGAATACTGCGATACGGTTGGTGCAGGCGGCATGATCGGCGCCGGCTCGCCATTCGGGCCAATGCCGAACTGGATGGTCATGAAAAACATGCAGATGTACGCCGAGGAGATCATTCCGGCGTTTCGCGAGGCCGACGGCTTGCCGGACTATTTGCGCACGCCACCGCCCACGCCGCGCTCACATGCCGAACTCGCGGCGCGGCGCGGTATGCCCGATGAATCGGCGCGTTCGCTGGTGACTGGGGCGAGCGAACTCATCGAGCACCGTCTCGCCCATGTCGCCGAGGTCATCGATCCGACCCTGTCCGATGAGCGTTCCGATCAAGCCGCATCGGCCGGTTGACGGCCCGGTGTCGGGAACCGCCCTGGCGTTCGCCACGACATCCGCCTGGCCGCCGGCCGCCTTCGGCCGCACGCCCGGCGGCTCGAGGCCCACGCAATGATCTCATGGATTGCCATCTGGATCGGGCTGTTCGCGGCCGGCATGGTCATCGCGATACTCAGCGACCGCGACAACCGCCGGCGCAATGCGCCGTTCGCGGTACTCATGGCCGCCGTGCTCGGCCTCGTTACCTACATCGTGCTCTACCGCTGAGCGAGGTCCGTACGATGTCTCGTCGACGCCGCGGCCGAGCAGGCAAAGTCACGAAATTACGCGGGCCGGACCGTGATCCGCAGTTATCGGGCAAACCGCCATATTGTTCGTTTTGCGGCCGTGGTTGCGACGAGTACGACAGCCTTGTACAGGGACCACAGGCGTATATCTGCAATCTGTGTGTCGCTGCCTCCGTACGCCTCGTGGCCGACGACGACGCGTGAAATCCTGCGGCCGTGCATGACCGCCCCGTACACTTTATCCTTGGATCGATACTGCGGTGCCACGCGACACGCGTGCGGCGCAAACAATTACCCATCTACAACGAGGCAAACGCATGGCCGTAGAAATATTCCTGAAACTCGATGGCGTCACCGGCGGCTCACGTAATTACCATCACAGCGGCTGGGGCGACGTGCTCGGTTGGCACTGGACGCTCGAGCGCGTGCCGGCTCCGATGGCCGGCTCTCCTGCGGTGGAAATGAATGAGATTACCTTGACCAAGGCGCTCGGCATCGACAGCCCCGCTTTAATGACCCTGCTCGCCGAGGGTCGCACCGTAGCCAACGCCAAACTCGATATCGTGCCGGTCGTCGGCAAGCGCGAAGCGCAGCAGAAATACGTGTCGATGAGCTTCGACGACGTCACCGTGCAGTCGATCCGCGTCGGAGGCACTACCGAAGAATCAGCGTCGGCAGAGCAGATCACACTGCGCTTCGCACGAGTGCGCTTCGAATTCCATCACCAGGGGGCTCCGGCCGCCGATGGCAAAGCGGCAAGCAGCGATATCCACAGTTTCGAAAGCGACACCCACGCGGCTTGACCGGCCTCGTCGCACCCCAGCAAGAGAAACACGCTCGACATGCATAGCCATACGCTGGAATCCTGGCGGCGGCGCCACGACTTCAACACGGATACGAGCCTCGCCGAACATCATACGCTGGGAGTGGTACTGCTGACCGCGGCCATGATGGTCATCGAGATAGTGGCCGGCATGTACTACGGATCGATGGCCCTGCTCGCCGACGGTTGGCACATGGCGACGCACGTGGCTGCTTTCGGTATCACACTTTGCGCCTACCGCTACGCCCGCACGCACGCATCCGATCCACGCTTCAGCTTCGGTACCGGCAAGGTCACGACTCTGGGCGGTTTCGCCAGCGCTGTGGCCCTCGCGGTCGTCGCCGGGGTCATGGCGGTCGAGAGCACATTGCGCCTGTTCGATCCCCGTGCCATCCACTTCGACGAGGCATTGGCCGTGGCAGTACTGGGACTCATCGTCAATCTCGTCAGCGGCTATCTGCTCGGTGTGCGTGCTCACGGCCATCAACCGGATGAAGGACCGGGCGCGCAGGCGAGCGAAGTGCACGATCACAATCTACGCGCAGCCTACCTCCACGTTCTCGCAGACGCCCTCACCTCGGTTCTCGCCATCGCCGCGCTGCTGGCCGGCAAGTACGCGGGGCTGCACATGCTGGATCCCGTGATCGGGTTGATTGGTGCGGCTGTCATCGGGCGTTGGGCACTCGGCCTCATGCGCACGACCAGCAACATTCTCCTCGACGGCGCAGCCGATGCACAGACCAGCGCTCGGATTGTCGCCGCGATCGAGAATGACGCGGACAACCGCGTCGCCGACCTCCACGTCTGGCAGGTTGGTGGCGGGCAGTTTGCGGTCGAGATCGTCCTCGTCACTCATGACCCACGCCCGCCGGCGCATTACAAAGGGCTCATCGCAGGGATCCCCCGGCTTGCGCACGTCGTGGTCGAGGTCGACGCCTGCCCCGACGCCACCGACAGCGGCTGACCGGGCACGCG
>JBBDTC010000273.1:0-20304 GCA_040904625.1 Gammaproteobacteria bacterium
CCAAAGCCCTCCCCGCACGAAACGCCGGACCGGTCCCGAAATCCGTTTGTCGGCCGAAGTAAGTGACATTGATCCCTGTAGCTCGGGCGCCGCCTCCTTCCGGCGCGGGGCCCCGCAGCGGGCAGACCGGCACCCGGCCGTTGGGCTTTGTTGCCGTATTCGGAACGGCTATCTAGCGTCGCGCCCGCCTCAGGCCGCTACCACTGCGCCGGGATCACGAACATCGCGGCACTGCAGACCAGGAAGCACACCGCGGCGACCATGAAGGTATAGCCGACGATGTCGCCGAAGCGCAGCCGGGTGACCGCCAGAATGGGGATGGCGAAAAAGGGTTGGATGAGATTGGTCGTCGAGTCGCCATAGGCATACGCCAGCACGATGGTTACCACGGATACGTCGAGCTGTTCGCCGGCCGGGATCAGGAACGGCGCCTCGATCATCCACTTCGAGCCGGCCGAGGGCACGAACAGGTTCATGAAACCGGAATACATGTAGACGATCCAGGGGTAGGTCGTGGTGGTGGCGACCTCGGCGAAGAAGTCGCCCAGCCACTCGCCGAGATCGGTGTTTTGCAGCAAGCCGAAAATCCCGGCATAGAACGGAAACTGCACGATGATGCCCCAGGCTGAATCGACGCCGTTGCGGCACGCCCGTAGAAACGATGGCGCGCGCCCGTGGAGCAGCAGCGCGAGGACCAGGAAGGTCACGTTATAGGCGTTGATGGTCCAACTCGTGCCGAAGCCCTGCGTCACCACGGCATGGCCCAGAGGGTAAGCGAGGAGCACTGCGGCGAGCAGTACCCAGCCGCGGAAACGGTCGATGTGATCGGCGGGTCGGCTCGGCGGCGGATCCTCTTGCGGCGGCTTGGGCATGATCGCCTCGGCCTGTTCGACAGTGAGGGTGCGGGCGCCGGTCTTCGGATGCAACAGGCAGGTCGCGGCCAGGCCCGTCAGGCCGATGATCACGAGGAACACCAGATTGAAGCTGTTGTAGAGCGTTTCGGTCACCGGGTAGAGGCGCGAGACGACGGCCTCGCCACTGGCCGGATTGAGCAGCGGATTGTCCGGGGTGGCGAGGATCAGCGGACCCGATCCGGACAGGCCGCCATGCCAGACCGTGCCGAGGCCGACATAGGAGGCGCAAATCAGCACCCGCACATCGACGTTCGGATTACGGCGCAGGATGAAGGGCGTGAACAGGGCGCAGGACACCAGGCATACCGCCCAGTTGATATAGCCCATGATGAGCGAGAAGACGCCAGCGAGGATCAGGGCCTGCACCGGCTTGCCCGGGTTCGGCAGCGAAGCCAGCCAATTGAACAGGCGATAGACCGGTCGCGAGGCGACGCAGGCATGCGCGGCGACCATGGCGATGGTGAACTGCATGGCGAGGCCGAGCAGGTTCCAGACGCCCTCGCCCCAGGCGAGGACGGTCTGCTCGAGCGTAGCGCCGGCGCCGACGATGGCCAGCACGATGGCGACGACGGTCAACATGAGACAGATGACCCAGGCATCGGGCACCCAGCGCTCGGTTATGGTCGACAGGCCGGCGCCGAGGCGGCGAAATTGCTCGAGCATGGGTTGGGGCTAAAAGCGGGGACAGGAACGTGGGTGGCCGCTATTCTCTGGTCCCCGGCCGGCCGGATCAACCGCCGAGCGCGCATTCACGATCGAATGGTCGGGTATGGGTCTCGCGAAATGTCTGCGCCAGGCCGAAAATGCGCTCGCGCCGCGCGGCGTCCATGCGCGCGAGCGTGGCCGTCATGACGCGCAGGCGCGGTTGCCGCTCGAAGAACGCCAGATGACGTTGCACGAAACTCCAGTAGAGGCCGTCGACGGTGTCGCACCACGGTCCCCGCGCGTAATCGCTCATGCGCAGCAGGTAGTTCGATGCGCAAATGTAGGGTTTGGTCGCGAAAAGGCCGCCGTCGCTGTACAGGGCCATGCCATAGACGTTTGGTTCCATCACCCAGCCATAGGCATCGACATACAGCGCCATGAACCAGCGATAGGCGGGCCGTGGCGCGATGCCCGCCAGCAGCATCAGATTGCCGACCACCATCAGGCGCTGGATGTGATGATTCCAGCCCCGCTTCAAGGCCAGGCGGATGGCATCGTCGAGCGGCGGGATGCCGGTGCTGGCGTCCCACCAGCTCGGTGCCGGTGCGCGCGTGTGTCCCCAGAAGTTCGTGCGCGCCTGCTCGGCCCCGAAACGCTCGTGGATACCGCGGACAAATTCGCGCCAGCCGAGCAGTTGGCGGACGAATCCTTCGAGGCTGTTGAGGGGGATGTCGTGCCGTGCGGCATGCTCGAGCACGCGCGCGAGAACCTCGTGCGGTGTGATCAGGCCGATGTTCAACACCGGCGAGAGCAGGCTGTGGTAGAGGCCGTCCGAGCGTGCTGACAGGGCATCCTGGTAGGTCCCGAACAGCGGCAAGCAGTCGCTGAGAAACCGTTCCAGGTAGCCCAGCGCCGCGGCGCGCGTGGTCGGCCAGGCGAAATCCGCCGCCGTGCCGGGATGCGCGGGGAATTCGCGGCTGACGAGCGTGATGCAGTCGCCGACGTGAGCGTCGGCGATGCCATCGGGCCAGCGCGGCGGGATAAGCGCGGCCGGCAGCGGCCGGCGGTTGTCGCCATCGAAGCTCCAGCGGCCACCGCGGGGCGTGCCGTCGGCTTCGAGGAGGACGCCGCGGTCGGCGCGAACCTGACGATAGAATCGGGCCAGAAACGGTTTGCGCCCCCGGCTGAGATGAGCATCGAATTCGGCCAGGGAAGTGAGGAACATCGGGTTCTCGATTTCCTCCAGCGCTGCTCCACAGCGTCTCGCAAGTCCGTGCAGACGCTCACGCACGCGCCGCCCGACGAAGGTGAAATACCGCAGCCGCGGCTGTGGCACGCTCGTCAGATGTTCCTCGATGGCGGCCCACAGACCGCGGTTATGCGTATCGTCGAGGCGTCGGTAGTCGACGTCGAAACCAGCACGCACCAGCATCCCGGCGTGGGCGCGCATGGCCGCCAGTACCAGTACCAGCTTGTGTTGGTGATGAGGAACGTAGCTGCACAGCTCGCGGTCTTCGACCATGAGCACGCGCGCTCCGCGGAGGGGCTCGAAATAGTGTTGTGGAAACAACTGGTTACCCAGCAGAGGGACAAGCACGGTCATGGTTGGGTAGCGACGGCGCTGGCGCCTGTTTACACTGCGAAGGACGGATAATCGCACAGGCCAGTCCCGCAATGCGCAAGGTTCCCGCCGCGAATGCCTTGTTGAGCCCGGCTCAGATCGAGCAGGTACGGGCACGTTCGGACCTGTGGGGCGCGGCGCTGGTGCTGCATGCCTGGACCGTGATCGCCGCGGCCGCAGCGCTGGTGGTGGTGCTGCCGAACCCGCTCACCTACCTCATTGCCGTCGTCCTCATCGGCAGTCGCCAACTCGGCCTGCTCATCCTCATGCACGATGCGGCGCACGGTGCGTTGTTCCGTACGCCCGCCTTGAATCGTTGGGTGGCCCAGCTGTGCTGCGCGTGGCCGACGCTGGCCGACACCGGGGTCTATCGCGCCTATCACCTGCGCCATCATGCCCACACCCAACAGCCGGACGACCCGGATATCGTGCTCACTGGGCATTATCCCATCTCGCGCGCCAGTCTGAAGCGCAAACTGTGGCGTGATTTGACCGGGCAGACCGGCTATGCCCAGCGCAAAGCGCAAGTGCTGCAGGCCTGGGGGCCGCCCGGGTTGCCCTGGCCCGCCCGGGCGCGCCATTACTGGCTGGCACTGGGGCCGCAGACCGCGGTGAACCTGGGTATGCTGATCATCGCCGCGGCGGCCGGCCAGGCCTGGACCTATGTCTTGTTGTGGTTGGTACCGTTGCTGACCTGGCAACAACTCGTGCTGCGCGTGCGCAACATCGCCGAGCACGCCTGTGTGCGAGCAGCCGACGACGCTTTCGGCAATGCTCGTACGACGCTGGCCAACTGGCTGGAACGGGCCGTCGTCGCCCCTTACTGGGTGAACTACCACCTCGAACATCATTTGCTGATGTGGGTGCCGTGCTACCGCCTGCCGCTGTTGCGGCAGCTGTTGTTCGACAATGGCCACGGTAGCCGGATCGAGACCGAGCACGGCTACCTCGCCGTGCTGCGCAAGGTCACGCAGGCCGGGCCCGAGGATCCCACGGTGCGCCGTCGAGCGCGCGCGAGCGGCACTTTCGCCCAGGGTTTCGAATCGGTCTGAAGCCGCTCCCGACCATGCCCGCACTGCCCGAGAAACTGCTGCACGGGGTGCTCGATCGCATGCCGGTGGCACGCCTGGCGGTGCTCGACGCCACGGGTCGTCCCGAGGCACTGCCCATCGTCTTCGCCCGTGTCGGGCCGTGCCTGTACTCGCCGGTCGACGGCAAACCGAAAAAGCACGGCCGCCTTGCCCGGCTTGCGCATATCGAACGCAACCCCGCGGTACAGCTCGTGCTCGATCACTATGCCGCCGACTGGACGCAGCTCTGGTGGGTCAAGCTGACAGCCGAGGCGGCCATCGTCGAGGACGGTGCGCACGCCGATTGGCAGGCCGCCGTGGCCGCATTGCACAGGAAATATCCGCAATACCGTGAGACAACAACCCTGTTCACCGGTGTCCCGACGATGATCGTGCTGCCCTGGGAACGGGTGCGCTGGTGGGCCGCGAACGGTGAGACCGGTATCGTCGACTGGCTCACGCGTTCGCTTGCCTGGCAACCGTGATTGACATTTCCGGACAGGTATTCAAAGGCCGATACGCTCGCGCAAGGCCGCGATCTCGTCCAGCGCACGAGGTACCTCGTGCAGGCGTTCCGGTGGCACCAGGAAGACGAAACCGTCGCAGCCACGGGCGGCGAAGTCCTCGAGCAGCCGTTCCTCGTGCGGCGCACCGAAGAGCAGCACCGTGAGTTCATCGGCATCGCGCCCGGCATCATCGCAGGCGCGCCGCAGATCGAGCAGCGGATCGCCGATGTAGCGGTCGTAGATCGGCATCCAGCCATCGGCATATTCGGCGACACGGGCCGGCACTTTGTCCGAGTTCGATCCGATATAGATTGGCGGCCCGTTCACCTGCAGCGGTTTGGGGTATAGCCACAGCGGGTCGAAATCGACGTATTCGCCGTGGAACTCGGCTGGCTCGTCGCGCCACAACGCACGGATCGCGAGCGCTCGTTCGCGCACGATGCGCCAGCGTTCACGGAAAGGCGAGCCATGGTGCTCCATGGCCTCTTTGATCCAGCCGCCGGCGATGCCGAACAGGACCCGGCCGCCGGAAAGATGATCGAGCGTGGCGATAGCCTTGGCAGTGATGATGGGGTCGCGTTCGGTCAGCAGGCAAACGCCCGTGCCGAGCTGAATGCGCTCGGTGACTGCCGCGCAGGCCGCCAGCGCCGTGATCGAATCGTGCAGCCGCGCGAAGGGTTCGACCAGGGCATCGCGATGGTAGGAATTCTTGCGGTGGACTACCGGGACATGACTGTTCTCGGCGAAGAACAGCATATCGAGGCCGCGCGCTTCGACCGCACGGGCGATGTCGGGCGGCGCCAGCGTCCGGTCCGTCGGCAGCAGACAGACACCGAAGCGCGTCATGCCCGTTCAAGCCCGGGCCGGGTGGTAATCCTTGAAGAAGCCGGGCTGCTTGCGCCACAGGCGCCCCGCCATCAGGCCGCCATCGACGACCAGCGCATGACCGGTGACGTAGCTCGCGCGCTCCGAGCCGAGCCAGACGATGGCCTCGGCGATCTCTTCGGGTTCACCCATCCGTGCAATCGCCTGATCGTCGGCAGCGGCCTGGCGAATCTTCTCGATACGGGTCTTCCAGCGCTCGTCGGTGACGCCGGTATGAATCGGCGTGGCGATGCTGCCGGGGCATACCGCATTGACCCGCACATGGTCTTCGGCCAGTTCGAGTGCGACCGATTGGGTGAAATTGACCACGGCGGCCTTGCACGCTGCGTAGGTATGCGGTGAATAGCCACCGGTCAGGCCGGCGACACTCGCGACGTTGACTATCGCACCGGACTGCTGCGGCTGCATGATACGGGCGGCATGCTTGACGCCCAGAATCACGCTGCGCTGGATGATGGCGTGGGACAGATCGTACTGCTCGACCGGCAGCGTCGCGATGGGGCCGAGCACGCCGACGATGGCGGCATTGTTGACCATGCAGTCGAGGCGGCCGTGATGGCGCACCACCTCGGCCAGCGCCCGTTCGAAATGCGCTTCATGGCGGACGTCGAGATGGACGTAGCGGGCCTCGCCGAGTTCGACCGCCAGGGCCTGGCCGGCCGCGTCCTGGATGTCGGCGATGTAGACGAAATAGCCGTCACGCCGCAGCAATCGGGCGGTGGCCGCGCCGATGCCGCTGGCAGCCCCGGTAACGAAGGCGATCGGCGTCATGATGTCGTTCCTCGCTGGGTGACGGGGGCGCTGCCGCAGCCGCTATCGCAGCACTGCCCGGGTTCTTTGGCATCGGTCGGATTGCCGCTGGTCAAACCGCGTTCGATGAGGCGTTCTACCAGGCGTTTGCGATCCTCGACCGGATAGCGTCGATGGATCTCGGCCTTGAGCGCCTGCGGCGACCCGCCGCCATGGATACTGATCAGCGACATCCAGCCAGCGGCATCGGAGGCGGTCAGATCCTCGATGAAACGTGCGACCTGGGCGCGCTTCTCGTAGGGGACGTCAGGGCGGCCGCGCAACACTTCGGCCAGCGTCGCCGCGGTCTCGGGATTATGATCCTCCTGCGGCCCCGGCAGGGCGACAACGAGACCGCCCGAGACTTCATGGGCGAGGCGGTGCATGTCGTAGATCTGATTGCCCAGCAGGAGCTTGCCAATGTTCGCGAACACGGCCTCGGGCTCATAGTTGCCGGCAGGGTCGGCGACGCCGTAGACGGAAGCCGCGACGCCGCAGGCGTAGAAGCCTTCCACGGTCTTGATCAATTCGACCAGGGTGTCGCGCAGATGCGTATTGCGCGTCGTGCACAGGCCGTTGGCTTCGATCATCATGGCGCCGGCGCCGATCAGGAGATCGCCGAAGCCGGCGCGCGCGCCGATGCAGGTATGGCGATGATGGGTGGCGTACGACTTGGTCAGGAACTCGGCCTGGTCCCATTCACCGCACAGAAAAACGCGTTCCCAGGGAACGAATACATCCTCGAACACACACACCGCGGTGGTCTGGCCGTACTTGCTGCTGAACAAGGCCTTGGCTTCGCCGGGGCGTCCGGCGGGTCGCGCAATCATGGTCAGGCCGGGCGCGTCGATCGGTAGCGCGCAGGCGACCGCGAAATCGGCATCATCGGCGGTCATTGCCCGGCCTGGCAGGACCAGCAACTCGTGCACGTAAGGCGCCGAAGTGACAATGGCCTTGACCCCGGAGATGCGGATGCCGCCGGGTTCGCGCGCACTGACATGCACATGACTGTCGGCGACCGGCTGCTGGTGCGGGCGCAGGCTGCGATCACCTTTGGCGTCGGTCATGGCGATGCCGACGGTGAGATCGCGCGCCTGGACTTCGGCGATATAGGCCATCAGGCGCGTGTGGTATTCCGTGTTCGCGGCGGCGTCGAGACGATGGGTGAGCTGGAATGCGGCATTCAGGCCATCCATGCTCAGATAGCGCATGGCGCAGCCGGTTTCCTGGCACACCAGGCGGGTGTATTCGAGCTTGGCTAGAAGATCGTCGGTCGAACGATTGAGCGCGATGAAGCGATTGACCGCCGCGGATGTGCCGTCGAGAGCGGGTGCGAGCGCGAGTTGTACGTGTGCCGGATCGCGTGCGTAGTCGTAGGTGACGCCAATGGCGTTGATGCCGGGCAGCAAGCGTGGATCGTCGGCGACGCAGTCGATGCGGTCACCGTCGACGAAGACGCGCGGCGTCAGGCCGCGCAAAGATTCGCGGTAATCCGCGCCGCTCATCAACATGGCCGCCTGCTCCCGTTGCCGTGCAGGCGCGTGATTGTGCCGGTGGACAGGTTTGCGGTCATTGTCTTCCCTCGTCGAGATTTCGCTGGCAAGGCCGGTGCGAGGTTACCATTTTCACGACGCGTCCGGCCGCGCTCCGTGCCGCCGCTCGATGATGCCGGCGAGCAGGGGAAGAGCGGCTATCATCATCGCGACGCCGATGACGGTGTTCCAGCCGGCCTGCTGATAGACCCAGGCCGACCAGCTCACGCCGCAGCCGGCGCCGGCATAGTAAAACAGCACATACAGCGCATTGGCGCGGCCCTGGCCGGCGGCGAGCTTGCGATTGAGCGCGCCGACCGCGGCTGCGTGGACTGCGAAGAAGCCGGCGCACACGCCAATCAAGGCCAGCACGACGGCCACGACGCTGGGCACGAGCAGCACAGCGAGTGAGGCGGCCAGCAGCAGCGCGCCGGCAATCAGGGTATTGCCATTGCCGATGCGGTTGCTCAAGCGCCCGGAAGCGGGTCCGATATAGACGCCGACGAGATAGACCAGGTAGACCAGCGTCGAGGCTGTCGGCGTGAGGCCGAGCGGCGCTTCGGCGAGCCGGTAAGGCAGCGTATTGAAGACCGGGGAGAAGATGGCCTGACCGGCCGCGCCACAGAGAAACATGAGCACCAAATCGAAACGGCCGAGGAGACTGCGGTAGCTGACGTCGCGGTGCCGCGCCGCAGTCGTCTGCGGCACGTCGGGTAGCCAGCGCAATGCGGTGACCGTCGCGACCAGGACGAGCAGCGAAGCAAGGACGAAGGCCAGCCGCCAGCCGGCGACGGGTTCGACCAGTCCGCCCAGCAGACGACCGAGCATGCCGCCGAATACGGTCGCCGCGACATAGGCACCCATGACGACATTGAGCCGTGCCGGCGGCAGAGTCTTGGCCAGATACGCCGCGAGACAGGTCGTCAGCGCGGGGATGAAAGCGCCTTGAACAAAGCGGGCGCCGAGCAGCAGCCACAATACGTCGCTCAGCGCGCAGAGCAGCCCGGCCGCGGCGATGGCGCCGCCGCCGAGGCCGATGATGACGCGCACACGGACACGATCGGCGAGAAAGCCGAACGGCAGATTGGCCAGAGCGATGCCGAGCAGGACCATCGACACGCTCTGTGCGACCAGTACCGTATCGGCGGCGAACTCGATTTCGAGCGCCGGCTGGATCGGCTGGGTGATGTAAATAGTGGTGAACGCCGCGCAGACCAGGCCCAGCGCCGCGCGCTCGGCACGAACATCATGCGACACCGCCATGATCGGGGCAGAACGTCGGCTCAGACGTCGAGCGTAGGGAAGTAATGCCGTCGGGCAGCGGCCGTCACCCAGCGCAGCAGTTCGGCAAAAACCTGCTGCTCGCGATTGGCGTCCACCGCGTCGGCCCAGGCCGGCGCCAGCGGCAGCGCTGCGGCGCGGGTGAACAAGGCGGCACAGCCGACGTAGCTGCCCTGCTGATCGGCCTCGACTTCGGCGAGGAGCTCACGGTAGCGTCGGCTGAGATCGGCGTTTGCGGTCCAGGCGTAGCGCCCGGCACGGCGGGTCAGACCGAGATCGCCGCTGCCGTCCCAGATCATGGCGCCCGACTGTGACGAACAGGCGCTGGCGAACGCGACGAATGCGGCGAGGCTGCCACTGCCGATGCGAAAGACCAGTTCGCGTGTATCGGTCCATACGGCTTCGGCGGCGGCGCTGTTCATCGTCGTGCCGGTGAGCGCGCGGTAGGCAGCCGGCATGCGGTCGAGCAGATTCCAGCACATGGTGAGTGCCGTGGCCGTGCCGCCCATGACCAGGGTCGGGGCATTGCCGCCAACCCGGTCGTCCTGCTGGCCGCGGCGTGGCAGGAGCATGCGCAGCGAGACGTAATGCCGAGTGTCGAGCAGGAAATCGAGTGGGCAGCGGCGCGGCAGGGCGGTCAGGTCGTCGGCCCAGCGCGCCGTCGCGCCGCTCAGGATCTGGCTCATCAAAGCGAGTGCGGAGAGCACGCTGGCGCGCCGCAGCGTGTCCGCCGCGCTGGCCGCGGACGGGTTGTCGGCGATGTAGGCGTCGCGCATGGCCGCCGCGCTGAGTTCGAACTCGCCGTCGTCACGCCGCAGCGTGGTCGTCAGGCCCAACCGCTCCGGGTCGCTGTCGATGGCTTCGATGACATGGGGCCAGAACGCGCGAATATAGGGCACGCTGTTCGCACTGGCGCGCACGGCCGGTGCGGCCGCGGCGTCGCCGGATGCGCTGTGGCGCAGCCTGTCGAAGCGCCGGTTGGTTGCTTCGAACAGGTCGTCGAGCGGCGTGCCCTGGTCGACGGATATCGAGTCGCTCACGTGTTCGGGTTCACGGCGCATCGACGGCGGCGCTGCTCTGCGCCGCTGCGAGACCGCTCTTGCGTGTGGCCAGTTCACCGTCCGCGCACAGTCCCTTGCGGCCGACGAGCTTCTCGGCGGCGGCAAGCCACAGCAGGTAATAATCACGGCCGTCGTCCGCGGGGCCTGCTGCCGCTATTTCGCTACCCAGCTGCTCGGCCCATTCCTTCCAGGTGAAATGGCCCTGGCGGCTCAATTGCACGACCAGCGCGAAGGCCTTGGCCTCCCACGGTTGACGAAATACCGGTTCATCGTCCGGGCCGCGCGGAATCGTCGCCAAGGCCTGTGCTTCCGCACGCGCGCTGGAGATTGAATGATTCGTGCTCATGCCGGCAGCAGGTAGTCATCCCACAGGTCGACGTAAACCGAATCGTTACGCGAGGCTTTGCTGCCCCACAGCTCCTGGGCGCTGAAATAGACGCTGTAGCAGTGTTGCGGTTTTTCGCCCTTGCCGTGCGCCGCACTGTCGGGAAAGACGAACACACCATGATCGCGGTCGATACAACCGAGCTTGTCGCGGCAGTAGCGCGGCAGCCTGGTGTGGCCGACCGGATGGATGTTCTTCACGACCACCATGTCACCTTCGGCGAACTTGGCTTTGACCGTGGTATCGACGCGCGCGCTCGCGCCTGTCTCGACAAGGGCGGGCACACCCGCGGCGGCGAGCGCCGGTGTTGCGCGGGGCGAACCGCTCGCGGCATGCCCGTTGCGAAGTTCTTCAGCTGTGACGATGTCTTTCTCGAGTGCGAGGGTCTCGATCGCATGCAGCCAGTGTTCGTAGTAGCTCGATTGCAGATACTCGGCGGCGCCCATGCGCTCGATAGCGTGGCGGAATTCATCGACGCAGAACAGACCGGCGGCGAAACTCGGCGCAAACAGGCCGAACACACGCCGTTCCCAGGCGTGGTGGAAATTCGGTTCGTCGCGTTCCCGGATGACAGCCCCGAAACCATGCATGCCGCCGAGATCGTGGATACCGTTCATGGCCGTTTCTAAGCCCGCGGCGCAGCCACGCGTGCAACGCCGATCATGGCATCACGTGTGACCAGTGCGGCGAGTTCGTCGGCACTCATGCCCTGGGTATCGGCGGGGCGCTCGGGCAGCACCATGTAGCGCAGCTCAGCGGTCGAATCCCACACGCGCACTTCGACCTCGTCGGCGATCTTCAAGCCGAACTCGGCAAGAACTTTGCGCGGTTCGATGATGACGCGGGAGCGATAGGGTGCGGATTTGTACCACACCGGCGGCAGCCCGAGGACCGGCCACGGGTAGCATGAGCACAGTGTGCAGACCAGGACGTTGTGCACGGTCGACGTGTTTTCGACCACCACCATGTCTTCGCCCTGGATGCCCGAATAGCCGAGTTCGGCAATCGCCTTGGTGCCGTTGTCGAGCAGGCGGCGCTTGTAATCCGCGTCGGTCCAGGCCCGCGCCACCACCCGCGCCCCGTTGTGCGGCCCGACGCGGGTCTCATAGGTCTCGATCAGGGCGTCGACTGCCGCCGCATCGACCAGACCCTTCTCGACCAGCACCTGCTCGAGCGCCTTGACCCGCAATTCCGGATCGCTCAACGGACGGCCGTTGGGGTGGGCGTGCTCGTGCCCATCGTGGTCGTCGTGACCTGCAGTCATTCTCGGCTCTCTCAGATCTGGTATTGCCCGGATTGTTCGAAGGCATGGGCGGCGCGCAGCACGGTGGCCTCATCGAAGCGCCGCCCAACCAGCATCATGCCGACCGGCAAACCATCCGACTTCGCGCAGGGTACCGACAGCGCCGGATGGCCGCTGACATCGAATGGCGCCGTGTTCGGCAGCATCTCCAGCGCGCGCGCTACGTATTCGTCGCGCGAGCAGTTCGCCGGCGGAATCCGGGTCGCTTTCATCGGTGTCGTCGGCATTACCAACACATCATAGCGCGCCAGGGCATCGTCATAATGGGCACGGAGGGTGCGTCCCAGATTCTGCGCCTTGGCGTAGTAGTGGCCGTGATAACGGTCTTCCATGTATTGCCCGGTGAGCATGACGAGCTTGGTGGTCTCGGACAAGTCGTTCGGCTGGCTCAAACGACCGCGCGCGAACATATCGAGCAGGCTCGTGTTGTACCAGCCTTCCCAGTTCGTGCCCATGCCGTTGCCCTTGACCATGAAGGCGGTCGCGCCCTCGACGGCAATACCGTTCCAGATGTGGATGCCATCGCGATGGAAGGGAATGGAGACGTCTTCCACCGTGGCGCCGAGCTTGCGAAAGGATTCAGCGGCCTTGCGCACCGCGGCATCGACGTCGCTTTCGGAGGCGCCTTCCCAGCCGAAGCCTTCCGCGAGTATGCCGATACGCAGCCCCTTGGCGTCGCTTTCGAGCGCGCGGGTATAGCGTTCCGGCTTGGTTGTACCCTGGCGCGGGTCCATCCCGTCCGGCCCTGCGATCACTTCGAGCAGCAGCGCGCAGTCTGCGACCGTACGCGTCATCGGGCCGAGGTGATCGAGCGTGATTTCGATGGGGAAGGCGCCGGTATAGGGCACCAGGCCGTGGGTCGGTTTCAGGCCGTAGATGCCGCACCAGCTCGCCGGCATACGAATCGACCCGCCCTGGTCACCGCCGATCGCCATGTCGACTTCGCCCGCGGCGACCAGCGCCGCGCTGCCCGCCGAGGAGCCGCCTGTCGTGTGTTCCGGATTGTGGGGATTGCGCACCGGCCCGGTCGCATTGGTATGGCTGCCGCCGGAGAAGCACAGGCTTTCGCACACAGCTTTGCCGACGATCTCGCCGCCGGCGTCGAGGATGCGTGTGATGACCGTGGCGTCGACATCCGGTACGTAGCCTTCGAGTACCGCGGTGCCGTTCATCATGGGCACGCCCGCCACGCAGACATTGTCCTTGATGACGACCGTCTTGCCTTTGAGCTTGCCACCGCGTGCGCCGGTGATCGAACACTTGTAGTACCAGGCGTTCAACAGGTTTTCTTCGGGCGCAGGGCGATAGCCCGGCGTGCGCGGATACTTGACCGGCAGCTTGGGCTCGACCAGGGCATCGAGGCGTTCGTAGGAAGCAAACGGGCCTTCCATGAGGCCCTGGAAGGAGACGAGATCTTCGGTCGACAGGTCGAGACCGTATTGACTCGCGATGAGGTCGATGTCGTCGAGCGTGGGCCGTTTGATGCTCATGTCTTGTTTCCCCCCTTGGTCAATCCCATATTCCGCGCCGTGATGCACGGTGGCTCAATGTACACGTTTCATTACGGTCGTGACACCGAAAGCCGGTGGAGGGCAGGTGCGTCGCGTTGGCGGTGACAGCGGAGCGCGCCCAGGGGGCGCCATGGCGGGGCGGCGGTCAGGCGAGGACGTCCCGGTTCTGTTCCTCGACGATCAATGCATACATGAATTGCTCGAGTTCCGGGCCCATGGCGTCGCGTGAGGAGACCATGCCGATGGGGCGGCCGCAGTCGACTACCGGCACGTGACGGAAGCCCCCCACATGCATGAGTTCCAGGGCATTCTCGAAGGGGCTGTCGGGATGGACGGTCGACGGGTTGCTCGTCATGACCTCGGCGACGCTCGTGGTCTTGGGATCGCGGCCTTCGGCGACGACCCGGTACAATGCGTCACGCTCGGTGAAAATGCCGGCGAGTTCGAGGCCATCGAGCACCACGATGGCGCCCACCCGCCTTTTCTTCATCAGTTTGGCGGCTTTGGCGATGGTGGTCGAGCTCTGCGTGGTCAGCAGTTCCTGCCCTTCGATGATGTGCCGTATAGTGCGGGTTTGCATCGGGCTACTCCCCGGTTCGGGCCGGGGCCAGCGCCCCCTGTTGCTCTGCATAGTACGCGTGATTGCTTCGCCTGCAAGCACGGACGCAGCCGCGGGGTGCTGCCCGCAGCGCCGCCGGCACCCGGGAGAGCCGCCGTAACCAGCTGTTTATCAATGATTTCAGGAGATTTTTTCAAATGTGGCGAGTGGGTATCGATGTAGGCGGGACGTTCACTGACTTGTTCGCCTGGGAAGAGGGCAGTGGGCGCCAGATCAGTACCAAGGTGCTGACGACCAAAGACGATCGCTCGCGCGGGGTGATGAGCGCGATCAGCGAGGCCGGCATCGCAGCCGACGATATCTCCCATCTGATGCATGGCACCACCACCGCGACCAACGCCCTGATCACGCGAGACTATCCCGAGTGCGCGATGATCACCACCGAGGGTTTCCGCGACACCATCGAGATCGGGCGCCAGCACCGCGCGCTGCTCTACGATCCCTATCAGACCAAGCCCAAACCGCTGATCAAGCGGCGCTACCGCTATGCGATCAACGAGCGCATGGACGCCAAGGGTCAGGTGGTGCGCGAACTCGATGTGGCGCGGGCGCGGGACATCGCCGGGCAGATCAAGGCGCATGACATTCAGTCCGTCGCCATTGCGTTCATCAATTCCTACGTCAATGCCGCGCACGAGAATGCCATGCGCGACATCGTGCTCGAGATCAATCCGGGCATCTACTGCGTGACTTCGGCCGACACGCGTCCCGTGTTCCGCGAACACGGGCGCTTCACGACCACTGCCATCCGCGCGGCAACCATCCCGGTCATGGAACGCTACTTCAACCGGCTCGAATCGAGCCTCGCCGAAGCGGGCTTCAAAGGTCGCCTGATGATTTTGAAGAGCAGTGGCGGCATCACGGGCGTGGATTATGCGAAGAACCACCCGGAAGAGTTGATCGAATCCGGCCCTGCCGGCGGCGTCGCCTACGCGGCCTATCTCAGCGAACTCAAGGGCGATTGTCCGAATATCATTCATACCGACGTCGGTGGCACGAGCTTCGACGTCTCCATCGTCGAAAACGGCAAGGGCCTGGTCACCCGCGATCACGAGATCGAGTGGGAGATCCCGGTCATCGTGCCCATGCTCGACATCCACAGTGTGGGCGCGGGCGGCGGTTCGATCGGCTGGATCGACGAAGGCGGCAGCCTGCGCGTGGGCCCGCAGTCGGCCGGGTCCAACCCCGGACCGGCGTGCTACGGCCTGGGCGGCACCGACCCGACGATTACCGACGCCAACTTGCTGCTCGGGCGCATCGAACCGTCTCTGGGCGGCAAGATGGAACTCGATCACGGCGCGGCCGAGGCTGCCATGGAGCGTCTCGCTGCCGGCTTCGGCCTGTCCGCGATCGAGACCGCCGCGGGTATGATCCGCATCGGCTGCGAGAACATGGCTCAGGCAGTCAAGAAGGTCATCGTCGCGCGCGGTCGGGATCCACGCGATTTCATCCTCGCGAGTTTCGGTGGTGCCGGTGCCATGCATGCCTGCTTCGTCGCCGATTCGATGAATATCCCGCGCATCATCGTGCCCTCCCAGGCCGGTGTGGCGTCGGCATTCGGGGCTACGGCAATGGACTTGCGGCAGGATCTCGAGGCCTTCTATTTCGCCCCCGTGGCCGAGGCCGATGCCGACACCATCAACCGCATGTACGCCGAGCTGGAACGGGACGCCGTCGCCCTGTTGGAGGCCGACGGCGTCAAAGCCGGCGATGTCGAGCTCAGCCGATCGGCGCAGATGCGCTACGTCGGTCAGAGCTACGAAGTCGAAACACCGATCCCGGATGGCCAGCTGAAATCGGCTGATTTGCCGAAAATCGCCGAAACGTTCCACAAACACCACGAAATGGAGTTCGGCGTCAGCTCCGACGACTTTGCCCCCGCCATCGTCTCGCTCGGTGTGACTGCGGTCGGGCGTACCGCCCGTCCGCCGGCGGTTACCGTCGACGCCAGCGGGCGCGAGCCCGTGAAAGGCCAGCGGCAGGTCTATTTTGACGGCGAGTGGCACGAGAGTAATATCTACGATGGGCACGCGCTGGCTGAGGGCGCGCGCGTCCCCGGGCCATGTATCGTCGAATTCGAACATGCCTGCGCGGTGCTGCCGCCGAACGCCAGCGGCACCGTCGATGCCCATGGCAATTTGCTGATCGATCTCACCTGAAGAACCGAGTACCGGTTTAGAGGAGCCTCAACATGGACAAGAAAGTCAAAGTCGACGCATCCGTCATCGACCAGACCCGAGTCGACCCGGTCACCTTCGAGGTCCTGCGCAGTATTTTCGAATACGCTTCCGATCGGATGTCGACGGTGCTGCAGAGGGCTTCTTTCTCGCCCATCCTCGCTGACATGGTCGATTTCTCGAACGCCATCTACGATGCCGATGCCAAGCTGCTGTCGCAGGCCGCGAACTGCCCGGTGCATCTGGCGGCGATGAAGTTCAGCGCCGAAGGGATCATCGCCAAGTATCCGGTGGCGCAGATGAAGCCGGGCGATGTCTATATCGTCAACGATCCCTACCAGGGCGGCACGCACATCAACGACATCACCTTCATGATGCCGATTTTCTTCGACGGCGACATTCTCGCGTTCGCCGTCAGCCGCGGCCACTGGATGGATCTCGGCGGCGGGGCGGCCGGCGGGCAGGCCTTTGGCGGCACCCACATCGCCGGCGAAGGCCTGCGTCTCCCACCGCTCAAGCTCTACGAGGCAGGCCAGGTACGCGAGGACCTGCTCGCAATCATCATGAACAACACGCGTACGCCGCATTTCGTCAAAGGCGACATGCAGGCTCATGTGGGCTGCCTCAAGGCCGCCCAGCAGGAAATGGAACGCGCCGCGGAAAAATATGGCGTCGCGACGCTCAAGGCAGCGATGAAGCAGCTGCAGGAGTACACCGAGCGGATAGTGCGCAAGAGCATCGCCGACATGCCCGACGGCGAATACGAAGCCGAGGAATTCGCCGACACCGACGGCCATTCCGATGCGCCGATTCCGATCAAGGTCAAGCTCATCATCAAGGGCTCGGACATCACCGTCGATTTCGCCGGTACCGGTCCGGTGGTCAAGGGCGCCATCAATTCGCCTTACGCCAACACGGCTTCGGCCACCCTGTATTCACTGCAGTTCTTCCTCGCGCCGCATGCGCCGCAGAACCAGGGTATGTTCAATCCGATCACCATCAAGCTGCCGGATAATTGCTGGCTGAACGCCAAGTGGCCGGCACCGACCATCGGCTGCACCACCTTGACCTCATCGAAGATCACCAGCGCCATCTGGCAGGCGCTGGCCAAGGCCTGTCCCGATCGCATCACCGGCTCGACCAATGCCGAGTGCAACTGGTTCGTGTCATCGGTGGTGGCAGCGGATGGCTCGACCAATGTGTTCTCCGATCTGCCGGCCGGTGGCTGGGGCGGCACGCCCTATGCCGACGGTATGAATGTGACCGAAGATCCGCTCGGCAACTGCATGAACATGCCGGCCGAGACGGCCGAGCTGCTGTTCCCGATCGCCTACGAGGCCTTCGAACTGCGCACCGACAGCGGCGGTGCGGGACGCCATCGCGGCGGCCTCGGGGCCGTGTTCAAGGTGCGCTACCTCGGCGAGGGCGCGCTCAGCATGGAGTCCGCACGGACCCTCGAAGGCAGCCCCGGTGTCAACGGTGGCCAGCGCTCGGACGTGCAGCGTCAGATCAAAATCCACACCGACGGGCGGCATGAAGTCATCGGCGGGCTGGATCCGGAAGGCAACTGGAAGAGCCCCTTGCTCGAGAGCGTGCCGTTCCATCCCGATGAGACCTTCATGTTCGAATCGACCGGCGGCGGAGGCTGGGGCAGCGCACTCGAGCGCAGCGTCGATGCGGTTCTCGATGACGTGCTCGACGAGTACATTTCGCCCGCCGCCGCGCGCCGCGTCTACGGCGTGGTCATCGACGACAAGTCCATGCAGGTCGACGCTGCTGCCACGGCGCGTTTGCGTGAGGAGATGCGGGGCGCTACGGCCTGAAAAGCTGGGGAGGCTCTGCAAAAGTGGCTGCGCCGCCCGCTGGCGGCAAAGCGCGGTCTGCTGTGGTGCTCATTTGCACCAAAACGATGCGAGTACGCCACGATTTCTTGCATTCGAGCGGTAACAAGCGCTGGACGCCGTCGCCACGACGACATAGGCTGGCGCCATTGAACTAGAAAAATATCGGCAGGCGTGCTGGTTGTCAGGATCCAAGACAGCGCCAGCGGACCTGCGATGCCACAGGTGCCCGGTCAAAGTCCGACTGCAATCCACGGCAGCGGCAAGTCAGGCATGACTGACGTATGGCAAATCGCTACACACCATTGACGTGCATCTTGCTGTGCACGTTATGGCTCTGTTCGCTGCCCGGCGTGGGCGCGGCCGCAGAGCCTCCCGCTCTGGAGGTATCTGCCTCAGGAACAGCCGTGCCCGAGGGTTACGGCTGGTTCGATCTGTGGGTCAACGAAGGTACGCCGGCCACGCTCGCCGATCTCGAGGACCACGGCGAGGTTTTCGAACCCGCCTCTTCCGCCAACGTCAATCTGGGTTTCACACAGGCGGAGGCCTGGGTGCGATTTCGCCTGCGTTACGCTGCCGATGATGATCGGCAGCTGAGCCTGGTGCTGCCCAAGCCGCTCATCGATCATGTCGAACTGGTGGCGTTGCACGACGGGTCGTGACCGGTGACGCCGTGGTGTTCTCGTCGCGCCCGCTGGGCTATCGTGCGTTTGCCTTCGAACTCGAACCGTTGGCGGGTCGGACGGTGACGTACTACCTGCGCGTGCGCAGCCCGACCAGCGCGGTGGAATTGCCGCTGCGGCTGGAGGAGTCGACGAGCTTTCGCCGGCATCTGGCGCGAGAGAATTTCTTCATCGGGTCGTACTTCGGTGTCCTCGCCGTCCTCGCCGTCGCGGGAATGCTGCTCTTCGTGCAGCTACGCCACCGCGTGTTTCTCGATTACGCCCTGTACATCGCCGCTTTCTCCATCATGATCACGGCCATCAGCGGGCACGGCATGATGCTGCTATGGCCGGCCAGCCCCGCCGCACAGCAAGTCCTGCCGACCTTTCTCGTGACGCTGGCGATTGCCGCGGGCGTGCGTTTCATGACCAGTTTTCTGCGGCTAGGGCGCTGGCCCTGGCTGCGAGCGCTGCTGTTGATGCCCCTGGTGATCGCGGTCGGTGCGAGTGTGTTGCACGTCTTCGGCAACACCCAGGCCGGCGTGATCCTGGTCATCGGCGCGGGGCTGGCGCTGTGCCCCATCGTCATCGTCGCGTGTTGTGTCGCGATGCGCGCCGGCGACCGCTTCGCGCACTATTTCCTGCTCGGCTGGCTGGCCTATGTCGTCGGTGTCTGCGCCGCGGCATTCGATATGTTCGGAATGGTGTCGCATTCGGCGTTGACCAGCTACGGACTCTATGTCGGGACGCTGGTCGAGTTCGTGGTGCTCATGGTGGCATTGGCGGAGCACCTGCTGAGCACGAAGCGCGACCGTGAGGCCGAGGTCGCCAGGACCAACGCCGAACTCGCCAAGCTCAATCAGAACCTCGAATCGATGGTACGTGCCCGTACACACGAGCTCGAGGAGCGCAATCGCGAATTGGGCGAACTGGCCATACGCGACAGCCTGACCGGGCTCTATAACCATAGCGCGAGCATCGAATTGCTCGATCAGATCCTCAATCAGAGCCAACGCTATGGCTTCCCTGTGGCAACCCTGATGATCGATATCGATCATTTCAAGCGCATCAACGACGATCACGGCCACCAGGTCGGCGACAGCGTGCTCGAAAGCGTCGCGCAAGCCCTGCTCGATGCCGTGCGCAGCTCGGACGTCGTCGGCCGCTATGGCGGTGAAGAGTTCCTCATCGTAATGCCGCACGCCGATGCGCCGGCCGCGCGCGAATTCAGCGAAAGGTTGCTGCGGCGAATACGCGAGATTCAGGTGCCGGGAGGGGATGGCAAGCATGTCACGGTCAGCGTCGGCATCGCCGTTTGCCATCCGCACGGCCAGTATCTGGGAGCAGCCGAAGCCGTCGAGCGCGCCGATACGGCCTTGTATCGATCGAAGCGCAATGGTCGCGACCGTCTGACGGTCGACAGCGTCAGCCTGGTCGCGGAGTCGGCGGCACCTGAGCGACGTGAGCTGCCCTCGGCCCCTGCCTGATCAGCGTTAGGGCCC
>JBBDTC010000274.1:0-3354 GCA_040904625.1 Gammaproteobacteria bacterium
TGTAACGCGACACTTCAGATGGCACTAAAAGGGGAGAGCCGGGATTACGTGGGATTTCGCGGGATTAGGCGAACAGAAGCCAGAGAAACCGGGCCTCAGCGGGCGACGGGTTGGTTAGGATGGGTATGGTACCCATTCTCCAGGTGCGTCAATTCAAATGGCAGTAAAGGCGGGTTGAAGCGGAGCGACTAGGCGTCCGCGTCGAGCTTGCGCAGGCGCTGCCAATCCCGATCGTCCAGGGCGGCCTGCAGTACAACATCGACCTCTTCGAGATAGCTCATCCACATCGGCCTGCCATCGAACATTGTGTCCTCCGGATTGTTAGCTAGCCGGCACAAGGCGCGGGCGGCCCGCTCTCGAGGTGTCTTCAGCGGCACTAGATCGACCTCCCGTACCACATCACGCGGCCGGCCACCTTAAGGTTGGTCAGCTCCGCAGCCGGCACAGCCTCCTCATCGAAGATCGCCTGGTTGTCGGAGCGCAGCACAACCGACCCGTCGAGCCGCAGCTGTACGCGCTTCACCAGGGTGCGTCCGGCATAGACGACGACGTAGATGCCGTTGTCGGCCACCTGGTCGATCGCCGTCTCGACGAGGAGGATATCGCCGTCCCGGATCGTCGGCTCCATGCTGTCGCCGCGGGCGGTGAGCACGTGCGCGCTGTGCGGGTTGATGCCGCGAGCTCGCAGCCAGTCGGCCCGGAAAGCCAGCATTTCCATCGACGTCTCCGAATCGACGAGGGCCCCTGGCCCCGCCGACGCCTGAACGTCGAGCCGCGGTATAAGCCGGAAGTCGCCGGGAAGCTCCGCTCCATCCCGTGCCTCAGGCTCCACCTGCTGGGCCAACCGCTCTACCTCGGCCCTCAGGTCGCGCCACTTCGCGCCCTGCATCCCCTCACCGGTGAGTATCCAGTCCAGCGAGTACCCAGTGGCAATCGCGAGGCTGCCAAGACCGAAGAAATTCGGCTTAGACAACCCGTCGCGCCACCTCGCCACCTGCTCGTCTGACACGCCCGCGAGTTCGCCGGCCTTTACAAGGCTGCCGGCCGAATCAATGACCTTGGCAAGGCGCTCGCTGAAGTCCGGCGAGTATCCCGCTGCAGTCAAAGGGGGAACTGACTTCCCACTTCGGCCGCTGTCAGCGCGCTCCGCAGAGCCCTTTGATTTCATCGATGAACACGCATTTTTGCGACTATCGCCCCTAGGATGAAGTGGGAACCGTATTTGTGCGTTGAGAGCACGCAGAAATTCGGTTACACTTGTGTCCACAGTTGTTGCCTGCGGACCGAAGACCTGACGAGCCTGCCACGGCCGTCAAATCCCGGAGAAAAGAATGGCCAAGCCCCAAGGCCCGGTATGGGACCGCCACGCCATTAACGCGGAGGTGCGTCGGCGTGGCATGACTTTGACAGGCATCGCAAAGCGCGCCGGACTGGGCGAGAACGCCTGCCGATCCGGAGTGCTTGGCGGCAATCGACGAGGTGCACGCGCGATCGCAACCGCGCTGGGCATCCCCTTCCGCGAATTGTTTCCCGACGAGTACCTGCCGTATCGGCCTGACGATAACGAGCCTATCCCGAACGTTCGTGTACACGGAAGTGCAAAAGCACCGCACGGCGCTGACATCCGCCGGGGTGTTGCATGAGTGCCCGGTCCGCTAAAGCGCCGAGCGCTGACACTGCTGCGGCGGCCGAACGTCGCCTGATCTATCCCAAGATCGCGGAAATCATCGTCGGCGATCGCCTGCGCAGTGTGCTGCCTGACCGGGTAGCGGCTCTGCAGCCTAGCCTCGAAGCCAGGGGACAGATGGTTCCCGTTGACCTGGTCGAGACGGACGAGGGCATGCGCCTGATCTTCGGCGCGCACCGCGTGGCTGCCTTGGCAGCCGCAGGCGCCGAGACCGTGATGGCGGTGCTGCATCCCAAGGGCAGCTTCGGCACCGAGGCAGAGATCGTCCGACGCGAGATAGCGGAGAACTTCGATCGCTTCGAGCTCACCGTCCTAGAGCGAGCGGTCAGCATCGCGGCCTGGCGCGAAATCCACGAGGCGGAGCATGGCCGCCCGAAGCGCGGCCGCAAGCCCAAGGATGACGACGCCCTGGACGAATTGAGTGCAAACTTTGCACTCAATTTCCCCGAGGTCGTTCAGCGGACGCTCGGCCTCTCTCGGCGCGCTGTTTTTCTAGCCTTGAAGGTCGCTTCAATAGCGCCGGAATTGCGCGACCAACTCGCGCCCCTCCCAATCGCCGACAATCAATCCGAGCTGCTGGCGCTGGCTGCTGAGGCGCCCACAAGGCAGGCGCGCATCGTCGCGCTGCTGGCAGCCGATCCACCCACTGCTGAGAGCGTCGCGGCAGCCATCGCCGCCATCGACGAACTTCCTCCGCCGCGCGCCATCGAGCCTCACGAGCGGATTTCCGACAGCTTCGCCCGGCTCAAACCCGAGGACCGCTACCGGTTCTTCGACCTGCATGCGGACGACATCGACCACTGGCTAGCGGCAAGAGGCAAGTGAAATGGCTCCGAAGCGCGACGGCTTCACCGCCGACCTGTTCCGAGACTACCAACCCGCACCGGTTGTCGACCGGTTCGAGGAGGAAGAGGTCCGAGCCTTCTCGTTGAATGGGCGACTTTCGAAGGCCGTCGCGCTGGCGCTCGCCGCTTCCGGTCAGAGCCGCGACGAGCTCGCGGCGGCCATGAGCGAGTTTCTCGGCGACAACGTCTCGACGAGCATGCTCGACAAGTATGCCAGCCAGGCTGCCGAGGGGCACTCGATCTCGGCTCTGCGCCTCGTAGCCCTTGCAGCTGTGACCAACGATGTACGGCCGCTGAACGCCCTTCTCGCGGACGTCGACCTCATCGTCGTCCCCAAAAAGTACGAAGCGCTGCTGCGCCGGGAAAAAGCGCGCGAGCTCAAGGAGCGGATGGAGCGCGAGGAAAGCGCCGCCGACGCCGAGTGGAAGGCGCGCCGATGAAAGACTGGCTCACAGCGCGCGAGATAGCCGGGGCCAGTCTCCGGGACCTGCCGTCCACCAAACGCGGCGTGACGATGCTTGCAGAGCGCGAGGGCTGGAACGACCATCCTACCTACGTGCGCCGCCGGGCCGGCCGCGGCGGCGGGCTGGAGTACAACTTCCGACTGCTGCCCTCGATCGCGCAAATCGAGTGGGCCCGCCGGCATATGACCGTCTCGCTGCCAGAGGACATGCGCGCTCTAGCTGCTGCCGAGGATGAACCGGCCTCTGCCCCTGCCACCTTGACTGAGCGGGCTCAGCGCGAGCGGGACGCGCGGCTTGCCATAGTCGCCAGCTTCGAGGCCTGGTCTCGCGGTCTCTCGCTCACATTTGTGTCGCGGGT
>JBBDTC010000275.1:0-1551 GCA_040904625.1 Gammaproteobacteria bacterium
CACTCATTGCGCCTTGATTGGCCTCCTTACAGGGGCAACAGCACCGAACAATGAATGATCAACAGACCCTAGGACGAGATCCTGAACATGTCCAATCAATCGCATCCGGTTCCCGAGCCTTGCTATCAGGAGCTGTTTCATCGCGAAGAGCGTTATCTCGCCGCGCAGGCGGAGTTCATGTTCGTCCACGTGTCCCTGCGCACGCGTCGGGTCAGTAATATTCCGCAAGCAGCGTTGCGGCGGCTGGGCGAGATCCACGCCGTTCACGCGACTTTCGCGCGGCCGTCGTTCGTCGGTCGCTCGCTCGGGCTGTCCTGGAAGCCGGACACCTGAGCGCCCGCGTTCCGTTCATCGTGCATTCAAGTTTCAGCGCGCACAATGCCCCGCATTCACTGGCACGCACAGTGGCGGAACCGGTGCCCCGAGTCGACGGTCAAACGACCAGCGCGGTTCGCCCCGGCGCGCCGCTCGGTGTCGCACAGGATGGAGATGAGGTCAACATGACACGCCATTTCGCAACAGCGTTGCTGCTCGTTCTGTTGGCGGGCTTCGCAGTCGATGCCAGTGCCTATCATCGCAGCCGCTTCGATTTTTACTTTGGCGGCGGGCCGATGTGGTGGGGTTATCCGCGCTATTACTGGCCCGACCCCTATTTCTATCAGCCGCGCACCATCATCATCGAGCGCGAGCCGCCGGTGTACATACAGCGGCCGCAGGCGAGTGCGCCGCAGCCGGCACCCGCGACGGCCAGCGCCAACGTCTGGTACTACTGCACCGAGCCGGCCGGCTACTACCCTTACGTCCAGAACTGTACGCGTCCCTGGGTGAGTGTCGATCCGAGCACGGTCGCGCCGCCTCCGGGGCCTTGAGGAGCGCGTAAAATGAATTCCAGCTATCTGCCGCGGCCTCGTCTCCCGCACCCGCTGCCCGCGAAGCCGGCAGCTCGGGTGGGCGCCGCCATCGCGGGCCTGCTGTTGGCGGGTTGTGCGATTTATCCGACGGGGCCGAGCCAGATGGCCTTGCCGGGCACCAGCGCCACGTTCGAACAGTTCCAGGCCGACGACATGGCCTGCCAGGCTTATGCACAGCAGGCTTCGGGCGCGTCGTCCGCGCAGCAAGGGGCGCAACAAGGGGCTGTCGACAGCGCCGTCGCCGGCACCGTGGTTGGTGCCGCCGCCGGCGCGGTCATCGGCGCGGCGGTGGGCGACCCGGTGACGGGCGCCGGGATCGGCGCCGGCAGCGGTTTGCTGCTCGGCAGTGCTTCGGGCACCGAGGCCTATCGGACTTCGGGTTACCGCATGCAGGAGCGCTACGACAACGCCTATATCCAATGCATGTATGCGCGCGGCCACCAGGTACCGGTGCCAGCGAGCGTGGCCGCCCAGCAAGCCGCGCAAGCGGCGCCGGCGCAAGTCAAGGTAGCGCCGGGATCGAGTCCGTCCCCCGCCGCTGCGGCCTACCCGCCGCCGAATACGCCACCGCCGCCCGGCTACTGACCGCCCGGCTACTGACCGCCCGGCTACTGACCGCCCGGCTACTGACCGCCCGGCT
>JBBDTC010000275.1:1651-20098 GCA_040904625.1 Gammaproteobacteria bacterium
ACTGACCGCCCGGATTGCCGTGCTGCTCGCGCGTGGTGCGCCCGGCGCAGCGCAACAAATTCCGCGGTGTCCTACGGAGAGGCTGCTTTTCTGCCATAATTCGCTGCTGTACCGCAGTGCAGCAGGAATCTGCCCGTGATGCCCAAACCTTCCATCTGCCGCGCCTGGCTGGGCCTGCTGGGTGGTCTCGCCTGCGTCGCCGCGAGCGCCCAGGAAGCGGGTCCGCCGCCGATCGTTACCGTCGCCAAGCCCGTTTACCGGGAGATTACCGAGTGGGACGAATATACCGGCCGTTTCGTCGCCAAGCAGCGCGTCGAAGTCCGCGCGCGCGTCTCGGGCTATCTCGAATCGGTGCATTTCGACGAAGGTCAGAGCGTCGCGCCCGGGCAGTTGTTGTTCGTCATCGACCAGCGGCCGTTCAAGGCCGAGGTCGCTCGCGCCCGGGCCGAACTCGACCGGGTGACCACCCAGCTCAAAGTGGCCCAGCTCGAGCTCGAGCGCGGCGAGCGCCTCGAATCGTCCCGGGCCATGAGCCGTGAAGTCCTCGAAGAACGGCGCGCCAGGCGCGATGCGGCACAGGCCGAGGTGGATGCGGCGCGCGCCATGCTCGCCACCGTCGAACTCGAACTCAGTTTCACCGAGGTTCGCGCACCCATGGCCGGGCGCAGCTCGGACATTCGCGTCGACGTCGGCAATCTCGTCTCCGGCGGCACGGCCGCGTCGACGATACTGACTACCATAGTCTCGCTCGATCCGATCGAAATCGAGTTCGAGGGTTCGGAAACCGAGTTCCTGCGTTATACCCGTCTCGACTCCGCCGGGACGCGGCCTTCCTCACGCGACTTTTCAAACCCGGTCGAAGCGCGCTTGTCGGACGAAGACGACTGGGTGCACAAAGGCCGCATGACCTTCGTCGACAACGAGCTCGACGACCTGACCGGGACCATGCGCGGCCGCGCGACGTTTCCCAATCCCGACCACGTACTCCTGCCCGGCATGTTTGCGCGCCTGCGACTGTTCGGCGCCGGCGAGCACAAAGCGGTACTGATCCCGGACGAGGCGGTCATCTCCGATCAGGCGCTCAAGCTCGTGCTGGTGGTCGGCGAAGATAACATCGTGGAAGGGCGGCCGGTCATCCTCGGCCCGCTGATCGACGGTCTGCGCGTGATACGTGACGGCCTTGCACCGGACGAACGCATCGTCGTCGTCGGAGTGCAGCGGGCCATTCCGGGCCAGGCGGTCACGCCGGAGGAGACCACCATCGACGCACCGCCGCGCGGCTAAGGCGTCATGCGCCTGTCTCACTTTTTCATCGAGCGGCCGATCTTCGCGTCGGTCGTCTCGATCGTCATCACCCTGACCGGCATCATTGCCTATTTCGGTCTGCCGGTCGCGCAATATCCGGAGATCGTCCCGCCGACCATCCAGGTCACGGCAAACTATCCCGGCGCCAGCGCCGAGACGCTGGCCAAGACCGTGGCGACCCCGCTCGAACAGGAGATCAACGGCGTCGACGGCATGCTGTTCATGCAATCCTCCGCCACCGGCGACGGTCGCCTCACCATCAGCGTGACTTTCGAACTCGGCAGCGACCTCGACCTCGCCCAGGTGCTGGTGCAGAACCGGGTCGCGATCGCCGAACCGCGGCTGCCCGAAGACGTCCGCCGCATGGGCGTGAACGTGGCCAAGAACTCGCCCGACATGCTGATGGTGGTGCATCTGTATTCGCCTGACGAATCGCGCGACGCCACCTACCTGTCGAACTATGCGCGTACCCAAATAGTCGATCGCCTGGCCCGGCTGCCCGGCGTCGGTCAGTTCAATATCTTTTCCGAACGCGCCTATTCGATGCGCATCTGGATCGATCCCGAACGCGCGGCGGCGCGGGATCTGACCGCCAACGAGATCGTCGATGCCGTGCGTCAGAACAACGTCCAGGTGGCGTCGGGGAGCCTCAATCAACTGCCGATCCCGGAGCCCGCAGCGTTTCAGATCCCGATCGAGACCCAAGGCCGCTTCATCGAACCGGACCAGTTCGGCGACATCGTCGTCAAGCGCACGTCGGGCGGCCGCATCACGCGAGTGCGCGACGTCGCGCGGGTCGAACTCGGCGTGCAGGATTACTCGACCATCGGCTACCTGGACGGCCAGACCGCGCTGCCCATCCCGATTTTCCAGCGCCCGGGGTCGAACGCCATCGAGACCGCGGAGTCCATCGAGGCTCTGCTCGAGGAGATCAAGCAGGAGCTGCCGCCCGGCGTCGCCGCCACTATCGCCTTCAACCCGACCGCCTTCATCGAGCAGTCGGTGCAGGCGGTCTACATGACCATCCTCGAAGCGATGGTACTGGTGGTGATCGTCATCCTGGTCTTCCTGCAATCCTGGCGTGCCGCGATCATTCCCATCGTCGCGATTCCGATCTCGCTCATCGGCACCTTCGCCGTCATGGCGGCATTCGGATTCTCGGTCAACAATCTGACCTTGTTCGGCCTGGTTCTGGCGGTGGGTATCGCGGTCGACGACGCCATCGTCGTGGTCGAGAACATCGAACGTTATCTGCGCGACGGCCTGTCACCGAAAGAGGCCGCCCACAAGACCATGGACGAAGTCGGCGGGGCCTTGATCGCCATCGCTCTGGTCCTTACTGCCGTGTTCGTGCCGACCGCCTTCATTACCGGTATTTCGGGGGAGTTCTACCGCCAGTTCGCGCTCACCGTCGCGAGCGCGACCATCATTTCCGCCCTGGTTTCGTTGACCTTGTCGCCGGCCCTCGGCGCCCTGTTACTGAAGACGCACGACGAACAGCATCAGCGCGGCGCTGTCGCGCGCACGCTGATGCTGCCATTCACCTTGTTCGCGCGCGGCTTCAACCGAAGCTTCGACGGTTTCGCCGGCGGCTATGCCTGGCTCACCCACCGTCTGCTGCGCATCGCCGTGCTCATGCTGCTCGCCTATGCCGGGCTCATCGCCCTGACCGCCGTGCAGTTTCGCGCCACGCCGACCGGTTTCATTCCGGAGCAGGACCAGGGTTATCTGATCACCGTCTATCAGCTGCCGCCCGGCGCCTCGGTCACCCGCACGGATGCGGTGGTGCGGCGGGCCACCGAGCTGCTCATGGACATGCCCGAAATGGCGCACACCGCCGGATTTGCCGGTTTCGACGGAGCGACGCGGACCAACGCACCCAACGCCGGGGCCATTTTCGCGCCGCTCAAGCCCTACGCGGAGCGTGCCGCGCTCGGCCGTTCCATCGACGAGACAGTGGCCGAAGCGCAGCGCCGTCTGAGCGAAATCCGCGAAGCCGTGGCCTTCGTGGTGCCGCCGCCGCCGGTACGCGGCATCGGTACCGGGGGCGGCTGGAAACTCTATGTCCAGTACCGCGCCGGACGCGGGATCCCCGAGCTCGAGCGCGTCACGCAGGCGCTGATCGCACGGCTGAACGAGGACCCGAAGCTCGACCGCGTGTTCACCACCTTCGATACCGCGACACCCAAGATCTACGCCGATATCGACCGTGTGCGCGCCGAGAAACTGCGCGTACCGGCCCAACAGGTTCTGGACGCAGTCGAAATCTACATGGGCTCGGCTTATGTCAACGATTTCAACTTCCTCGGGCGAACCTTCCGGGTCACCGCCCAGGCCGAGGGCAGTTACCGCGACCAGCGCGAGGACGTGCTCAAACTGCGCGCGCGCTCGGATTCCGGTGCCATGGTGCCGCTGGGCTCGCTGACCACGTTTCGTGATCTGACCGGGCCCTACCGCGTCTCACGCTATAACCTCTATCCGGCCGTGGAAGTGCAGGGCGTCAACGCGCCGGGTGTATCTACCGGCGAAGCCATCGCCGCCGTCGAGCAGATCGCGGCCGCGCACCTGCCGCCGGGTTTCGGCTTCGAATGGACCGATCTGGCGCTGCAGGAAAAGCTGGCCGGCAATACCGCGCCGATCGCCTTTTCGCTGGCCGTGGTGTTCGTCTTTCTCGTCCTCGCCGCGCTCTACGAGAGCTGGATGCTGCCGCTGGCCGTCATTTTGATCGTGCCCATGTGCCTGCTCGCCTCGATCACTGGCGTGTCCTTGCGCGGCATGGACAACAATATCCTCGTGCAGGTGGGATTCATCGTGCTGATTGGCCTCGCGGCCAAGAACGCCATTCTGATCGTCGAGTTCGCGCGCCAGGCCGAGCGCGACGGACTCAATCGCATCGCCGCGGCCGAATACGCCGCGCGCACGCGGCTGCGTCCCATCCTGATGACATCCTTCGCCTTCATCATGGGCGTGCTGCCGTTGGCGCTGGGTACCGGCGCCGGCGCCGAGATGCGCCAGGCACTCGGCACCGCGGTGTCGTCGGGCATGTTGGGCGTGACGCTGTTCGGCTTGTTGTTCACGCCGGTGTTCTACATCGTGTGCCGGGCGGGCGCCCAGTACGCCGAGCGCCGGCGTAGCCAGGGCACGGCTTCAGCACAGGCTGACGCCTGATGATTGGCCGCTGGTCCGCACTGCCTGTCATTGCCGCACTGGCTGCGTGCAGTGCGGTCGGACCGGATTACGACGGCCCGCCGCCGAGTACCGCGGATGCGGTTGCCGATTTCCCCTCGGTACTACCGCAGCCGCGGGCCGCCGACACACTCGAGCCGGCAGCAGACTGGTGGCGGCAGTTCGAGGATCCGCAGCTCGACGCGCTGATCGCGCGCGCCACCGACGCCAATTACGACATCCGTGTTGCCGTCGCCAACGTCGAGGGTGCCCGTGCGGTGCTCGACGCCGTCGACACGCGGCGCCGTCCGAGCCTCGATGCGAATGCCTTGGTCCAGGAGAAGCGCGATGCCTCCGGGCTGCTGGTCATTGCCGATCCCGACGACCGCTTCCCGACGATTTCGAGCGGATCGTTCAGCCTCGATTTGTCCTGGGAAATCGATCTGTTTGGCCGCGTACGCCGTTCCATCGAAGCAGCAGCGGCCGATCTCGGCTCCCTCGAAGCGGTGCAGAACGCCGTCATGACGTCCGTCCTGGCCCAGGTCGCCCGTGCCTATGTCGATTTGCGCGGCGCGCAGATCCGCATCGAAGTGGCCGAGCGCAACGTGCACGTTCAGGAACAGACGCTCGAGCTCGTGACCATACTCAACCGGGAAGGGGCGGCGACCGAACTCGATCTCGAACGCGCCCGCACGCAGCTTTTGGGCAGTCAGGCCACTATTCCGACCCTGCGCGGCGCCGAGCGTGCGGCGCTGAACCGCCTGGCCACATTGACCGCCCAGCCGCTGGGCCAGCTCGACAAGAAACTCCTGCAGCCCACCCGGTTGCCCATGGTCCCGGATACCATCGCGGTCGGCACGCCGGCTGAACTATTGCGCCGGCGGCCCGATATCCGTATCGCCGAACGGGCGCTGGCTGCGGCTGCCGCGCGAATTGGCGTCGCCACGGCCGATCTGTTTCCGACCGTCACGCTGGGCGGAAGCGCAGGGCTTGGCGGTGCCCCCTTGTCGAGCCTCGGTACACCAGGTTCGCCGTTCTTCGCCCTGGGCCCGAGCGTGACCTGGAACCTGTTCGACCGCCGCGCCATCTATGCCCGCATTCGCGAACAGGACAGCGTCGCGGCCGCCAATCTGGCGCGCTACGAAGCGGCCGTGACCGGCGCGCTGGAGGAAGTCGACAGCGCTCTCAATGCCTGGATCAACGAACGCGAGCGTCGCTCGCGCCTGGACGCCGCCCGTGAATCGAGCCGCAACGCGTCGCGGCTCGCGCGCCTGCGCTACCGTGAGGGCGTGGAGGATTTTCTCGCCGTGCTCGACGCCGAGCGCAATCTGCTCGCGATCGAGGATCAGCTGGCCCAGTCCGAAATCAATCTCGCCCAGGGCGTTATCGCCATTCAGCTCGCTCTGGGCAGCGGCTGGGAAGCAGCCTCGGCGCCGGCCCATACGCCCTTCGTCGAACAGGATTGAAGACGCCCGCCGTCGCTGATTGCCGCTCGCTCTATGGAGTGAGCAGTTCGGTGCGGAACTCGCGACTGGTAGTAGCTGCCCGCAGGCGCTGCGAGACGACGGTGTTCGGACTGCAGTCGACACATTGCCGCTGGATCCGAGTTCCTATTGTGACGCCCAGCGCAAGGGGCCGTCGAGTGCCGCTGCGATCGCGGGATCTCGCCCGTAGATGTCTCGGCGAAAATGAATCGTGCCGTTTTGATCCGCGAAAGCGGTCAGATACACCAGCAGGATAGGGACCTTCCGCGGTAGATCGATGCGACGGGTCAGCCCACTGTCGATGGCCGTCTGGAGCGCAGCGCGGGACCAGCGTTCGTTGTCGCGCAAGAGCAACGTTGCCAGCATCAACGGCTGCTCAATTCGAATACAGCCTGAGCTGAAATCACGTTCGGGCTGACTGAACAGCGTACGTGCGGGCGTATCGTGCAAATAAACCGCATGTGCATTGGGGAACATGAATTTGATACGCCCGAGCGCGTTTTTCGGCCCGGGATCCTGGCGCAGCAGGTAGGGGAAGCGCCCGGCGGTCATGTTCGGCCAGTCGATGTTTGCAGGATCGACGGGGCCGCTGTTGGGGTCGATGACGCGAAATCCTTGTTCATGCAGGTAGCCGGGATCGCGGCGCAGCTTGGGTAGGATGTCGTGGCGCAGGATCGTCGGTGGTACGGTCCAGGTCGGGTTCAGTTCGATATAGGTGAGTTGGTCTTTGAAGACGGGCGTCTGTCGGTAGGGACGGCCGACGATGGCACGTGCATGCCACTGCATCTCTCTGTCGGCGAAGTAGCTGGCTTGGTAGGCGGCGATGTTGACCGCCACGAATTCGTCTGCCAAGTCGCGGAACACCCAGCGAATACGCTCGAGGTTGATGCGCAGTTGTTCAATGCGCGTAGCAAGCGGGACATTCAGGGCTTCGCGGGTGGCCGGACCGACTAAGCCGTCGACAGCGAGACCGTGACGGCGCTGGAATGCTTCGACTGCAGCGAGCAACGCGGCATCGTAGTGATCTGCTGCCATGGGCGGCGCACTCCCCGATACGTCGCCGCTGGCCCGCAGGCGCGCGCGGAGCTCACCCACGCGTTGATCGTCCATGCCCGGCTCGAGCGTGTCGCCGGCGGAGAGCACGGGCCAGCCGCCGCGCGCTGCCTGGGCACGATAATCGGCGAGGGCATCGGTCAAGGCGCTGTAATACCAGCCCTGCGGTCGCAGGTCGGCGAGGATCTCGGCCAGGTCGTCACTCGAGATTGCCGTGCGCAGCCAGGCCACGGGATTGGTCGTGGCCAAGCTGCGTGAATAGTTGAAATCCGAATCGAGCGTATGCGGATTGCTCTTGCCGAAATGCAGGGTGAAAGCGAGACGGGCGAGCGCTTCGGTGGCCAGCAGCTCGCGTACCGCTGGCGCCAGATCCTGACCCTCGGCGAGCTGGTCCAAGAGGTAATCGGCGGGTACCAGTCCGTCGTCAGCCGCGCCTGCGATGGCGGCGCGCAGGGTGACCAGCTGCGATGCCTCCCAGCGTGGCGCCTGTTCCGGACTGGCGTAGAGCGAGCGCAGGAAGGGTGTCGACCACAACACCTCTCCGGCGAGGTGGATTGGGTCTTCATCTCCAGCGAGTAACTCAGCGACATCCCGAGCGACGCCAGCGCCCCAGAGTGCCCCCGACCAGGTCCACAACATGAGCAGGATGAGGGTTCGTTCTATAAAGTTTCGCGGGAACATGACGCGTTGTCGAAGGCGTGGGCTGTCCGCCTATACTGTCACATTCGTACCTGATTGCCTGCCGGCAGGGCGACTCCAACTCCAACGCAATGCGAAGAGGCACTTCGATGATATCGACGACAAGCATCCACCATGAGACGCCGCGATCAGCACGGGTGAACCGCCGGCGCCTGCTACAGCTCGGGCTGGCCTGCGCCATGACCAGCGCTCTGCCGGCCTGGGCCAAAGTGCCGCAGACGCGGGCACTGGCTTTCGATCACCTCCATACTGGCGAGCAGCTCGAGATCATCTATTTCGAGCAGGGTCAGTACGACGACGGCGCGCTTGCCGCTATCAACCGGCTACTGCGCGATTTCCGAACCGGCGATGTACACCCCATCCGCACCGAACTCCTCGATCAGCTGTCCCTGGTGCATGCCGCCGCCGGCAGCGACGCCCCGTTCCAAATCATCTCGGCCTACCGCTCGGCGAAGACCAACGGCATGCTGCAGCGAAAGTCGAGCGGAGTTGCTTCGCGCAGCCTGCACATGGATGGCATGGCCATCGACGTGCGCTTGCCCGATGTCAAAACGCACCACCTGCGCGATGTCGCGGCCGATCTGCGTCTGGGTGGCGTCGGCTACTACGCGCAATCGAATTTCGTGCACCTCGATATCGGGCGGCCGCGACAGTGGTAACACAATAACGGCGCAAGGTTCAGTCTACAGCTCCAGGCGGGGGCCGCCGTGCTTGGCCCAGTACTCGTTGTCGTAGTACTCACGCCATTCGTAAATCTTGCCGTCTTCGGTGAGTTCGAACATGCCGCAGACCTTGAGGCTCATCTCCCAGGTACCGCTGCCGCTCCAGTCCCACTGGTCGACGCGCTCGGTGATGACCTTGTTGCCATTGCCGAAGCAGTTGACGAGGATGAATTCGACCCGCTTGGCCGGCGCGAAGATGGACGCGATCATCTGGCGGACCTGGTCCTTGCCGCGGATGGGCGGAAGCGGCTGATTGTGATAGCACATGTCGTCGGTGACCTGTGCCATGCAGGCCTCGACATCCCGGTCGTCCCAGCCTTTGAGAAAGGCACGCACGGTGGCTTCGTTGCGTGCGATATTCGGGTCTTTTTTCCCGCTCATGTTCATGCTCCCGGCGCGGGCCAGGGGCCCGCGGTTGACTCGTAGGTTGTCTTTATCCGGCATCAGACGGTCTGATGCTCGTGCCCAGCCCCATCGCTTGGCTGCCTGGTGGCGAGGGCTCAGTCGAGATGGAGGGTCGGGCCGCCGTTTTCGAACCACAGACGGTTGTCGAAATAATCGCGCCAACCGCAAATTTTGCCGCCGTCGTTGACTTCGAACATGCCGATGCAGGGCAGTTCGAGACCCCAGCGCCCGCTGCCGTCGAAATCCCAACGGTCCATGCGTTCGGTGACGACGGTGTTGCCGTCGCCGAAGCAGCTGCGCAGCTCCCAATGGACTTTGTGGGTCAGCGCCATGATGCCGGCGACGATCTTGCGGACATCCTGCTGCCCGACGACGGGATCCAGCGGCTGGTTGATGTAGACGATGTCGTTTGACAGACAGGCCATCGCGACATCGGCATCGAGCGCTGCCCAGGCGTCGATGAACAGGCGGACCTTGTGGACATTACGTGCGACGATTTCCTCTTCCGTCATGGGGCCTCCGGCTGGGTGTGAACGAGATACGACGGGCGAGGATGGTCCACAGTCGCGGTATTCGACCGCGGCCGCGTGTGGTGCCTCCCCCCGGAATACGCCTCCCTGCGGTGGTGCATAGGCGAAGGACTTTAACGGCGTCCGGCGCGGCGGCAAAGCGACGTTTCTGACAAAATTTGTTACTTTAGTGACAGACCGTTGGGGGCTGACGTACGCGCGTGGACCAGGAAGCGATCGAGAATCTGACCATGCCGATCACCTACGGCCGGCATCTGGCGCGCCTGTTCGAGGCCCGCGCGCTGCTGGCCGGAACGGGGCTGTCGGCGGCTGCGTTCGACGATCCGGCGAGCCGTATCACCGTGCGCCAGGCGCTGACTTACATTCGCAACGCCTTGGCGCTCGCGACCGAACCGGATTGGTACCTGGCGTGGGCGAGCGCGCTCTCGGATCATTTCCACGGTCCCATCAGTATCGCACTGATGAGCGCGCCGAACCTCGGTGAAGGAGTCGATGCGTTTTTGCGCTATTTCCCCAGCCGGGTGCCCTATCTGCATCTGCAGGGACGTATCGACGGTGACGACTTCCATGCCGAACTCCACCCGCTGATCGATCTCGGCAGCGCCGAACCGATGCTGATCGAGACACCGCTGATCGTCCTGCAGCAGTATCTCGATACGGTCTATGGCGTTGATTTCACGAGTGCGCGCTTCGAACTCGCCTATCCCGCTACGCCCCATGCAGCGCATTACGCGCAGTATTTCAAAGGTGTCGTCGCGTTCGAACAAGCGGCAAACGCGCTCGTCATGCCTGCCGCCTGGCGCGAATTGCGCAACCTCGGCTACAGCGAATCGACTTGGGCTCATGCTGTCGAACGCTGTGCGGCAACGCTGGCCTCCTCGCGCGAACGGGAAACCCTCGGCCAGGTCCGGGCCTACCTGTGCCGCTACTTCGAGGACCCCGCGCGATGCCGGCCCTTGCCACGCCTGGACGAGGTTGCGGCCGAGCTCCATCTCAGCCCGCGGACCCTGATCCGGCGCCTCAGTCGCATGTCGACCAGCTATCAGGCGCTCGTCGACGCATTCCTGAGCGCGCGGGCGCGCGAGCTGCTGGCCAATGACGGCATCACGGTCAAGACCGTCGCGGCGGCACTCGGGTTCGATAACCCGGCCAATTTCGGCAAGGCCTTCAAGCGCTGGCACGGCGTCTCGCCGGGCGTCTACCGGCGCGCCCATACCAGCCAACAACGCAGCGTCGGGCCGTGAATCCGAGACGAGTTGTCCTGCGCTGCTTGCCCTGTCGACGCGCTTGATGTGCAATGCGCGCCCCCGGCAGCGTCCGTGCGCCGCCATTTCTTGACCCATCGTCGGCCTCCAGCGCAATGAACAACGCCCCCCGCATCGGTTTCGTCAGCCTCGGCTGTCCCAAGGCCCTGGTCGATTCCGAACGCATCCTGACCCAGCTCCGTAGCGAGGGTTATGCCATTGCTCCGAGCTACGACGATGCGGCGCTGATCGTCGTCAATACCTGCGGTTTCATCGACAGCGCCAAGGCCGAGTCACTGGAAGCGATCGGCGAGGCCCTGGCCGAAAACGGCCGCGTTATCGTGACCGGCTGCCTCGGCGCCGAGGCCGAGGCCGAGGCCATACGCGCGGTGCATCCGGCGGTTCTCGCCGTGACCGGCCCGCAGCAGTATGAAGCCGTGCTCGACGCCGTACACCGGTATGCGCCGGCGCCGCGCATGCACGATCCCCGGATCGATCTGGTGCCGCCGCAGGGCATCAAGCTGACCCCGCGCCACTACGCCTATCTCAAGATCAGCGAGGGCTGTAATCACAGCTGCAGTTTCTGCATCATTCCGTCGATGCGTGGCAAACTCGCCAGCCGTCCCGTGGGCGAGGTACTCGAAGAGGCCGAACGCCTGGTCGCGGCCGGCGTGCGTGAACTGCTCGTCATCTCGCAGGACACCAGCGCCTACGGCTCGGATATCCGTTATCGCACCGGCTTCTGGGGCGGGCGGCCGGTCAAGGCCAGCTTCCACGGCCTCGCCGCGGCCTTGGCGACGTTCGGTGTGTGGGTACGGCTGCATTACGTCTACCCCTATCCGCACGTCGATCAGGTGTTGCCGCTGATGAGCGAGAGTGGGCTGTTGCCCTATCTCGACATTCCGTTTCAGCACGCCAGCCCGCGCATCCTCAAGCTGATGCGCCGCCCGGCGGCAGCGGAGCGGACCCTGGAGCGCATCGAGTGCTGGCGGCAGATGCAGCCCGATCTGACCATCCGCAGCACGTTCATCGTCGGCTTTCCGGGCGAGACTGACGACGATTTCGAGACCCTGCTCGATTTCCTCGAACAGGCCAGGCTCGACCGGGTCGGCTGCTTCGAATACTCGCCGGTCGCGGGGGTGGCCGCGAACGGGCTACCCGAGGCCGTCCCCGAGGCGCTCAAGGCCGAGCGCTTTGCACGTTTCATGGAAACGCAGGCGGCGATCAGCCGCATGCGGCTCGCGGCCAAGGTCGGCCGCCGCATCGAGGTTCTGATCGACGAGGTCGATGCCGCAGCCGATGTCGCCATCGCGCGGAGCAGCGCCGATGCGCCGGAAATCGATGGTGTGGTGCGCATCATGGGGGGCGCCGCGCTCGCGCCGGGCGCCCGCCTCACCGTGGAAGTCACCGCGGCCGATGACTACGACCTCGACGCACGCATCGTACCCTCAGCGCCACGCGCAGACACCCGCTATTCGAATCGAGAGCAAACGAGGGCAGCGCATGAGTAGGGTCGCATTCATCGGGCTGGGCGTGATGGGCTATCCCATGGCCGGCCATCTCGCCGCCGCCGGTCACGAAGTCACCGTCTACAACCGGACGCAGAGCAAGGCCGCGCGCTGGGTGAGCGAACACGGCGGGCGCGCGGCTGCGAGTCCGGCCGCGGCGGTCGCGACGGCAGAATTCGTGTTCTCCTGTGTGGGTAACGACGACGACCTGCGGGCGATCGTAAGTGGGCCGCAGGGCACGCTGGAGGCATTGCCGCCGGGCGCGATCCACGTCGATCACACCACGACCTCAGCCAGCGTCGCGCGCGAACTCGCAGAGTGCTTCGAGCACGAGGGCCTGCACTTTGTCGATGCACCGGTCTCAGGCGGCCAAGCCGGCGCGGAGCAGGGCGCTCTGACCGTGATGTGCGGCGCCACGGCGCCCGCTTTCGCGCGCGCGGAGCCGATCATCGCCGCTTATGCGCGTGCCGTCGCCCGGATGGGGCCGGTCGGCGCCGGCCAGTTGACCAAGATGGTCAACCAGGTCTGCGTCGCCGGGGTATTGCAGGGACTGGCCGAAGGGCTTGCGCTCGGCCAGCGTGCCGGGCTCGACATGAGTGCGGTGCTCGACGTCATTGCCAAGGGCGCGGCGCAGTCCTGGCAGATGGAAAATCGCGGCGCGACCATGTGCGAAGGCCGCTACGACTTCGGCTTTGCGGTCGACTGGATGCGTAAAGATCTCGGTATCGTCCAGGACGAAGCAGCACGGCTCGGGCTGGACCTGCCGCTTACGCGACTGATCGATGGCTATTACGCCGAGCTGCAGGCCCTGGGCGGGGGCCGTTGGGATACCTCGAGTCTCATCGAACGGCTGCGAAGGCAGGGCCAGGAATAAGCTCTAAATCAGATCGCAATTGCTATATAACTAGCTAAGAATAATGAGAAATTTTAGTTATTCTAGAATTGACATTAAGTTCCAGCCTGTCTTTCCCCGCTGCCGCCATCACCCTTTCCCCCAGATCGAATTGCGCAGCGCAATCCAACCTGGGTAGAACGGCAAGAGCAATCGCGGGCCCTGAGGGTCCGCCGCAGAATAACTGGGCGATTTGGGGCGTCGAGGCGCCCGGCTGGCCAGGCGCGAGGAGGGCGAATAGTGGTTCTATTCAACGGACGAGCAACGCCGCCAGACGGGATGGATCGGCGTTCCAGATCGTTCAGTTATTTTGCGACGGGCCCTAAGCGTTCAGACAGCCGCTTCGATTGGCGCATCGCTCTGCGTGGCGGTAGCGCTGGCGGCGTAGACGAACTCCGGTCCGTCGAGATCGATGGCCGGGATCGCGTCCTTCTCCGCCCAGTAATCCTGCGTGTGCTGCCATTCCGGTTTGTCGCCGCGCTTGGGTAGCAGATGCATACTGCGCATCAGATAGCCGGGATTGAAATCTTCCGGGTCCATCCACGGCCCCAGCGGCATATCCTGATCTTCGGGGCGCAGTGCGACCGATACCTGGCGCACGCCCTTGGCATCCATGTGCTTCAGCATCCGACAGACGAAGTCGGCGAGGAGATCGACGCGCAGCGTCCAGCTGGCGCGGAAGTAACCGAAGATCCACAGCAGGTTGGGCACGCCGGTGAACATCATGCCGCGGTAGGTCACGGTGTCGGACCAATCGACCGCCTTGCCGTCGACGGTAAAGGCGATGTCGCCCATTACGCTCAGGTTGAAGCCGGTCGCGGTCACGATGATGTCCGCTTCGAGTTCCTGGCCGGATTTGAGCAGGATGCCCTTGGGCGTGAAGCGCGCGATCTCGTCGGTGACCACACTGGCTTTGCCGGAGACAATGCCCTGGAAAAGGTCGCCGTCGGGGACAAAGGCGATGCGTTGGCGCCAGGGCCGGTAGCTCGGCCGGAAATGGGTGTCGACATCGTAGTCGGGGCCAAGGAAGCTGCGCACGCCCTCGAGCAGCTCTGTGGTGACCGCTTCGGGCTCGGTCAGGCAGCGGCGCATGAAGTCGCCCTGATCGGCGAGGATTTGCCGGCGGACGATCTCGTGGATCCATTCCTCTTTGATCTCGAGCTTGCGCAGCCGGTCGGCGAGATCGTTCTGGTTCAGGCCCGGGATGAAATAGGTCGGCGAGCGCTGCAGCACGGTGACGTGTGCGCAATCGGCGGCGATTGCCGGCACCACCGTCGCGGTCGTCGCGCCTGAGCCGATGACGACGACTTTCTTGTCCTTGTAATCCAGATCCTCCGGCCAATTCTGCGGATGTACGAGTGTGCCCTGGTAGTCGTCCATACCGGCCCATTGCGGCGTGTAGCCCTTCTCGTGGCGGTAGTAGCCCTGGCACATCCAGAGAAAATTGGCGGTGAAGTGCAGGGTTTCGCCGGTGTCCTTGCGCAGGACATCGACCGTCCACAGCGCCTGCTCGCTCGACCAGCTCGCCGAGACGATTTTGTGCCCGTAGCGGATATGTCGATCGAGGTCGTTCTCTTCGATGACTTCCCCCATGTACTGGCGGATGGCCTCCGCGGTTGCAATCGGCGGCCCGACCCAGGGCTTGAAGCGATAGCCGAAGGTGTACAGATCGCTGTCGGAGCGTGCGCCCGGATAGCGGTGCATCAGCCAGGTGCCGCCGAAACTCTCGAGCGCCTCGAGGGCGACGAAGGTTTTGTCCGGGCATTGCGTCTTGAGGTGGTAGGCGCCACCGATGCCGGAGATCCCGGCGCCGACGATGAGCACGTCGACATGTTCGGCCGCTGTGCGTTTCGCGCGCTTGGCGATGGCTGCTACGGTCATGGTGATGATTCCTCAGGCTTGGTTTCTGGCGCGGATTCTGGACAGCTGCTGGGGTACGTTCGTGATCTGGATCAAGACAGACCCCGATCGAGTCGATGTCCCGAGCCTATCACGGCGGTTGGCCCGAGCGTCATCAACGCTTGCGCAGGATCCCGTCCGGGTCGACGCGGGTACGCAGCATCTCGAGCTCGATTGCTGTCGGCGGGGCGGTGACGGGCACCTCGGTCGGCACGATGAGCTCGAAGCCGGTCTGCGCCCGGACCTGGTCGACCTCGACGCCCGGATGGACCGAATGCAGGCGCATGCGTTTGCTGTGCTCGTCGAAATCCATCACGGCCAGTGGGGTGACACAGTATTTCGGGCCGCCGCCGGGCAAGCCGAGACGCTGCCGGGCGTCGGCACCGCCCCGATCCCAGCCGACCGCGCTGATGTAATCACAGCGCTCGACCAGCGTGCGCCGGTCGTGGTGATTGAGCACGATGTAGTAGCGCCCGACATGGGTCGTCAGGGTCGGTGTGCCGACCGCGCCCGGGCCGCGCAGGCGCAGGCGCGTAGGGTCGTCGCCGATGCCGATCAGGTTGCTGTTGCCGTAAGCATCGATCTGCAGGCCGCCGATGAAGAAGACGCGCCGGTGCCAATCGCGCACCTGGTCGAAGCGATGGCCGCGATCGCTGTAGGACTCGGCCCAGCGTACTACCCGGCAGTCCCAGTTGTAGGCGGGCAGCGGCAGGTGTTCGAGGGTGTGCACGTTCATGCGTACACCGAGGAAGATCAGCTCCATATTGGGGCCATGCATGATGTGCGCGAGACGCACGGCAGCCTCCGGTACCGGCAGCGCGACGCCAACCTGCAGGTGGTCGCCGTCGACCAGATCCCGCGCCAGCAGGATCGCCATCAGCTCGCGGCTGGTGTAATCGGATGCGCGGTCGGCGCCGGTCATCGCATCAATACTCGTGCAGGGCGAGCAGGCGCTCGAGGCCGATGCGTTCGAGATAGGCGGCATGGCTCGCGGGCTCGCGGCAATAGCGATCGAGGAAGCCGTCCAGCGCGCTGCGCTCGCCCGTGCGGGCGGCGTGCGCCGCGCACGCCACATAGTCCTCGACGAAGGGGATGTCCTGCAGGTAATAGCCGCGGCTGTAGAAAGGGTGGGCGCCCCAGGGCAGACAAACCACGGCATCGGCGCCGGCGATGGTGGTCGCCCACGGATCGGCGCGGACCGCTTCATTGGAGATGATTTTCTCCACCTGTACGATGGTGCGCCGGGCTGCACGGCACAGGAAGAGATCGATCCAGCCCGGGCCGCCGCAATGCTGGACATTGCCGTAGGCATCGGCCGCCGCGGCATGCACGATGGCAATATCGGGCTCTATAGCGGGTACCGCCAGCAGGATTTGCCCCGCGATCGGATCGCTGAAGACCTTCAACTCGGGATTGAGCTCCGCCAGCGAGGTACCGACCCCGCCGCGCCAGGGCAGGAAGGGCAGGCCTTTGGCGGCCGCTTCCAGGCCGCTGGTCAGAATGCCTTCCTCACACTCCCAGACCGTGATTTCACCGCGCTCGGCGGCGTACCGGAACGACGGTGCGACCGGCACCGCAGTGCCGCCGCCGGCGTAATAGCTGATGGTCTTCTTGACACAACCTGCGGCGACGAGCATGTCGATAGCCAACCCGCCCGCGACGACGGTCAGGTCGCGCAGGCCGCGCGCGATCATCTGGCGCACCATGGCCATCGGCGCTGGTTCGCCGAGCGCGATGGTCATGCCGTCTTCCAGCCAGGTTGCCGCGGCGCGCTCGTCGAGCAGGCGTTGCTGTCGCGCGCTCATGGGATTGCGTTTCGGTGCCGCTGTTGGATCCCCAGGTCGAATGGACCGCAGCGATGGCCGCCGCATGCCTGTTCAGTTGACATTGCGGTTACGCCCTTTCCAGTACGGGTCTCGCAGTTCGCGACGAAGGATCTTGCCGGACGGGTTGCGCGGCAGCGCGCTGACGAAATCGACGCTCTTCGGCACTTTGTAACCGGCGATGCGGGTGCGGGCGTAGGCGATAATCGCCTCGGCGTCGACCGCGGCATCGGGTTTCAGCACCACGACGGCTTTGACCGCCTCGCCCCAGCGCTCGTCCGGCACGCCGATCACGGCGACGTCGGCGACCGCGTCGTGGCCGAAGATCGCATTCTCGACTTCGGCCGGGTACACGTTTTCGCCGCCGGAGACGATCATGTCCTTCAGACGATCGTGGATGTAGAGATAACCCTGTTCATCGAAGTAGCCGGCGTCACCGGTGTGGAACCAGCCGTCTTCGATGGCTTCGTCGGTCGCGTCCGGCCGATTCCAGTAACCCTTCATGATTACCGGATGGCGAATGACGATTTCTCCGACTTCTCCGGGCGCCACGGCTGTGCCGTCTCCGTTACGCACTTCGACGGCGATCCCGGGATAGGGCTTGCCGCAGGATCGCAGCTTGCCGGCCGCGTGGCCTTCGGGGGTGAGGCAGGTCCCGGCGCCGGAGGTCTCGGTCAGGCCGTAGAGGCCGTAGAACTCGCAGCCGAAGATGTCCTGCGCGGTTGCCAGGAGGTCTTCGGCGATCGGCGACGCACCATAGAAGAGCTTCTCCAGCGAGCCGAAATCGCAGTCCCGGATACGCGGGTGCTGGGTCAGGAACAGGATCACGGCCGGCACGAACAGCGCGTAGTTGACCTTGTAGCGCGGAATGAAATCGAGGATGCGCTCGGGATCGACTTCTTTCATGACCAGGTTGGTGGCGCCCTGGGCAAGCGAAAAGACCCCCATGTTGGCGCCGGCGATATGAAACACCGGCATGCAGGTCAAGGTCATGCCGCCGGCTTCGAACAGGCCCCAGCGGGCCTGCTCGGCCACTTCGAACAGGGCACGGAAGTTGGTGTTGCTCAACTGCACGCCCTTGGGGTGGCCGGTGGTGCCACTGGTATAGAGCTGGATGACATCGTCATCGGGTGCGATCGCCACCATCGGGTCGCGCGCGCTCGCGGCATCGCGCCAGCTGCGGAACGTGGGCCAGTCGGCATGCCCATCGTCCATCGCGATGATGCCGCGCAGGCTCGGGCAACGCGGGCGCAGCTCGTCGGCCATGGCGTAGTATTCCTGGCCGACGAAAAGCAGCTCACAGCGGGCGTCGTTGAGGATGTACTCGATCTCCGGCGCGGCCAGCCGCCAATTGACGCCGACGACGACGGCACTGGCCTTGCAAGCACCGAACAGCAGTTCGAAGTAAGCGTCGGAGTTCTTGCCGAGGAAGCCGATGCGGGCCTGCGCCGACACGCCGGCGGTGATGAGGGCGTTGGCGACCTGGCTGGTATGGCGATCGAAATCGGCATAGCTGGTGTGCCGATCGTCGAAGATCTGGGCCGTCGCCTGTGGCCGCTCACGGGCCTGCAGGCGCGGCACGTCAGCGACGGTGCGGATTTGTGCGAGATCGAACACGATACTCTCCCCCCGATGTGTCAAGCTTTCCCGAGGGCCTGTTGATCTTTCATGGTTCGGCGCTGCTGTGGCCATTTTCGTGACCCGGCAAGGCGGAGCGA
>JBBDTC010000276.1:0-3321 GCA_040904625.1 Gammaproteobacteria bacterium
CGCAACGGCCGTCACCGTGGAGGCCGACCTGCGCGAGCCTGCCGCGGCGAAAGCCGCATCGCCGCGAGCAGGCTCGACGCGGTCTTGTGCGACAATCACGCTACATGCCGATTGCCGCACAAGAATCATCTGCCCTGGTAGCTATTTAGCATCGATTAATCTACCATTTTGTATCGCGTGAACTGACTTCGCGAGCGGATCAACATTATGGCGGTATCGAGTAATCGAGTGCCTCTGAGCGGCCTCGCGCGCAAGCTGGTCGCCGACGGGTTGCTCACAGAAGAAGCCGCCGGCGAAGCGTTCCAGAATGCCCTGCGCAAGAAAGAACCCTTCGTGCGCTTTCTGGTCGAGAACAAGCTGGCCGACGCCAAGGCCATCGCCCATGCCGCGTCGAGCGAATTCGGCGTCCCGCTGCTCGACATCGATGTGCTCGACCTCGACAACGACATCGTCAAGCTCGTCAGCCGCGAATTGATCCAGAAGCACAATGCGCTGCCGCTGTACAAGCGCGGCACGCGGATATTCATCGGCATCGCCGACCCGACCAACCTGCAGGCGCTCGACGAAATCAAGTTCAATATCGGCGGCGGCACGGCAGATCCTGTCGTGATCGAGTGGGACAAGCTGTCGCGGGCCATCGACAAGGCACTCGAAGCGACCGACACCAGTCTCGGCGACATGGGCGATTCGGATCTCGAGGATTTCGACGATGTCGAAGTCGGCAGCAGCGAACCGGACGAGGCCGCCGACAACGACATCGACGATGCACCGGTAGTGCGCTTCGTCAACAAATGCCTGCTCGACGCCATCAAACGCGGCGCCTCCGACCTCCATTTCGAGCCGTACGAAAAAATCTATCGGGTCCGCTTCCGTATCGACGGCGTCCTCCAGGAAGTCTCGCGGCCGCCGCTCGCCCTGTCCGGCAAGATTGCCGCCCGCATCAAGGTGATGTCGCGCCTCGACGTCTCCGAGCGACGGGTCCCGCAGGACGGCCGCATCAGACTCAAGCTCTCGAAAAACAAGGCCATCGATTTCCGTGTCAGCACCTGTCCGACGCTGTACGGGGAAAAGGCCGTGCTGCGCATACTCGATTCGGACGCCGCCAAGCTCCAGATCGATCAACTCGGTTACGAGGACTTCCAGAAAGAACTCTTCGTCAAGAATCTGCTGAAGCCCTACGGCATGTTCCTCGTCACCGGGCCGACTGGCAGCGGCAAGACAGTGTCGCTCTACACCGGCATCAACATCCTCAACAAGGATGACGTGAACATCTCCACCGCCGAAGATCCGGTCGAAATCAATCTGCCCGGGGTCAATCAGGTCCAGGTGGACGAACGGACCGGCATGACCTTTCCCAAGGCTCTCAAGGCCTTTCTGCGCCAGGATCCGGACATCATCCTGGTCGGCGAGATCCGCGACTTCGAGACCGGTTCGATTGCGGTCAAGGCCGCGCAGACCGGGCACATGGTGATGTCCACCCTGCATACCAACGACTGCCCGCAAACGCTGACCCGTCTGCAGGACATGGGTGTCCAGGCCTTCGCCGTGGCCACCACCATCAACCTCATCACCGGCCAGCGGCTGTGCCGCCGCCTCCACCCCGACTACCGGGTGCCGGTCGACATGCCGCCGGAAGCGCTGCTCGAGGAGGGCTTCCCCGAAGAATGGGTGCGCGAGGGCATCAAGGTGTACGCTCCGGGCGACGGCGGCGCCGATTGCCCCAGCGGCTACAAGGGCCGTGCCGGCATCTACCAGGTCATGCAGATTTCCGACGCCATGAAGCGCTTGATCATCGAAGGAGCCAATGCCGTGCAGCTCGCCGACCAGGCCGCGGAAGAAGGCATCTGGGACATACGCCGCTCCGGTCTGGCCAAGGTCAGAGCCGGCATCACCAGCCTCGTCGAAGTGAACCGGGTGACGGTGGAGTAGGTCATGGCACAAGCAGCAATCAAGACGGACATGTTCGCCTGGGAAGGCGTCGACAAGAATGGCAAACGCGTCAAGGGCGAGATGTCCGGCCAGAACGATGCGCTGATCAAGGCGCAACTGCGGCGCCAGGGCGTCAATCCGCTCAAGGTCAAGAAGAAACCCAAACCGCTGTTCGGCGCCAGCGGCGGCAAGATCACGTCCAAGGACATCACGGTGTTCAGCCGCCAGCTGGCGACCATGATGTCCTCCGGCGTGCCCCTGGTCCAGTCGTTCGAGATCGTCGGGCGGGGCCATGAAAACAAGGCCATGCAGGATCTGGTCCTGTCGATCAAGAATGATGTCGAGGCCGGCGGCTCGCTGACCGAAGCACTGGCCAAGCATCCGCGCCAGTTCAGCGATCTCTACGTCAACCTCGTCACGGCCGGCGAGCAGGCGGGCATCCTCGAGGATATCCTGCACAAACTGGCGACCTACATGGAGAAGACCGAAGCCCTCAAGTCGAAGATCAAGGGCGCGATGTTCTACCCGCTGGCGGTCGTCGTCGTCGCTTTCGTCATCACCTGCATCCTGATGATATTCGTCATCCCGCAATTCCAGGATCTGTTCTCGGGCTTCGGCGCCGACCTGCCCGCGCTGACCCAAATCGTCATCAACATGTCGAAATGGTTCCAGGCCAACTGGTATATCCTCATCGGCGGGATCGTCCTCGTCATCGTCGGCATCATGCAGCTCATGAAGCGTTCGATCAGATTCGCCCATGCCGTCGACAGATTGCTGCTCAAGATCCCGGTGCTCGGCGATATTCTGAACAAATCGGCGATCGCCCGCTTCTCGCGCACCTTGTCGACGATGTTCGCCGCCGGCACGCCGCTGGTCGAGGCCATGACGTCGGTCGCCGGGGCCTGCGGCAACATCGTCTATTACGAAGCGACGATGAAGATGCGCGACGAGATCGCGACCGGCACACAGGTCCAGGCGGCGATGCGTGATGCCGGCATCTTCCCGAACATGGTCATCCAGATGGTCGCGATCGGCGAAGAATCCGGTGCGCTGGATCAGATGCTGGGCAAGGTCGCCGACTGGTACGAACAAGAAGTCGACGATGCCGTCGACTCGCTGACGAGCCTGCTGGAGCCGATAATCATGGCCGTGCTGGGGGTTCTCATTGGCGGCCTCGTGATCGCCATGTATTTGCCAATCTTCAAGATGGGCCAGGTCGTCTAGCCTGCATTTCTCACACCCGTCCGTCGCGAGGGCGTCGAAATGCCGCAAAATCGGGCCGCGCGGAGCCGATGGCGACGAAGGCATACTCGACAGTCTGTCGAGGAGGCATCTGCGAGCACGGCCCGAGTTTGCGCGCAGATCGGCGGCCGCAGCAGGATGGGTGTGAGA
>JBBDTC010000277.1:0-3321 GCA_040904625.1 Gammaproteobacteria bacterium
ATCGGCTCCGCGCGGCCCGATTTTGCGGCATTTCGACGACCTCGCGACGGACGGGGGTGAGAAATGCGGGCTAACGGCCAGCCTCGACGACGTCACCGGCGATTTCATGCTGGAAGTGCTCTTCTCGGGCACCAGCGGCCCGGTGACAGCACAACATATCCACAACGGCGTCCTCGAGCAGATCACGATTGCTGCCACGCCTGCTCTGCAGCTGTCTCACAGCGTATGCAGCAGCAGCGTCGCGATGCCCAGGAACGAGAAGAAGCCGACCACGTCGGTCAGCGTGGTCAAGACGATCGAGGACGCTTGCGCCGGATCCTGGCGCAGCTTGGTCAGGACGATGGGAATCACGGCGCCGGCCAGTCCGGCGACGATCATCGATGACACCATCGACAGCCCGATGATCACCGACAGCCCCCACGAGCGGCTCCACACGTAGACGCCGACGGCAGTCGTCAACGCCACGGCGAGGCCGTTGGCCAGGCCGGTCAGGAATTCCTTCAGCATGACTTGGCGCCAATGCGCGGCCGTGATTTCATGCAGGGCAAGGGCGCGAATGACCACCGCCAGGGCCTGGGCGCCGGTATTGCCTGATTGCCCCGCGACGACCGGCAGCAGCACCGCCAACGCGGTGTAGCGGGCGATGGTGTCTTCGAACATGCCGACCACCGAGGCCGCAATGAATGCCGTGACCAGATTGATCTGCAGCCATGGCAGGCGCTTGCGAATGGCGAAGCTCGCCGTCGACAAAGCACCCTCCTCCTTGCTCACACCGAAGATCGTCTGCAAATCCACCGAGGCCTCGGCGCGCGTGGCGGCCACCAGCGTGTCGTAGCGCACTACACCGACCAGACGACGCTCGCCGTCTAGCACCGGCAGGCTCGACATGCCGTGCTTCTCAATCATCTCGACGACATCCTCCTTGCCCGTCCCAACCTCGGCCCAGGCTGGCGCCGGCCTGGCATAGGCATCCAGCAGTTCGGATGGTCGCGCGAGGATCAAGTCCTGGACCTCGACGATGCCGTCGAGGCGCTCGTCTTCGTCGACCAGGTAGAACAATCGGCGCGCCCCGCTGCGCCCGGGCGCCACATTGATCGATCGAACGCGTTCGATGGCATCGCCAACCGAGGTACTCCGGCGCAGGAAGATCACCCGTGGATCCATGAGCGCACCCGCTGTGCCGGGCGGATAGCTCATGACGGTGGCGACCAGATCGCGGGCGGCGTCCGGCAGATCATCGAACAGGCGTTCGCGGTCTTCGGCGTCGAGCCCACCGAGCAAGGTGCCGGCGCGGGTCGGATTCATGGTGGCGAGGATTTCGCTGGCCTGCTCCTCGGGCAGCTCCACGATGTACTGCTGGGCCGTAGCCGGCGACAGCCGTTCCCATACCCGTGCGGTGTCGGCAGGCGGCTGGCGCGCCAGGATCGCGACCGCTTCGTCGACGTCGAGCCGCTCGAGTTCGGCCGCGGCCTGAGATGGCAGCTGGTGCATGAACTCACGCTCGAGCGTAAGCGCCGCCAGCGTCTCGGGGAGAGCGTGCGTGTTCATCGCTCGTCGGCCTCGTGCAGCACGCGGGGCTCTTTGCTTCGAATCAACATGCGTGCTCCCACCTGCCAGAACAGGCTCGCGACGCCCAGCCACAATGTGATCAATTCTGGCACGTCGGCAGCGGCGCCGGCCGCTGCACTGGCACGCAGGAAATCCGCCTGCCCCAGCACCCCAATCAGGTGCCGATCACGATCGCCGACCGGCAGGTAATCGACACCCTCGGCAAGCACCGCTTCACGGGCCGCCGCGAGCGGTGCGTAAGCACTGAGGATGTCGTTACAGGGTTTCATGAAATCCGCAATCGAGGCCGTGCCGTCGGCCCCGATGAGGTCGGTCACACGTACCCGCCCGGCCACCTGGCCGGCTTCATCGACCACGAAACACAGCGGAAGGGGCTGCTCGTTGCGGCCGAGATCGGCGCTCACGCGGCGCACGCTGTCGCGCACGCGGAAGCAATCGAAGCGCGTCAGCATGTGGCGCCCCACGCAGCCTTCCGGAAAGGCGAGCGCGCGCTCGAGACCGTGTCTGAGCGGGGACGCGACGGCAGCCAGAATCGGCGCGCGTCGCACCGCGTCGAGGCGCAGGATCAGCCGCCTGGCCGCGACGAAACCGATGCCGCCGAGGACTGCAGCCGCCTGAGCGGGTTCCATCTCCGGCAGGAGCTCGGCCGCACGCTGCGGCAACATCGCCGCGATCAAGGCGACGAGTTCATCGCTGTCCAGACCTTCCAGCATCTCGGCGGCGGCGTCCGGCTCCATCTGCTCCAGCGCTTCGGCGGCCTGCAAGGGATAGCGTGACAGGTAGCTCTCGACGAACCGGCTAGGCATCGGCTTGCTCGGCATGGCTTGACACCACCGTGATCGACGAATCGAAGCGGCTGCAAGGAACGACCACCCGTCCCGCAGGGCCGTCGAGCACGACCGTGGTAGCGGTAATCTCGACGATGGCGCCCTCGGCCGCATCGGGTGCCGTGCCGATGCGCAGGTACTGTCCCACGGCATAGGCACCGCGGACATACTGGGCGGCGATGATGTTGCTGACTGTGGCCCGCGCACCGAGACCGAAAGCGAGGCCAATCGAACCGAGCAAGGCCGCCGCCGCAATGGTCACGACATTGGCCAGCAAGGCGATTTCGACACCGAGCTGGTCGATGCCGATGATGATGCCGACGGTGACAATGAGCAGATAACTCGCACGCGCCAGCAGCGCCGCTTCGCGCAGCGGCAACGCCGCCACGGCTTCGCGCGCCAGCGCCGCCGCGACCAGCGCCAGGACGACGATACCGGCGGCGGCGAGCAGCACGGGGAGATAGCCGGCAAAGCGGCTGATCCAGTCCGCCATGCCGGGGAACCCCAGGACTTCGACCGTGGCCGTCACGAAGAACAGGATCGCCAGCCAGTACGCGGATTCGGCCAGAATGCGCGAGACCGGCCACGGTACGTGCAACAGATTGGCTTGCAGGCGGTGTCCGAGCAGCCGTCCGATCAGGCGATCGAGATCCGCGCCGAGACGCAGCACCAGCCGGCGCAACACCCGCGCAATGATGATCCCGGCCGCAATCAGCGCGACGGCCAGAAGAATCTTCGGCAGCACCGCACCAAGTGTGTCCAGAAACTGATCGAAAGTGCGCAGCAACATGGACGGCCATTGATCGCTAGGCATCAACGTTCTCCACGGCGACACTCGAGCCGCCTGTCAGCAAGGGTCTACAGTTCATTTAGCAGCCTGTCGGACTCAGGCCGCATCTACTGCGGCGGTGGGATAGCGGTCCAT
>JBBDTC010000278.1:0-3314 GCA_040904625.1 Gammaproteobacteria bacterium
GATGACCGTGAGTGTGCGTATTCCCCGAGACGGACCCTAAGGGCCGGCCGCACTAAGACCGGCTCACCAACAACTGGCCCATAAACCGGTAATCGGCCGTCGTGGTTTCAGGTCGCCGGGTTTCTGTGCCGAAATGCGAGTAATGCGGCAGCTGACCCGAGCAGCAGCAGGGCACCCGGCAGCGGTACCGGCGTCATGGTGAAGCTGAGCGCGAATACGCCCGGATCGACGCCATCGAAGCGCAACACATTGCCGCCTTCGTCGTGATCGACGATGTAGAAGCTGATGCTTCCAGCGCTGTCGGCCAGCAACGCGAGCAGGCTCGATTGCAGTGCCGGGAAGGGCGTGAGGTCGAACGTGTTGGTCGCCGTGGCGTCGACGCCGTGGGGGAAGCCGGTGATGGTCAGCGGATCGTTGCCGCGCTCGAAAGTGCTGCCGATGACGACGATGTCAGCGGTGCTCTGCAAGCCCAGATACAACTGACCTTCGTCGACCTCGCCGGTCTCAGTGTCACCGTCGATGATGCGCATCGTGAGTGACAGGCTGCTGACGCGCAGGTCGGTGGTTGCGATCGGACTGTCGAAAGTGAAATGGCCGATCTGATCCGGCACATCGTAGCCGCTGGTCACCACGCACACGGTCGAGTTCGGCGACGAGCAGGCCGTGTCGAACGCGAATCCGCTGGAGCCGATCGTCACCTCGGCTGCTGACGCGAAGCTGCCGCCGGCGAGGAAGAGCGCCGCTAGAGAAATCAATTTGATAGGGGACATGGCAGAAGTGATTGCTCCACTGGAGGGGCTGCCCGGCAAGCATAACAAGTCGTGTCGCTGTGCGGGTGGGTTACCGTTGCCATTCGGACTCCGAAGCTGGCCGATGATTCCCGAATACACAGAAGTTTACCTGCTTAGGGTCCGCCGCAGAATAACTGGGCGATCTGGGGCGTCGAGGCGCCCGGCTGGCCAGGCGCGAGGAGAGCGAATAGTGGTTCTATTCAACTGACGAGCAACGCCGCCAGACGGGATGAATCGGCGTTCAAGATCGTTCAGTTATTTTGCGGCGGACCCTTATCCTGTGCGTGGCGCGGGCCCTGGTGCCTTGATCGCCCGAAACAGGCCTGCGCCCGGCTCTCGTATACTCGAAGACCGGCAGCCAGGTGGGGCAGCCAATTTTTGATGGGGAGTTTTGCATGATTGAGTCGCAGTGGATTCGAAGCCTCAGCCTGGCAGGGCTGCTGTTATCCGGGAATGCCGTCGCAGCGGCAGATTGGTATCCGTCCGAATGGGGGCCGGACGATACTCTGGGCGCAGTCAATCTCATTACCGAACAGAGTGTTGCCGCCGCGGCCGGGTTGGTGAAGCAGGGCAAGCGTTACGCGTTGGGCATGGAAGTGTCGCGCGATACGCCGGCTTTCGGTTCGCGCACCGTCGAGACATTCGTGATCTCGAACGGCGCGATATTCAACAACGCGGGGGAGCCCATCGGTGCGGGTAAGGTCACCGGTAACGACGACTGGGCGTTGGTGTTCTTCGGCGTGGGTACGCAGATCGACGGACTCGGCCATGTCGGTATCGACCACACCTACTACAACGGCAACGATATCCGTGATTTCTTCCATCAAAGTGGCCTGAAGAAATTCTCGACGTCCGATATTCCTCCGATCGTGGCCCGGGGGGTGGTGATCGACATGGTCGGCTATCTGGCGCAGACGGCGCCGGACAAGATCATGTCCGTCGATGGCCGGGCCATGCTCCGGCCCGAGGTCGCCGTCAACAGCGCCGAACTCGAGGGTGCGCTGTCGCGTCAGAACGTGGCACTGGCGCGTGGTGACGTGGTGCTGCTGCATACCGGCTACATGGCCTTGAGTCGGCTGGACACGCCGCGCTACATGGCCAGCCAACCAGGCCTCGGCAAGGACGGCGCGCTCTATCTGACCGGATTCCATCCGGTCGCGGTGGGCGGCGATACTTTCGCGCTCGAAATTCAGCCCGGTGAGGTGGAGGGGGTTTACCTGCCGGTCCACCAGGAACTGCTGGCCAAGCGCGGCATCTACGTACTCGAGAACGTGGTCACCGAGGAACTGGTCGCCGACCAGGCCTGGGAGTTCATGTTCGTACTCGGGCAGGCCCGCCTCAAGGGCACGGTGCAGATGATCATCAACCCGGTGGCGATCCGCTGACGATAGCGGCTGTCGTTTCGGTATATGGCCGGGCCCTTACTCGACCGTGGCCCGTACCAGCCAGGCCGCGCCGGCCAGCGTGACTCCGGCTGACGTCTCATGAGCGGCCAGGACGTCGCGCATGGCGGCCCGTGCAGCTTCGCGCGCTTCGGGCGCCGCGTCGGCCAGGGGTGCGGCAGCAGGCCCCATACGGGTCAGCCATTCGAGGGCCTCGTCGAGAGAACCGAGCGTGATGGCCTGGTCCACCGGCTCGAATTCGATGGCAGTGAAGCCGGCCAGTGACAGGATGTCGCGTACCCGTTCGACCTGCCCGAAAGAGAAGGGGCCGGGGGCGCCCGGTGCGGGTTTCTCGGGCGGCGGAATGACGGTGAACGCGGCCTTGGCCGGTGCGCCCATCCAGGGATTCTCGTCCAATGGGCGCCAACACAGGAAACGCAGGCGTGCTCCCGGTCTGGCAGCGCGCCGGATGTTACGAAATGCGGCATGGGGATCGGGAAAGAACATCACGCCGAAACGCGAGGTGATGACGTCGAAGCTGGCCGGGGTGAATGCGTGCTCGGCGGCATCGGCGGTTGCAAAGGCGAGGCTGGGCAGATGCGCAAAACGCCGCCGCGCCAGGGCCAGAATGACCGCCGAGATGTCGACGCCGAGCACGTGTCCTGCGCTGCCTACCAGGCGCGCCAGTTCGGCGCTGGTCGGCCCGCCGCCGCAACCGATGTCGAGTACCTGTTCTCCGGGCCTGGCATCGACCGCGGCGATGAGCCGGACACTCAGGTCGGTCAGCATGCGCTCGAGCTGGTCGATGTGTTCGACCCAGCGCCGGCCGCCTTCCTCATTCCAGAAAGTGGCCTGATCGACTTCGTTGCCACGCTTTTCGCTCATTCGGTTTTCCTCTTCGAAACGGGGGTAGCGGCCAATGTCACTTACTTCAGGCGATAACGGGTTTCCGGATCGGTCCGGCCTCTCCGCACTCAAGGGCCCGCGCAATAACAAGTTCCCGATGGGGGCCGCCGATGCATCCTGCCTGGCGGCGTTGCACGTCGGTTGCATAGTCCCGCTATGCGCCCTCCTCGCGCCTTGCCAGGCAGGCCCCTCGACGCCCCCAAGAAACGGGAATTATTCTTGCGCGGGCCCTTAA
>JBBDTC010000279.1:0-19945 GCA_040904625.1 Gammaproteobacteria bacterium
CGGCGCACCTGCGCCTGAAACCTTTCGTTCAGCCATCGGTCTACGCACCGTGTTGACCCTTTGCAGGGCGGTGTGGAACACTCTGCGCCCCGTCATCGGGCTGACCACAGCGGCACGCGAGGCGGCGTCACCACAATGCCCGCCACCACACGCCGCCGGCAGTGCGACGACCACCTGCGCAGCGGCGCCCGCCCGGCGGCCGCGACAACGAGTAATCAGAAAGTCGATTGAGAGGCCAGCGATTGATGGAGACCCTGATCGAAGTCAGCGGCTTGAGCAAGAATTTCGGCGCGCTCAGTGCCGTCAGCGACATTTCACTCACGGTCAAACGCGGCGAAGTACTCGGCTTTCTGGGCCCGAACGGGGCCGGAAAATCGACGACCATGAAAATGATCACGGGTTTCCTCGCACCGAGTGCCGGCCGTATCAGTGTCGCCGGACACGACATCGAGAGCGCCCCGCTCGCGGCCAAGGCACGCATCGGCTACCTGCCCGAAGGCGCACCCGCCTACGGTGAGATGACGCCCTCGAGTTTCCTCGAATTCATCGCAGACATCCGCGGCCTGTCACGCGCACGGCGTACCGAACGCATCGCCGAGGTCGTCCGCCTGGTACATCTGGAGCAGGTTATGGGCCAGCGCATCGAAACGCTGTCGAAGGGTTTCAAACGACGCGTCGGACTGGCCCAGGCTATCCTGCACGATCCCGAGATCCTGATCATGGACGAGCCCACCGATGGTCTCGATCCGAACCAGAAGCACGAAGTTCGCACACTCATCCAGGCCATGGCGCCGCACAAGGCGATACTGATCTCGACCCATATCCTCGAGGAAGTCGATGCGGTGTGTTCCCGCGCGGTAATCATCGCCCAGGGCCGGCTCATTTTCAGCGGCACGCCGCGCGAACTCGCCGCCCGTTCGCGTTATCACAACGCGGTTACGGTGGTGGTCGCGGACGGCGACGTCGAGCGCGCCCGCAGCGCGCTCACCGCGCTCGGTCAGGTCGAGACGCGCACGCTCGGCGCCGAGTCGAGGCTGACCATCGTGCCACCACCAAACGGGCTCGACGCCGCCGCCGTGCAACAGCAGCTGCGCGGTATCGAGTGTCCGGTGCAGGAGCTGTTCATCGAACACGGTCATCTGGACGAGGTCTTTCGCAACATCACGCTCGCTGCCAGCGACTCCGGGGAGGCACACCGCACATGAACGGCCTCGACACCATTTTTCGCCGCGAGTTCCACGCTTATTTCGCCACCCCCGTGGCTTATGTCTTCATCGTCATCTTTCTGGTGCTGAACGGCGTATTTACTTTCTATGTCGGCGGTTTCTACGAGCGCGGGCAAGCCGACCTCGAGCCTTTCTTCCAGTTTCACCCCTGGCTGTACATGTTCCTCATCCCGGCGATCTCCATGCGCCTGTGGTCGGAAGAGCGCAAGGCTGGCACGCTGGAACTGCTGTTGACGCTGCCGGTGTCGCTTGCTGCCAGCGTGCTGGGCAAGTTCTTCGCCGCCTGGACCTTCACCGCAGTCGCCCTGGCCGGCACCGCCCCGTTGTGGTTGACGGTCAACTACCTCGGCGATCCGGATAACACCGTCATCCTCGCCGGCTATCTCGGCAGCCTGCTGATGGCCGGTGGCTTCCTCGCCATCGGCTCATGCATCTCCGCGCTGACCAAGAACCAGGTCATCGCTTTCGTCATCAGTTTCGTGATCTGCTTCGCTTTCAACTTGAGCGGTTTTCCCATGGTGTTGGATGTCTTCAGTGCCTGGGCTCCACAGATGGTCGTCGACGTCATCAGCTCGTTCAGTTTCCTGACGCATTTCAATTCGATTCTGAAAGGCGTCATCGACGCGCGTGACATCCTCTTCTTCACCACACTGATCGCATTCTGGCTTTATGCCAACGTACTTGCGATCGAAGCAACCAAGAGCAATTGAAAGCCGGTTCACCGTCGCTGTGGCAGTAAACCGAGAGATAGGACAACGATGAACAGAAAACTCATGACCGGCGGCGGTTTGGTGATCGCACTGGCGTTGTTCCTGGGCGTCAACATCATCGGCAATCAGACCCTCACGTCATGGCGGCTGGATGTGACTGAAAATCGCCTCTACACGCTGTCCGAGGGGACCCGGAACATCCTCGATGCCCTCGAAGAACCGGTCACCATCCGGCTTTACTATTCCGCCAAACAGTTTGCCGATGTGCCCCAGCTCCTGCATTACGGCAAACGGGTGCGCGACATGCTCGAGGAGTATGCCGCCACCAGTGAGGGTATGGTCCGGCTCCAAGTCATCGAACCCGAACCGTTTTCGGAAGCCGAAGACGAGGCGGTGAGCTACGGCGTGCGCCAGCTTCCGCTCGGAGGGACGGGAGAAGTCGGCTACCTCGGTATCGTCGGCACCAATGCCACCGATGACACGGAAACCTTGCCTCTGCTGAGCCCGGAGCGCGAGGACGCCCTCGAATACGAACTGACCAAGATGATCTATACGCTCGGCGAGCCGCAGAAACGGGTCATCGGGCTGATCTCGGGCCTGCCGGTGTTCGCCCCACCACCGGACCCGATGACGCAGCGCCCCGCCGGACAGGATTGGGCGGCATTCGTTCTGCTGCGCGAACTCTATGACGTCCGCGAGCTGAGTTTCTCCAGCACCGCTATCGATGCGGACATCGATACCCTGATTGTGGTTCACCCGAAAGAATTGTCCCGTGAGACGCAGTACGCGATCGATCAATTCGTGCTGCGCGGCGGCAAGGCCATGTTCTTCGTCGATCCCATGGCCGAGCAGGACAGCGCCGCACCCGATCCGGATCGCCCCGGGGTGCTGCCCGAACTCGGCTCGGATCTGCCGGCCCTGTTCGAGCAGTGGGGAATCAAACTCGTGCCCGGAAAAGTCGTCGGCGATCCGACGTCCGCGGTGCGGGTCAGTTTCCGCTCCAGCCGCGGCACGCAGGAAGTCGAATACCTGCCCTGGCTGCAGCTGCAGGGAGAGGCACTCGACGAAGACGATTTCATCACCAATGAACTCAATGTCGTCAACGTGGGTACCGCGGGCTCGCTCGAAGTGCTCGCCGACTCCACGCTGCAGCACGCCCCCCTGATCCAGAGCAGCGTCAACGCCGGGCTCATGGAACGTGATTCGATCATCTTCGTCAAGAACCCGGCCGGCCTGCTCGAGAGCTTCGAAGCCGACGACCGCAGGCACGCCATCGCGATGCGCATCAGCGGACAGGCCGCAAGCGCTTTCCCCGATGGCCGTCCGCTCGAAGACAGCGAGAAGCGTGCCCCGCAGGACGCCGAGTTCCTGGCTCAATCGACGGGCTCGATCAATGTCATCGTGGTCGCCGACACCGATCTCCTGGCAGACCGCTTCTGGGTCAGGTTCAACGAGTTCGCCGGTATGCGCCTGCCGGAGCCGTTTGCCAACAATGCCGATTTCCTCATCAACGCGGTCGACAACCTCGGTGGCAACGACGACTTGATTGGCCTGCGTAGCCGGGGCCGGTACCAGCGACCGTTCGAAGTGGTCGAGCAGATTCGACGCGAGGCCGAAGCGCAGTTCCGCGACCGCGAGCGCGCCCTGCAGGAAAGACTCGAAGCGGCGGAACGCAAGCTCGCCGAACTGCAGAGCGACGAGGTCAGCGGAGAGGTGCTGCTGACGCCGGAGCAAAAGGCCGAGATCCACCGCTTTCGTGACGAGCAGGTCAAGACCCGCAAGGAATTGCGTGCCGTCCAACACGATCTGCGCCGCGACATCGAGCGCCTCGGCTCCCTGCTCACATTCGTCAATACCGCATTGGTGCCGCTGCTGATCGCCTTGTTCGCAATTGGCGTCAGCATCTACAACGCCCGGCGCAGCCAGCGCCGGGCCTGAGCTGGAGGAGCGCAATCGGTGAAAGCCAGAACGCTGGGTTTGTTGGGGGTAATCACCCTCGGCGTGATCATCGCGGCGTGGCAGATCAGTGAGCAGCGCGCACCGCAAACCGAAGTCACGCGGGCGCCCCTGTTTCCCGGTCTCGTCGATCGAGTCAATGATGTCCGGCAGATGAACCTGATCTCTGCCGAACACGAGACTCAGCTGCGCCACGACGACCAGCGCTGGATCATCGTCAACAAGGACGGCTTTCCGGCCGACGCCGGCAAAGTGCGGCGCGCCGTACTGCATATCGCCGGTCTGCGCACCGTCGAGCCCAAGACCAGCAGCGCCGAACGCTATGCGCGCCTCGGCGTGAGCGACCTGGACGACGATGAGGCCTCCGGCACCCTGGTCGAGCTGCGCGGCGACGACGATGCCCCGCTGGCAGCACTGATCGTCGGCAATCCGCGCGATGGCGGCGCCCGCCCGCAGCACTATGTGCGCAAGCCCGATGACGCGCAATCGTGGTTGGTCGACGGCGAACTCGAGGTCGATGCCGACCCCATTCTGTGGCTCGATGCGCAGATTACGGACATCGATACCGAGCGTGTGCGCGAAGTCCGGATCGAGCCCGCTGCAGGATCCCCTATCGTCATCCGCAAGGCCGAGCGTGGCGACAACTTCTTCGATTTGCAGCAAGTGCCCACCGGCTTCGAGCCCAAATCGAGGGCGATGGTGTCGAGTGCAGGCGCGGTGCTGCTCGATCTCCGCTTCAACGACGTTGCCAGCGCAACCCGGGTGGCCGATGCCGAGCCCCTGCGCAAGACCACATTGCGTACTTTCGATGGCCTGGTCGTGACTTGGCGTGATTACGAGCTCGATGGGGCGATTTACACGACGTTCGCGTTCGACTTCGATGCCCAGGGTGTCGTCGCGGCCGAGCCGGCCACGGACAACGCTGCCGAAGCCGGGGCTGAGGCCGGGGCGGCGGCGACCGATGCGGACGGCGCCACGGAAACGCCGTCGGCTGACCCGGACAAGCCGCCGGCCGATAGCGAACCGGCGCAGTCGGTAGCGGAAGAAGCTGACGCACTCACCGCACGCACCGCAGACTGGGCGTATGTGCTGCCTGCCTACAAGCGTCGCATGATCGATCGTGAATTCGAGGACTTGATCCAACCCGTCACCGAAAAAGCCGGCGACACCGATTCCACGCCTTGAGCATCGCTGGCAGCCACTTATTTAGAGCTTCCCTAATGTAATCGCTGGCTGACGGAGCCGGATGCCGGCAGGGCATGACTCATCGCACGCAGTACGCGCCAACCATGGGCACTGCCGAGGTCATGCCAAAGATGATAGGCGTTGAGGCCGTCGATGCAGGGTTCGCCGCTTTGCAATGCGCGTAGCGTCTGCAGCACATCCATGACTCTGACGAACTCGTCGGCCAGCAGGCCGTGGACCGAGGAACGATGCTTGGATGCGTATTCTCGATAGGCATTGCGCCCCACCTCGACCAGTCGGGCGACAGGCACGCCTTCGACAATGACACGTTCCGGCAGCAAGCCGGCAAGCAGCAGACATCGATCGCCAAACACCGAAGGCTGACGCGATCCGGCGTCGAGGATATGCCCGTCCGGTTCGACCAACCCCGACCCGAGTTCCGACGGCAGCACGTCTCCGGCCCCGACATGCCGAAACAGCAGGCTGACGAGGTACTCTTCGACCAATGGCGAAATCTGGACGCCGGCGACTGTCTGCGCATGCGTAATCAGCGCCCGCCAGCCGGTCGTCTGAGAAAGATGTAAATTGTGTTGTGCCATCAGCTTGCCTCGGTCCTGCGAAGGATGTCGGCAAAGCAGCCGGAGATCTTGAACGGTCGGCCGCGTGTCGGTCCCGCGGGCACGGCATACTCAAGCGCGGCGCCAAGGGCTATACTGCCGGCCCCCGTGAACGATGCCCCGCCGCGCCCGCCGCACTGCCGAACATGCCCGACAAACCGCAATCGCCAGCGACCTTCCAGGCGTTGATTTTCGAGCTGCAGCGCTACTGGAGCGCTCTCGGCTGTGTCATCGCCCAACCGTACGATATGGAAATGGGCGCGGGTACATTCCACCCGGCGACATTTCTTCGCGCCATCGGGCCGGAACCCTGGCGCGCGGCCTACGTGCAGCCTTCGCGGCGCCCGACCGATGGCCGCTACGGCGACAATCCCAACCGCCTGCAGCATTACTACCAGTTCCAGGTCATCATGAAACCCTCGCCAGCCGATATCCAGGAGCTCTACCTCGGTTCGCTGCGTGCCCTGGGCCTCGACCTGACGGTCCACGACGTGCGATTCGTCGAGGACAACTGGGAATCGCCGACGCTCGGCGCCTGGGGCCTGGGTTGGGAAGTTTGGCTGAACGGTATGGAGATCACCCAGTTCACCTACTTCCAGCAGGTCGGCGGCCTCGACTGCCGCCCGGTCTCGGGTGAGATCACTTACGGCCTGGAACGCATCGCGATGTACCTGCAGAGCGTCAACTCGGTCTTCGACGTGGTCTGGACGGAACACCAGGGCCAGGTAGTCACCTATGGCGACATCTACCATCAAAACGAAGTCGAGATGTCGACCTACAATTTCGAGCACGCCGATACGCAGGCGCTGTTCGCCTGGTTCGATCAGTGCGAGCGCGAAGCGGAACGTCTGATCGCCCTCGATCTCGCGCTCCCGGCCTACGAACAGATGGTCAAGGCCTCGCATACCTTTAATCTGCTCGATGCGCGACGCGCCATCTCGGTAACCGAGCGGCAGCGCTACATCCTGCGCGTGCGCGGTCTTGCCCGAGCCATCGCCGAGACCTATCACGCCACGCGCGAAGCACTGGGATTCCCGCTGTTGCAGCGCACAGAGCGCGCCGCATGAACGAAACTCTGTTGATCGAACTCGGCACCGAAGAGCTGCCGCCCAAGGCCTTGGGGCGACTCAGTGCCGCGTTCAACGCCGGCATCGAAGCGGGTTTGCGTGACGCGGGCTTCGATTTCGGCGCCGTCACCGCCTATGCGTCGCCGCGTCGTCTCGCGCTGACCATCGCCGAACTTGCAGCGCACCAACCGGATCGCGTCGAAACCCGCCGCGGCCCGGCCGTGCGCGCTGCATTCGACGCTGCCGGGGCCCCCACCAAAGCGGCGCTCGGCTTCGCCCGTTCCTGCGGAGTCGAGGTTGGCGAGCTGACCCGCGTGACCAGCGGTGACAGCGAATGGCTGGCGTACGAAGCGCATATTGCAGGACGCGCCGTAACCGAACTCATCGGCGACATCGCCAACCGGGCGCTCGCTGCGCTCCCTGTCCCCAAGCGTATGCGCTGGGGCGCGGGAGAGATCGAATTCGTCCGCCCCGTACACTGGGTTGTCGCTCTGTACGGGGCAGAAATCATCGACTGCGAACTGCTCGGCATACACAGTGGGCGGACAACGCGTGGTCACCGCTTTCATCATGGCGGTGAACTGCCAGTCGCACACGCCGACGCTTACGCGAGCACGCTGCTCGACGACGGCCACGTCGTCGCCTCATTCGACGCTCGCCGTACCCGGATCCTCGATCAAGTCGCCGACTACTGTGCCACGGAGGGCGGTACGGCGGTGCTGGATGACGCTCTCGTCGAAGAAGTTACGGCCCTGGTCGAATGGCCGATCATCATCGGCGGCTCGTTCGACGCGGAGTTTCTCGATCTACCCGAGGAAGTACTCATCGCTTCCATGCAAGGCCACCAGAAATACTTCCCGGTACGCGACTGCGACGGCCGCCTGAGTAATCGATTCATCACCGTCAGCAACATCGACAGCGCCGACCCGGCACTCGTTCGCACCGGCAACGAACGTGTCATCCGCCCACGACTCGCCGACGCCGACTTCTTCTATCGTACGGACCGCATGCTGCCGCTGGCATCGCGCGTCGATACACTCGGCGGGATGATGTTCGAGAAACGTCTGGGCTCATTGCTCGACAAGACGCATCGGGTCGAACGTCTGGCACGGCAGGTCGCGCCCGCCTGCGGGGCCGACCCCGAACAAGTCGCGCGAGCCGCACTGCTGGCGCGCTGCGATCTGGTGTCCGCCATGGTCGGCGAGTTCCCCGAGCTGCAAGGCACCATGGGGCGCTATTACGCCCTCGCGGACGGCGAACCGGGCGCTGTCGCCAACGCGATTGGCGAGTTCTATCAACCGCGCTACGCCGGTGACCGGATCCCGCTCAGCCCGACGGGCAGGTGCATTTCCTTTGCCGATAAAATCGATTCGCTGGTCGGCATCTTCGGCATCGGACTCGCGCCTACCGGCGACAAGGATCCGTATGCCCTGCGCCGCGCCGCACTCGGCGCGCTGCGCATTCTCATAGAGGGCGAGATAGACCTCGATCTTGCCGCCAGCATCGATCTCGCCCTCGCCATTTATGGTGAACGGCCGCTGGCTGCCGATACCGCGACGCAGGTCTATGTGTTCATGCGTGAACGCCTGCGCGGCTACTATCAGGAACGCGGCATCTCCGCAGACGTCTGTGCGGCAGTGCTGGCAAACAACCCCACCGCACCGCGAGAAATTGCGCGGCGGATAGCAGCCGTCTCCGCCTTCCGCGAACTGGAGCAGGCTCACGCCCTGGCGGCAGCCAACAAACGCATCGGCAACATCCTGAAGAAACTCGATCAGCCGGTCAGTACGAACTGGAGCCGCACCTTGCTGATCGATGACGGCGAGCGTGCCCTGGCCGATGCGCTGGAACGAGTCACCGACGAACTCGAACAGTGCTTCGATCGTCATGAGTACGATGCCTACCTTGGCTGCCTCGCCAACCTGCGTGCACCCGTCGATCGATTTTTCGACGAGGTCATGGTGATGTGCGAGGATTTGGAACAACGCGGAAACCGCCTGGCGCTGCTGGCCCATTTGCAGAGCCTGTTCAAGCGGGTCGCCGACATCAGCATGCTGCACGAAGCATGATGAGCCATGTAGCGGGCCGACAGCGCCCATCACCAGCCACCCTTGACCACGGCGTGAAGCCGGCCACGCGCTGACGAGAGAAGGCACGCCGTCATGCGTACACTACTGCTCGATCGCGATGGCGTCATCAATCGGGACTCGCCACGCTTCATCCGATCTCCGGCTGACTGGCAACCGCTGCCCGGCAGTCTCGCTGCGATCGTGCGGGCTCAACAGGCCGGTTTTCGAGTGATCGTGGTCAGCAATCAGTCCGGCCTGGCCCGCGGCCTACTCGGGATCCGCGACCTGCATGCCATCCATCGACGCCTGCAGAACGACCTGGAACGCTTGGGCGGCGGCATAGAAGCTTTCTTCTTTTGCCCCCATGCCCCTGCCGACGACTGCCTGTGCCGCAAGCCTCGCGGCGGGCTGCTGAGGGCCATCGCCGAGCGGCTCGCGATCGGTCTGGATGGGCTGCCTTTCATTGGTGACCGGCCGAGCGATGCACTTGCGGCGCGCAGCGTCGGCGCGCGGCCGCTGCTGGTGCGCACGGGGCTCGAACCCCTGCACGGGGCAGCGCTGGAAGGCCTCGGCGCGGTCGAGATTTTCGACGACCTGTCCGCGGCAATCGACGCCCTGGTGTGATGCTGGCCCGGACACGCTCGCTGATCTTCTATCTCGGCCTGGCGCCGCTGACTGTCTTGTTCAGTCTCATCGGCATCCTGATCCTGCCGCTGCCGCGCACCTTCCGCTATGCGGTCATCACACGCTGGTCGGTATTGACCATCCATTGGCTGCGCTGCTGCTGTGGATTGGATTTCCGCGTACGCGGGCGTGAGCACATCACCGCGACTTCGGGTGTCATCGTCTGCAAACACCAATCCGCCTGGGAGACCATTGCACTGCAGCTGATTTTCCCGCGCCAGTGCCAGGTTCTGAAACGCGAGCTCCTGCGTGTACCTTTCTTCGGCTGGGGCCTGGCCAGTCTCAATCCCATCGCCATCGATCGCAAGGCCGGATCACGCGCACTGAAAAGCGTGCTGCAACTCGGCGCGGAGCGGCTGCGCGATGGCTGGTGGGTTCTGCTGTTCCCGGAAGGAACACGGATTCCGCCCGGCCAACGCGGCCGTTACACCCAGACGGGTGCGGCTCTGGCGTTGGCCAGCGGGCGTCCCTTGATCCCGGTTGCGCACAACGCCGGGGTATTCTGGGCGCGCAATGCGCTGACCAAGTATCCAGGAACGATCGACGTCGTCATCGGGCCGCCAATCGATACCGCCGGCAAGACGGCCAAGATCATCACCCGCGAGGCAGAAGCGTGGATCGAAGCCGCCTGTGCCGGACTGCCGCTGACACCGACAGGACGTGCTGGGCAGGCGGGATAGCGCCGGAACGGCAGCGCTGTCGGCGCCCTCGAGGAGAGTCACGAGACACGTCGAAAGCTAGCCCGCGATAGTCGCCGGCGCCGTGGAGCCGCTATCATCGGTCACGCGGAACGACCCGCCTACTGAGATCCCTGCATGAGACACGTCCCGAAAGCCCGCTTCCCGGGCACGCGCATGCGCCGTACGCGCAGTGATCCCTTTGTCCGCCGATTGGTGCGAGAGCACGTGCTGACGGTGGACGACCTGATTGCGCCATTGTTCGTCCTCGACGGCGTGAATCGGTGCGAGCCGGTGGCGAGCATGCCGGGTGTCAATCGCCGGAGTATCGACCTCACGGTAGCCGAGGCGCAGCGCCTGCAGCAGCTTGGCGTTGCGGCCATTGCGCTGTTTCCGGTCACGCCTGACCACGCCAAGAGCGCGGACGGCCGCGAAGCGCGCAATCCAGAAGCGATCGCCCAGCGCGCCATACGCGCGATCAAGGACGCGGTACCGGAAATCGGCGTCATCACCGACGTCGCCCTCGACCCTTTCACCACGCATGGCCACGACGGCGTACTCGATGCGGACGGCCGTATCCTGAATGACGAGACGCTGGACATTCTGGTCGAGCAAGCCGTGTCCCAGGCTCGGGCCGGCGTCGACGTGGTCGCACCGTCGGACATGATGGACGGCCGCATCGGCGCCATTCGCGCGGCGCTCGAAAGCGAAGGCTTCCACGACGTCAAGATTCTCGCCTATTCCGCGAAATACGCCTCGGCATTCTACGGCCCGTTTCGAGACGCAGTCGGCTCCGGAGCGAGTCTCGGCAAAGGCGGAAAGCAGACCTACCAGATGGACCCGGGCAACACCGAAGAGGCACTGCGCGAGGTCGCCCTCGACATCGCCGAAGGCGCCGATATGGTGATGGTCAAACCCGGCATGCCCTACCTCGATATCGTGCATCGGGTCAAAGCCGAGTTCGGCATGCCGACATTCGTCTACCAGGTCAGCGGCGAATACGCGATGCTGATGGCGGCGGCCGAAGCCGGCTGGCTCGATGAGCGTGCCGTCGCGCTCGAATCGCTGCTGGCCTGCAAGCGCGCCGGTGCCGATGGCGTACTGACCTACTTCGCGGGGCGCGTAGCGGCATGGCTGGATGACTGACCTGCGCCGTGGCGACAACCGTCGGTTCACTCACACGTCGAGATCGAGTTCCTTGATCTTGCGGGTCAGTGTATTGCGGCCCCAGCCGAGCAGGCGCGCTGCTTCCTGACGCCGACCGCGGGTACTGTCCAGTGCGACGTGGATCATGGTCGTCTCGAAACGGGGCAAGGCCTCGTCCAACAGACCTTCCTGGGACTGCCGCAAACGGCGCTCGGCCCAGCGGCGCAGGGCGCCTTCCCAATCCTCTTCGCCGGCAACCGCTGCTGCCGGATCACCGCTGAGAAGTTCGCTCGGCAGGTCGTCGACATCGATCTCGCGCGATGGCGCCATGATCATCACACGCCGGCACACGTTTTCCAGCTGGCGCACATTGCCCGGCCAGGCAAATGCGCGCAGCGCCGCCGTCGCGCGCGGTGTCAGCCGTTTTGGTTCGACATCGAGTTCCTGCGCCGTGCTGCGGAGGAAATGTTCGGCCAGTGCTTCGATGTCGTCCGGCCGCGAGCGGAGCGGGGGCAATTCCAGTCGAATCACGTTCAGGCGATGAAACAGATCCTCGCGAAAGCTGCCGTCACGCACGCGGTCCTCGAGGAATTGGTGCGTCGCCGCGATGACCCTGACATCGACTTTGATGGGCTCCGTACCGCCCACCCGATAGAATTCCCCGTCCGCGAGCACGCGCAGCAGGCGCGTCTGTAACTCAGCCGGCATGTCGCCAATCTCATCGAGGAACAAAGTGCCGCGATTGGCCTGTTCGAATCGCCCGATACGTTGGGCGGCGGCCCCGGTAAACGAGCCTTTTTCGTGACCGAACAGTTCCGATTCGAGCAGATCGCGCGGTATCGCTGCCGTGTTGAGCGCGATCAACGGCATCTGCGCACGCGGGCTATGACGGTGCAGCGCGCGTGCCACGAGTTCCTTGCCCGAACCGGACTCGCCGGTCAAAAGTACGGTCATGTGTGAATTGGCGAGGCGACCGATGGCGCGAAAAACCTCCTGCATCGCCGGCGACGATCCGATGATCTCCGGCACTTCCGTCACATCCTCGGTCACTGCGACGGCCGGCCCTTCCTGGGCTTTGCGCAGCGCTCGTCGCACGATCGCGACGACATCGTCGACATCGAATGGCTTCGGCATGTATTCGAACGCGCCGCCGCGGAAAGCCGCCACGGCCCGATCGAGATCGGCATAGGCGGTCATGATGATGACCGGGAGCTGCGGATGGGCTTCCTGCACGTGATGCAGCAGCCCGAAACCATCCGTGCCCGGCATACGGATGTCCGTAATGATGACTTCGGGCTCGAACTTGGCCAGTCGGGCAAGCGCCTTGTCCGCACTCTCGAAACTCCGCGTGGCGATTTGTTCGCGTTCCAGTGCGCGCTCGAGAACCCAGCGGATGGCCCGATCGTCGTCGACAATCCAGACCTCGTTTTGCTTATTCATGAATGCTCTCTCCCAGTGGCAGCCAAACCGAAAACTCGGTCCGGCCCGGCTCACTTTCAAATCCGATGAGTCCACCCTGTCGATGCACCAGGGCTTGAGCGATAGGCAGGCCGAGGCCTGTTCCCGCAGCGCGCCCCGACACGAGTGGAAAGAAGATGCTGCTGCCCAGTTCAGGGTCTACACCGGGTCCGGTGTCGATGATTTGCACGCGCACGACCTGTCGATGCAGCACCGCACCGATGGTGAACTTGCGCTGGATACGAGTGCGCAGAGTGACGGTTCCCTGGCTGTCAGCCACGGCCTGCAGGGCATTGCGCACGAGATTCAGAAACGCCTGCACGAGTTGATCGCGATCGGCCAATATGTTCGGCAGGCTGGGGTCGTAGTCGCGCTCGATGGTCGCAGAGCCGATCCGCTCGGCCTCGACGACCAGCCGTACATGTTCCAGCACGTCGTGGATGTTGATCGCTTCTTTGTGGGATTCGCCGCGCGGGCCAAGCATGCGGTCGACGAGGTTACGTAAACGGTCGACCTCGCCGATGATGACCTGGGTATATTCGGCCTGGCGCTGATCCTCGAGCTCACGTTCGAGCAATTGAGCAGCCCCTCGAATACCCCCCAGGGGATTCTTGATTTCGTGGGCGAGGCCGCGCAGCAGGGCACTCGACGCATTGTTCTGAATCAGCATCTGTCCTTCGAGCTGGATGCGCTGATGACGCTCGACGTTGGTCATCTCGACCAGCACGAAGGTGGGGTCTTTGTCGTCGCGCCAAATCGGCGTCACGCTGCAATCGACGACGGTGGTATTGACTTTGCCCACGCGCAGATCGAGGCCGCGCTCGGAGAAGGAACGGCCTTCGAGCAGTGCACGCCGGACGGCGGCAACGAGTTCGTCCGCGCCGGGGAGCAGATAGGGCAGCAGGTTATCGTGCACTTTGGTCGTACCTGCGGCCAGCAACGACAAGGCCGCGGCGTTCGCACGAACCACGACCAGCTTCGTGTCGAGCAGGAGTACGGCTGTGTTCAAGGCTTCGACGATGTCGAAACCACTTTCGGCTCGATGGCGACGTTTCTGGCTCATGGCGCACGATTTTGGTGCATTGCCCTGGGGCACGTCGATAGCGCAACCGTTAGCACCTGTCCAGACCTCTCCAGTTCAATAAGTTACGGATACCGAGCAAGGCGGCTGCGTCGATGTGACAAAACGTGTCAGCCCCTCGACAGAGAGGGGCAAGAATCGGACCAATCAGGATCCGCCGGGATGTTGGTAGATGGTGGTTTGATGCAGGTAGATGGTGACGGGATCGGCGCGGAGCAGAATCTCACCTTGTTCGTCGATCAGCGTCGCGCCGATCTGGTGCTCGCCACGGTTGATATCGGTCAGTACCGTGCTGGTGCCGGCCACCGGTTCGCCGTGGGCAGAGCCATCGAGGAGGAACTGGATCTGGTGGCCCTGGCGCAGGCCAGGCTCGAGCCTGACGCCGACCGGAATCTCACGAACATTGCGTATCGTCGCCCCATCGGTCGGCGACTCGATGCTCAGCGCTGCATAGTCTGCGCTTTCCTGCTCCTCGGAATCCGGCTCTGGAGACAGGCGCTCGGTACGTCGCGGTACCGCTTGCGCGGGAACGATGGTCGGTTCCCGTAGTTCCAGTTTTTCGGCCCCTTCGATGGGGGAGTCTGAAAAAACCGGATTACCCTCGTCATCGACCCACCGATAGACGTCGGCGAGGGCGGCGGCGGCAACGCACAGGACGCCGGAGAGCATGAGCAGATAGTGAAGGGCTGGGCGCATCGTTGTGACCCGTGCAGCAGAAGAATCCCAGTGTAGCGCCGCGGAGCGGAATTACCATTGTAAAGACACTCGAATCGCGTACGAGTTCGCGACGCCGCCGATTGCGCGCGCGGCGCTCCGCCGAAATCGCGCCTCGAGCCGGGGTCTGTGACAGGCTTGCGCAGCGATTCTTTTGACCCTCGAAAAAAAAGCCCCCGACAGGCGGGGGCTTGATGGCGGTTCGCTATGCGGGTTTCAGACGCTGTAGTACATGTCGTACTCGACCGGATGCGTGGACATGCGCAAGCGGGTGACCTCTTCCATCTTCAGCGCGATATACGCGTCGATGGCATCATCGGTGAGCACACCACCGGCTTTGAGAAATTCGCGGTCACTATCCAGGGCCTCTAACGCCTGCTCGAGCGCATGGCACACGGTGGGGATGCCTTTCTCCTCCTCCGGCTCGAGATCGTAGAGATCCTTGTCCATCGGCGGGCCAGGGTCGATCTTGTTCAAGATCCCGTCGAGCCCCGCCATCATCAGCGCGATGAAGGCCAGATACGGATTGCCGGTGGAATCCGGGAAACGCACCTCTATACGCCGCGCTTTCGGGCTCGAGACCCACGGAATGCGTACCGAGGCGGATCGATTGCGCGCCGAATAAGCCAGGAACACCGGCGCCTCGAAACCCGGCACCAGGCGTTTGTAGCTGTTCGTGCTGGCATTGGTGAAGGCATTGATGGCGCGCGCGTGCTTGATTACACCGCCGATGTAGTGGAATGCCGTCTGTGACAAACCACCGTAGCCGTCGCCGGAGAACAGGTTGGTGCCGTCTTTGGACAAAGACATGTGCACGTGCATGCCATTGCCGTTATCGCCGACCATCGGTTTGGGCATGAAAGTCGCGGTCTTGCCGTAGCCGTCGGCGACATTGTGCACGACATATTTCATGATCTGCAGCATGTCGGCACGACGCACCAGGGTGTCGAAGCGCGTGCCGATCTCACACTGGCCGGCGGTTGCCACTTCGTGGTGATGCACCTCGACCGGCACACCCATTTCCTCCATGACCACGCACATGGTGGAGCGCAGATCCTGCAGCGAGTCCACCGGCGGAACGGGGAAATAACCGCCCTTGATATTGGGGCGATGACCGATGTTGCCGTCTTCGAACACCTTCTGTGAGTTCCAGGCGCTCTCGTCCGAATCGACCGAGAAGAACGAGCCTTTCATCTCATTGCCCCAGCGCACGTCGTCGAAAACGAAGAATTCGGGCTCAGGGCCGAAGAACGCGGTATCGCCGATGCCACTGGCCTTGAGGAAGGCTTCGGCGCGCTTGGCCGCCGAGCGCGGGCAACGCTCGTAGCCTTCGCCGGTCGCGGGTTCGACGACATCGCAGCGGACGATCAGGGTCTTCTCCTCGAAAAAGGGATCCATGACCGCCGTTTCGGCATCGGGCATGAGAATCATGTCCGACTCGTTGATACCCTTCCAGCCGGCGATCGACGAACCGTCGAACATCTTGCCGTCTTCGAAAAAGTCGTCGTTGATCTCGCGTGATGGCACCGTCACGTGCTGCTCTTTACCCTTCGTATCCGTGAACCGAATGTCCACGAAGCGGACCTCTTCGTCCGCGATTGTCTTCAGAATGCTCTCGATCGACATTTAGATTTCCTCCAAACCAAACACATTGATGCCATCAGTTGACTGTACCGCGAGACGCAGGGCCGAGCTGCCGGCAGCGCCGCCCGGGACGAGCTCACGGCGCGCCTCGGGGTCATACATGCGCCATAAACGAGCATAATGCATGCCAACCACAAGACGTTGAAAACTAGAAATTCACGCGTTCGGCGGCCGATTAAAGCACGAATATAGTGCGCGCCAATCTTTGAATGCACTATTTTGGTGCTCACTTCTCTATCAGAACCTCCTGCTCTCTCGCGAACAGGTCGACGGTGCGCTCGCGGGGCCGCACGACGTGAAAGTCGCCGCCGTACACGAGGACCTCGGCCGGACGCGGGCGGGCATTGTAATTGGACGCCATCGCAAAACCGTACGCACCGGTGTCCATGATCGCGAGCAGGTCACCCGGCTGCACGGCAAGTTCGCGCGCGCGGGCCAGCCAGTCACCGCTCTCGCAAATCGGCCCGACTACGTCACACAAAACGCCGGGTTCGTCGAGGCGGGCCTCCGCACAGGGCCGCACCTCGTGCCAGGCTTCGTAGAGCGCCGGACGCAGAAGATCGTTCATCGCCGCATCGACGATGACGAAATTACGCGAGCCTGCGGGTTTTGCATACTCGACGCGCGTCAGCAACAAACCAGCCTCGCCGACCAGCGAGCGCCCGGGCTCCATCACAATCGTATACCGCTCCGGGACGACTTCGATCACGGCGGCAACGAGGTCCGCAATCGAGGGCGGCCGTTCGTCCTGGTAGCTGATGCCGAGACCGCCACCGACATCGATATGGTCGAGTTCGATGCCGTCCGCCTCGAGACCCTCCATCAGCGCAACGACCTCCTGCACCGCCGCGATAATGGGCGCCGAGGAGGTCAGCTGCGAACCGATATGGCACGCGACCCCGCGCGCCTCCAGCCATTTCTCGGACACGATGCGGCGGTAGAGCGCTGGTGCATCCTCGATCGGGATGCCGAACTTGTTCTCTCTCAAGCCCGTCGAAATATAGCGATGGGTGCCGGCATCGATATCCGGATTGACCCTGACGGCGATCGGCGCGGGCCGGCCCAGTGTGCCCGCCACCGCGGCGATACACTCGATTTCGCCGGTCGATTCGACATTCAGGCAGCCGATGCCGGCGGTCAGCGCGTATTCGATCTCGCGGGCGGTCTTGCCAACGCCCGAAAAGATGACGTCGGCCGCAGCGGCGCCACTCGCCAGCACGCGGGCGAGTTCGCCCGCGGAGACGATGTCGAAGCCGGCGCCGAGCAGCCCGAGACTGCGCAGGATGGAAAGATTGTCATTGGCTTTGACGGCGTAGCACACGCGGTGAGCCCGAGTGCCGAACGCCGCGTCGTAAGCGCGCCAGCGCGCCTCGATCAGGCCCCGCGAATAGACATAGGTGGGTGTGCCGACCGCGCTCGCGATGGCTTCCAGAGCGACGCCATCGAGAGCGAGCTGGCCGTTCGCATAATGGCAATCGATGGCGGGCGTCTGCGTGTCTGTCGACGGTGTCGCCGGGCTCACGGTGCGCCGGGCTCCGTGCCCTCATCATCGTCGCCTACAGCGCGCTCGGACGGGGTCGACTGCGGCTCGTCCGGGAGATAGAGGTCACCTTTCTGACCGCAGCCGAACAATAGCGACGCCGCGAACACGTAGGCGCAGACACGCATCACAGCGGTTTTTCTGGACATGAGGCGTTTTCCTGACCGACGTCGCCCCGGTTGACGGTCTCCCGATGGGGCACAGAACGCATGATAACGCCTCGCCAGCGGTCGACACAGTACCTTGCAATTGCAATTCGGATCGGTCGAAAATGGCCCCCTACCCCTCACATGCGAGACCCCCAAGCCCCGATGAGCGAACATATTGTTCACGTGACCGACGATTCCTTCGATGCCGACGTGCTGCAGTCCCAGCAACCCGTTCTGGTCGACTACTGGGCCGAATGGTGCGGCCCGTGCAAGATGATCGCTCCGATCCTCGAAGAGGTCTCCTCCGAGTACGCCGAGAAGGTCACCGTGGCCAAGCTCGATGTCGATAACAATCAGGCCACCTCGATGAAATACGGGATTCGCGGCATCCCGACGCTGATGTTGTTCAGAGACGGCAACATCGTTGCAACCCATGTCGGCGCGCTGACCAAATCCCAGCTCACCGCTTTTATCGACAGCAACGTCTGAGGCGTTTGCCGGCGAGCGAGCGGCTGCGGCCGAGTCGGCTGCCGGGGAGTGCTCGCGGGAGGTAGACGACGCCCCCTCACCGTGCTATGTTTTTCGCAGGCTCACGCGACCTACCGAGCCTGGTCTCCGCACAATCCTTTTTAGGCATCCACCACATCGCGATCCGCGTCTAGCCGCGCGCGCGACTGAATCGTACATGTAAGCCCGACGATGAATCTCACCGAACTGAAACGAAAACCCGCCGCGGAACTCGTCGACCTCGCCGATGAACTGGGGATCGAGGGCATCGCCCGCTCCCGCAAACAGGATGTCATCTTCAGCATCCTCAAGGCCCAGGCCAAGAAAGGCGAGGACATTTCCGGCGACGGTGTACTGGAGATATTGCAGGACGGCTTCGGCTTCCTGCGCTCCAACGACTGCTCCTACCTCGCCGGCCCGGATGACATCTATGTCTCGCCGAGCCAGATTCGCCGCTTCAATCTGCGCACCGGCGACACGATCTCCGGCAAGATTCGCCCGCCCAAGGATGGCGAGCGGTATTTCGCCCTGCTCAAAGTCGGCGAAATCAATTTCGAACCGCCCGAAAATGCCAAGAACAAGGTCCTGTTCGAGAATCTGACACCGCTGTTTCCACAGCAGCGGCTGCATCTCGAGCTGGGCAATGGCAGTACGGAAGACCTGACGCCTCGCGTGATCGATCTCGCCTCACCGATTGGCAAGGGGCAGCGCGGTCTCATCATCTCGCCGCCCAAAGCCGGCAAGACGATGATCCTGCAAAGTGTCGCGCATTCGATCGAAGCGAACCACCCGGACTGCTACCTCATCGTGCTGCTCATCGACGAGCGCCCGGAAGAAGTGACTGAAATGCGGCGCTCGGTGCGCGGCGAAGTCATCGCCAGTACCTTCGACGAACCCGCGAGCCGCCACGTACAGGTCGCAGAAATGGTCATCGAGAAGGCCAAACGACTGGTCGAGCACAAACGCGACGTGGTTATTCTGCTCGATTCGATCACGCGGCTCGCGCGCGCCTACAATACCGTTGTCCCGTCATCCGGCAAAGTCCTCACGGGCGGCGTCGACGCCAATGCCCTGCAGCGCCCAAAACGCTTCTTTGGCGCCGCGCGCAACATCGAGGAAGGCGGCAGTTTGACCATCATCGCCACCGCGCTGATCGATACCGGTTCACGTATGGACGACGTGATCTACGAGGAATTCAAAGGCACCGGCAACATGGAAGTCCATCTCGATCGAAAGATTGCCGAGAAGCGTATTTTCCCGGCAGTCAACATCAACCGATCGGGTACCCGGCGCGAAGAAATCCTCACCCGCCCCGACGAACTGCAGAAAATGTGGATCCTGCGCAAACTCCTCCACCCGATGGATGAAGTCGCCGCGATCGAATTCCTGCTCGAGCGCCTGAAGGCGACGAAGAACAACGCCGAGTTCTTCGATGCCATGAAGCGCTGAGATAAGGGTTTTAAGGGCCCGCCGCACGGAAGGCTTATCCTGGCGGCCAGGTGAAGCGGCGGCCGC
>JBBDTC010000280.1:0-19934 GCA_040904625.1 Gammaproteobacteria bacterium
CGGACTCCATTACGATAATGTCGCGCGGATTGCCGCGCTCGATGGCATCAGTGAGTTGAACATCGGCCATTCGATCGTCGCCCAGGCGGTGTTCATCGGCCTCGAGCGTGCTGTCGTTCTCATGAAACAGGCCATGCGCGAGAATCGCCGGTGATTTTCGGGATCGGCGTCGATATCGCGGAGATCGTGCGCTTCGAGCAGGCCCTGGCGCGTTTCGGCGCACGCTTCCCGGCACGTATTCTCGATCATCACGAAGCGCGCGGCCTGCATCGGGCGCGCAACCCCGCACGCTACCTGGCGATGCGTTTCGCCGCCAAGGAGGCGACGTCCAAGGCGCTCGGTACTGGCTTCAAGCAAGGCATCGCGCCGCGCCAGATCGGCGTCGTCCACGCGCCCAGCGGCAAGCCCGGGCTGGCCGTCAGCGGCCAGGCGGCGGTACTGTTCGAACGCTACGGCATCACTGCCAGTCATGTCAGCCTTTCCGACGACGGCGGCTTTGCCATTGCCTACGTCGTCCTGGAAACGCTCGCCGCTCGACTCTAGTTTGGTGCCCGCGGGCCGCGCAAGCGGTCAGCCGGCACCTGATCACGGAAACCGACCATGTCCGAATCGACCCATGAAATAAATCGCCGTCGTACCTTCGCGATCATCTCGCATCCCGATGCCGGCAAGACGACGGTGACGGAGAAGCTCCTGCTGCTGGGCGGTGCCATCAATATCGCGGGGACGGTCAAGGCACGCAAGAGTTCGCGTTATGCGACATCCGACTGGATGGAGATCGAGAAGCAACGCGGCATTTCCGTGACTTCCTCGGTGATGCAGTTCGAGTATGGCGAGTGTGTCATCAACTTGCTCGATACCCCGGGCCACGCAGATTTCTCCGAGGATACCTATCGCACCCTCACCGCTGTCGATTCCGCGTTGATGGTCATCGATGCTGCACGCGGCGTCGAAGAACGCACGATCAAGCTTCTCGAAGTGTGTCGCTTGCGCGATACGCCGGTGATGACCTTCATCAATAAGCTCGATCGGCATGCCCGCGATCCGCTGGATCTGCTGGACGAGATCGAGCAGGTGCTCGGCATCCAGTGTGCGCCGATCACCTGGCCGCTCGGCTCAGGCCAGCATTTTTCCGGCATCTTCGATTTTCGCGACCGGCATATCGTGCCTTATCGTCGTGCATCCGGGCCCGCCGAGGCCGGCGATGAGGCCCGCGTCGACCTCGCTACCGCCCACAGCGATCCACGTTTCGCCGATGCCATGAAGGCCTTCGATGAAGAGATCGAGCTGGTCGAGGGGGCGGGCACGGAGTTCGATCGCTCGGCTTATCTGGCAGGACGCATTACGCCGGTGTTCTTCGGTACGGCCCTGCGCAACTTCGGCCTGCGTGAATTGCTGGACACCTTCGTCGAAATGGCGCCAGGTCCGCTGCCGCGGGCGACCAATGGGCCCGTGATCGATCCCGGTGCCGGGAGCTTCTCCGGCTTCGCGTTCAAGATCCAGGCGAACATGGATCCCAATCACCGCGATCGCATTGCTTTCGTGCGCGTCTGCTCCGGTCAGTACGAGGAAGGTAAACGTTTGTACAACGTGCGCTTGAAGCGGTATTTGCAGATCGCCAATGCGATCCGTTTCATGGCCCAAGGGCGCGATACGACGGAAAGTGCCTGGGCCGGCGACATCATCGGATTCCATAATCACGGGACGATTCAGATAGGCGACACGTTCACGGAAGGAGAGAACTACTCGTTCACCGGGATCCCGAGTTTCGCTCCTGAACTGTTTCGCCGCGTGCGCACGGCCGATCCGCTGAAGAGCAAGGCGTTACAGAAAGGCCTCAAACAACTGTGCGAGGAAGGTGCTGCGCAGGTCTTCAATTATTTGTCGCGCAACGACATCGTACTCGGTGCCGTCGGCATGCTGCAGTTCGATGTCGTCGCCTGGCGCCTGCGGCACGAATACGGTGTCGAATGCCTGTTCGAGGCCGTTCAGGTGCAGACCGCGCGTTGGGTCAGCGCCGAGAAAGCAGCTGACCTCGAAAAATTCAAAGCCCACAGTGCGACCAATCTTGCCGTCGACGGCGCCGGCCAGCTGGCTTATCTCGCGCCGAGCCGGGTCAATCTGCAGCTGGCCGAAGAACGCTGGCCGGAGATCCACTTTCGCGCCACACGGGAAATGCTGGCCTGAGGCGACAGTGTCGCGCCGGATGCCGGCGGTAGAGGAGGGCCGCCACGGGCAGCAGCGACCCTCGATCGAGTCAGGACGTTCGTGTTGGCTCGTCGGCCCCGTCGCGCTCAGGTGATCGTTCGACATCGACGCCGAAGTGAGCTGTAGCGATCGGTGCGGACTGCCGGGCATCACCGGCATCCGGCTCACTCGGTGCCCGCGGCGATTCGGCCGGCGCGTCGGATGAGGGCGGTGATGCGTCCCGTGGCGGGCCGGATTCGGGGGCAGCTTCCGGGCGGCTCGTCGTTACCGTCGGCCCTGCCTCGCGCGCGGGCTCAACGCTCGCCGGTTGCGTGTCCTGCCGGTCGCGGTGCGGCGGCGGCGACGTCGAGACGCCGTCGCTGGCATCGTTGTCCGCTTTCGGAGCATCCGACCGGTTGCCGGTTTCGCCGCTGCTCCGTCCGCGATCGTGGCGGCGGGATGCGCCGCCACTGCGGCGGGCGTTGCCCGAATCGCGCTCGCGTTCCGCACCGGCATCGTTATCCGTCGGGGCCGATTCCTGCCGCCCCCGGCGGCTTGCGCCGCGTCGCCGCTCGCCACCACCGTCGCGTCCGCTCTGTCCCTGTCCACGACGTCCACCACGCGACCGTCGTGCAGTGCTGCTGGCGGAACGGCTGTCGTCGCCGCCTGCAGCCGCCTGATCGTCCTCGTTGCGTGGCCGCCGCGGCCGCCGGGGTGATTGCGCTGCAGGTGGTGCCGAAGCAGCAGCCCCATTACCGAACAGGGCACCGAACACGCGCGAGAAGAAACCGCCGCTGGCGCGCTCTGACGCTGCCGCTGTCGCGGGTTCAGGCCGCGACGCCGCCCGAACGACATCTCGCACCACGGCTTGTTGGGCCGGCGGTGCTGCCTCGCGGGTGAAATCGACTGTCGGGTTCTCGACCTCGGAGACCATTTCGTAGGATTCGCCGGGTGTCTTCGGAGTATCCTGCTCGCGAACCCGCTGGATCTCGAAATGGGGCGTTTCCAGGTTCTGGTTCGGTATCAGCAGGATAGAGACGTCCTGGCGCACCTCGATGCCGGTCACGTCCTGGCGCTTCTCGTTGAGGAGGAAGGTCGCGACATCTACCGGTACCTGGGCGGTTACTTTGATCGTCGAGTCCTTCATCGCCTCCTCTTCGATGATGCGCAGCACGCCGAGTGCCGTCGATTTGACCCCGCGTATGGTGCCGACGCCGTCGCAACGGGGGCATATTTCATGGCTGGCTTCGGTCAGGGACGGACGCAGGCGCTGGCGTGACATCTCGAGCAGCCCGAAACGGGAGATCCGTCCGATTTGTACTCGTGCACGGTCGATCTTGACCGCATCGCGCAGCTTGTTCTCTACCGCACGTTGGTTCTTGGTCGAGCCCATGTCGATGAAGTCGATGACGATGAGCCCGCCCAAATCGCGCAGGCGGAGCTGGCGGCCGACTTCTTCGGCGGCCTCGAGGTTGGTCTTGTAGGCGGTTTCCTCGATATCGCTGCCCTGGGTCGCCTTGGCCGAGTTGATATCGATGGTGGTGAGCGCCTCGGTCGGTTCGATCACGATCGAGCCGCCGCTCGGCAGGCGAACCGCACGACTGAAGGCGGATTCTATCTGCCCCTCGATCTGATAGCGGCTGAACAGCGGCACGCTGTCCTCGTAGAGCTTGAGTTTGGACAGGTTCTGCGGCATGACCTGCTGCATGAATTCCTGCGCGAGCTCGAACAACTTGCGATCGTCGACCAGGATTTCGGCGATATCGTTGCGCAGATAGTCCCGCACCGCACGGATGATGACGTTGCGATCCTGGAAGATGAGGAAGGGTGCCTGGTGTTCGCTGGAGGCTTCGTCGATGGCCTTCCACAGCTGCAGCAGGTAGTCGAGATCCCACTGCAATTCTTCGGTGGATTTGCCGACACCCGCGGTGCGCAGGATCAGGCCCATGCTCGCCGGTATCTCGAGGCCGGCCATCGCTTCGAGTGCTTCGTCGCGCTCTTCACCCTCGATTTGACGCGAAACGCCGCCCGCACGGGGATTGTTGGGCATGGCGACGAGATAGCGCCCGGCCAGGCTGATGAACGTGGTCAACGCAGCGCCCTTGTTGCCGCGCTCTTCCTTCTCGACCTGGACGATGATTTCCTGTCCTTCGTTCAGTACATCCTTGATGTTGACGCGGCCGTTGCCGTTCTTGCCCTTGTCCTTGAAATAGGAGCGGGCGATTTCCTTGAGCGGCAGGAAACCGTGTCGGGTCGAGCCGTAATCGACGAACGCCGCTTCGAGGCTCGGCTCGAGGCGCACGATGCGTCCTTTGTAGATGTTCGATTTCTTCTGTTCTTTCCCAGTAGCCTCGATGTCCAGATCGTAAAGCAGCTGACCATCAACCAAGGCGACGCGCAGCTCTTCAGGCTGGGTCGCGTTGACCAGCATTCTCTTCATTTTGTTGTGTCCTGATGCAGGAGGCCACAGCGCGCGCGGGCCGCGCGGGATCCGAACCTGGCGCGTCGAATACTGGCCAGGCGCCGGGCTCGCAGCGTGCGGCGGCCTCCGATCGTCGATTGCGCCCCGCAGGTGGCCATCAGCGATCGTTACGTAAAAAGTCCGTGGTGACGGTGTTGGCACCACGGCTACCCTGTCTGCGTCGTCCGATTGGGAGAGACCGTTCAGAAGTGCCGGCCCGTGTTCCGCCCGGTTCCCGGCGGTACGAACTGCCATCACACCGGGCGCCGAGCGGCGCGAGCGAAACGGGTGCGATGTCTGAGCGGTTTGCTAAACTAGTCGCGAGTTCAGCCGTAACGTCCCCGGGGTAATGGACCCAGCGCAATGGACATGTCCGCATTTCAGTTTCACTCGCGAAGCTTGCGGGTGAGATGCGCGCAATATAAACGACTTTGACGCACTCCGGCAATCAGGATGATCTGCGGCCTGGCTCCTCGGCACCGCGCCGTACAGCCGTGCGTTCAACGCCGATCGCTGCGCCCGACGCCGGCCGCCGACTCGACAACTACCTCCTCGCGACGCTGAAAGGTGCGCCGCGCAGCCTCATTTACAAACTCGTGCGCAGCGGCCAGGTGCGTGTCAACGGCGGACGGGTGAAACCCGCACATCGCCTCGAAGCCGGTGACGAAGTGCGCATCCCGCCGCTCGAAACAGGTCTCGAGGACGGCACTGTTGCCATTCCGGGCGGGCGGATTCGTGAACTCGAGGCAGCGATACTGTACGAGGACGACCGCCTGATCGTACTCGACAAGCCGGCCGGGCTTGCCTGTCACGGCGGCAGCGGCTTGCCTTATGGCGTGATCGAAATCATGCGTGCGGCACGGCCCCACGACCTGCGTCTCGATCTCGCTCATCGGCTCGACCGTGATACGTCCGGTTGTCTGATCCTGTGCAAGGAGTTGGTGACTTTGCGAATGGTCAATGCCGCCATTCGTGAGCGCGCGGCGATCAAGAACTACACCGCGCTCCTCTACGGGCAATTGCCGAGCGCACTGCGGCGAATCGACGCCGCGCTCGGGATCACGCGTGATCGGGACGGTGAGCGCCGCAGCGCCGTCGACGACGCCGGCAAGACGGCAAGTACCCTCATCGAAGAGGCCGCCTCCTGCGGTCCGCACACGCTGGTCAGTTTGCGCCTGGTGACCGGCCGCATGCATCAGATTCGGGCCCATGCCCGCCATATCGGCCATCCTGTCGCCGGTGATCGGCATTATGGCGACAAGGACTTCAATCGCGTCCTCGCCGGGCTCGGGCTGAAGCGCCTGTTTCTCCACGCAGCACGCGTTGCCATCACCACGCCCGACTGGCACATCGATGTCAGTGCGCCCCTGCCGCCGGCACTGAGCGCAGTGGCCGAACGGCTGCGTCAGGGCGAGTATCATCGTTCACCCATTTCAGGACAGGAGTAGCACGCGATGGGCTGGGACAATCCCGAAGCCGATTCGCCGCCGCGGCCGCCATCGATGCCGCCGGGCGGCGACACCGATTTCGAGCGCCGGCTGACCGAGCGGCTGTCGTTCGAGTTTCTGCGCGAGCAGCGCCGCGCGCGGCGCTGGGGCATCTTTTTCAAGCTGCTGGCGTTCGCCTACGTGAGTGTGTTCGTCGTGCTGTCGTTGCCGCCGACGGCCAGGCTCAATCTGACCAGCAAGCCCTACACGGCCCTGGTCGATGTTCAGGGCATCATCATGCACGGCAGCGAGGCCGGGGCGGATAATGTCGTCAAAGGTCTGCGTGCGGCTTTCGAAGATGGTTCGGCGGCCGGCGTCATCATGCGCATCAACAGCCCGGGTGGGAGCCCCGTACAGGCGGGCTATATCAACGACGAAATCTATCGTCTGCGTGAGGAATATCCGGATACGCCGCTGTATGCCGTGATCGAGGATATCTGCGCCTCGGGCGGCTATTACGTGGCCGTCGCGGCCGAGCGGATTTATGCCGACAAGGCCAGCATCGTCGGCTCGATCGGCGTCCGTATGGACGGCTTCGGCTTCGTCGAGAGCATGGACAAGCTGGGGATCGAGCGCCGACTGTTGACGGCGGGGGAGAACAAGGCTTTTCTCGATCCTTTCTCGCCGCTGAGTGAAGCGCATGTCGATCACGTGCGCGGAATCCTCGGTGAAGTCCACCAGCAGTTCATCAACACGGTGCTCAAGGGTCGGCGCGATCGCTTGAGTGCGGATGCGGAGCTGTTCTCCGGCTTGATCTGGAGTGGTGAACAAAGCCTCGCGCTCGGCTTGATCGACGAATTCGGTTCTGCCGGCTACGTTGCGCGCGAGGTGCTCGGCGCCGAGCGGATTGTCGATTTCACCGTGCGTGACAACTCACTCATCGGCTTGATCCGACGCGGCGGCGTCGCGCTGCTCGAAGGCGCGGCAAATGGCGCCGTGCTCGGCTGGTAACGGACCCGGTGAGCAGGGCGCCGTCAGATCCGCAGCGCAGCAGTGGTTCTAACTGACTGACTCTTGGCCTATAATACCGCGCCCTCATGGCGGACGAATTACCTTCAGAGATCGATTACCCGCGGCTCGCTGCCGCCGGCAGGACCCTGCGTGGTACCTTGGCCGCGTCGCGCTTCACGCGGGTGGACGGCGTGGTGCAGGTCTGTGGGCCTACGCGGGTAGGGCTCACGCTCACCGCCGCCGCCGGCGGCACGGTGGCCGCGGCGGGGCATTTCTCCACCCCGGTGCGCGCGCAGTGCCAACGCTGCCTGGAGTGGATGGAACGCATCATCGAGGGGACTTTCGCGGTCGAGTTGCACGATGCGGCGCTGAATGGCCGGCTTGCCGGGGGTGAGGACGACGACGATCACGATTTCGTGGAAGTGTCGGACGGGCGATTGAATGTGCTCGAACTCATCGAGGACGAGCTGCTGCTCGCCTGTCCGATGATTCCGGCGCACGCTACGCCGACCTGCGCCGGTGAGGCGCTCGGCGAAGCGGCAAACGGTGAGCGCCACAAGCCTTTCGCGGCCCTCGGTGAGATGCTTGCGGCACAGCCGCGCGACAAAGATTGACAGACAGTTCGGAGTAAACAGAAATGGCCGTACAACAAAACAAATCCACGCCTTCGCGCCGCGGTATGCGGCGCTCGCACGACGCGCTGGCGAAACCCACGCTTGCCGAGGAACAGACCACCGGCGAGACCCATCGGCGCCACCATATCAGCGCGGACGGCTACTACCGCGGCAAGAAAGTGCTCCCGGACGCGGAATAAGCGTTGGCTGGACGCCGCCGGCGGGCATGAGTCATGTCCGCCGGCGTCTCTATGTCGGACGCCCAGCGCCTTGTGACTATCCGTATCAGTATCGATGCCATGGGCGGCGATCACGGCCCGAGTGTGACCGTGCCGGCCGTGGCAGCAGCACTCGCCCGCCATCCGGCGCTCGAGATCGTGCTGTTCGGCGATGAAGCACAACTGCAGCCTCTACTCGAAGAGCACGGGCTCGCGGTCCATCCACGGATGAGTGTCGAATACACTGCGCAGGTCGTGGAGATGCATGAACGGCCGTCCAGCGCACTGCGCGGCAAGCGCGAGTCCTCGATGCGCCGCGCCATCGATATCGTCAAGGACGGCGGCGCCGCGGCTTGCGTCAGCGCAGGCAACACGGGCGCCTTGATGGCCATGGCGCGTTTCGTGCTCAAGACCTTGCCCGGGATCGACCGCCCAGCGATCTGCGCCACCTTGCCGGGCATCGGCCATCCGACACACATGCTCGATCTCGGCGCGAACGTGGATTCCACTTCGTCCGAACTGTTTCAATTCGCCGTGATGGGTGCGGTACTCGCGGAAGCCGTCGACAACCGGCCGCAGCCGTCGGTGGCACTACTGAACATCGGCGAAGAAGAGATGAAGGGCAACGATCGCGTCAAGCAGACCGCCGCGCTGCTCGAACGCAGCCCGCTCAATTACGCCGGCTTTGCCGAGGGCAACGATATCTACAGTGGCCGCTTCGATGTCATCGTCTGCGACGGCTTCGTCGGCAACGTCGCGCTCAAAGCCAGCGAGGGTGTGGCGCGCATGCTGACCGAAATCGCCCGTGAGGAGTTCAAACGCAGCTGGCTGACCCGACTCGGTGCACTCTGCGCGATGCCGGCATTGCGGGCCTTGCGTAATCGCGCCGACCCGCGACGTTATAACGGCGCCAGCCTGCTGGGGCTGCGCGGGACGGTGATCAAGAGCCACGGCAGCGCCGATACGGTGTCCTACGGCCACGCCATCGATGTCGCCGTGCTCGAAGCGGAGAAAGCGGTGCCGGAACGGATCATTCATCTACTCGAAAAGCTGTTGGAAGAGAGCGGACAGGAATGAACGACTCGATCCCGCGATTTGCCTTCGTGTTCCCGGGGCAGGGCTCGCAAAGCGTCGGCATGATGGACGCTCTGGCAGCTGAATTCGCCTGCGTTCGGCAGCGTTTCGACAGCGCCTCCGAGGTTCTCGGTTTTGATCTGTGGAAACTCGTCGAGGCCGGCCCGGAGGCGGAACTCAACAGCACGCAGAATACGCAGCCCGCGCTGCTGGCAGCAGGTGTTGCGACCTGGGACGCCTGGCTCGAAAGCGGCGGCAGCCGACCGCAGATGATGGCTGGCCACAGTTTCGGAGAATATACGGCGCTGGTCTGCGCGGGCGCTTTGGATTACCAGAGCGCGGTGGCCTTGGTCGCCGATCGCGGCCGTTTCATGCAACAAGCCGTTCCCGCGGGCGAGGGCGCCATGGCCGCGGTGCTCGGACTCGGCCTGGCTGAACTCACCGATGTCTGTATCCAGGCGAGCGCCGTGGGCGGGGTTTGCAGCTGCGCCAATCTCAATGCTCCCGGCCAGATAGTCATCGCCGGGACGCGCGATGCCGTGCAACGTGCTTGCGAGGCGGCAACGGCGGGCGGCGCCAAGCGGGTGATGATCCTGCCTGTCAGCGTGCCGGCCCATTGCGCGCTCATGCGTCCCGCCGCCGAGCAGTTCGGCCAGCGTCTGGCGGCTGTCGATGTGGGTACTCCGGCGATCCCGGTGGTGCACAATGTCGACGTACGTACGCACGAGTCGGCCGCAGCCATTCGCGCGGCATTGGTGCATCAACTCGAATCCCCCGTGCGCTGGATCGAAACCATCGAACACTTTGCCGCCAGCGGCATCGGGCAGATTTATGAATGCGGGCCCGGCAAGGTGCTGTCAGCGCTGATCAAGCGCATCGATCGCACACTGCAGTGCCGCGCGCTGGGCGATCCTGAGGCCATCCGGGACGCCGCGGCTCACCGTACAGAGGACCCCTCATGACGACCAAACGCCTTGCCATAGTGACCGGCGCGAGCCGCGGAATTGGTCTGGCCATCGCCCGCGCGCTGGCCGACGACGGCTTCGATATCATCGGCACGGCGACCGGCACCACCGGGCTCAGCGCAATCCAGGGCGCGCTCGGCGACAGCGGGGCGCTGCGTGCGGCGCACAGGCTGGATGTTACCGACCGCGCCTCGATCGATGATTTCTTCGGCGCGCTGGAGCATGATCAACTCGTGCCGCTGGTTCTGGTCAACAACGCCGGATTGACTCGAGACAACCTCATGCTGCGCATGAAGGACGAAGAGTGGGAGACGGTCATCAATGCCAATTTGAACGCCGTGTTCGCGCTCACCCGGCGTGTCCTGCGCGGCATGGTCAAAGCGCGTTACGGCCGCATCATCAGCATCACTTCGGTCGTCGGCGCATCCGGCAATGCCGGCCAGGCGAATTACGCCGCGGCCAAGGCGGGTGTGGTCGGTTTCACCAAGTCTCTGGCACAAGAGATAGCCAATCGCGGGATCACGGTCAATGCCGTGGCACCCGGCTTTATCGATACCGACATGACGGCCAAGCTGAGCGACGATCAGAAAGCCGCCGTGCTCGCCCGTGTGCCTATGGGGCGGATGGGAAGTGCGGAGGAAATCGCCGCCGTGGTCGCCTTTCTGGCCAGCGATCGTGCAGCCTACGTGACCGGTGAGACCATCCATGTCAACGGCGGCATGTACATGGCATGAACGGCACTTCCGATGCCGTAAAGAATCTTGTAATGAGATGTTTTTGCTGGCGAATTAGCGCGAGGATAGCGTGTTTGCTTGCAGTTTAATCGGTTTTCACTAAACTAACACCGGCCGCCACACTGGCGGCACCAATCTGGGAGGAATTTCAGCCGATGAGCAGCGTTGAAGAACGTGTCAAGAAGATCGTCGTAGAACAGCTGGGCGTAAAAGAAGAAGAAGTGACGAACGAAGCCTCTTTCGTCGATGATCTGGGTGCAGATTCACTCGATACCGTCGAACTCGTGATGGCGTTGGAAGAAGAATTCAAGACTGAAATTCCGGATGAAGAGGCCGAGAAGATCACCACCGTTCAGCAGGCTATCGACTACATCAACGGCCACCTGGAATCCTGACCGTTTCTGACATCCACGGAAGAGGCCGCGATTCACGATTGAAGCGCGGCCTTTTGTTTTTCTAGTGCCTGTAACATCGAGGATCTCGTAAGTTGGCGCATCGCGTTGTAGTAACTGGTTTGGGCCTCGTTGCTCCCAACGGCAATACGGTGAGCGCGTCCTGGGCGAATACCGTCAACGGCATCAGTGGAATCGGGCCGATCGTGTCGTTCGATGCGAGCAAATTCGCGACGCGCATCGCGGGCGAAATCAAGGATTTCGATATTACCCAATTCGTCTCGGCCAAGGATGCGCGAAAAATGGATCCTTTCATCCATTACGGCCTGGCTGCGGCGATCGAGGCGATCAACGATGCGGGCATCGAAGTTACCGAGGCTAATGCCAAGCGGATCGGTACCATCATCGGCTCGGGTATCGGTGGTCTGCCTGGAATCGAGAAGGGCTACCAGGCCTTTCTCGACGGTGGGCCGCGACGCATCTCGCCGTTCTTCGTGCCGAGCAACATCATCAATATGATCGCCGGCAATCTGTCGATCAAATACGGCATCAAAGGTCCCAATTATGCCGTCGTCTCGGCGTGTTCGACCGGTGCGCACTGCATCGGCCTGGCCGCCCGTACGATCGAGCGCGGCGAACAGGACGTCATCATCGCCGGCGGCGCCGAGTTTGCAACCTGTCCAACCGGCATCGGCGGTTTTGCCTCGGCCAAGGCCCTGTCGACGCGTAACGATGATCCGACGGCTGCGAGTCGGCCCTGGGATTTGGAGCGCGATGGCTTCGTGCTGAGCGATGGTGCCGGCATACTGGTGCTGGAGTCGCTCGAGCATGCACAGACACGCGGCGCTCGAATCCATGCTGAACTGGCCGGTTTTGCCATGAACAGTGACGCCTATCATATGACCGCCCCCTCGCCGAACGGCGAAGGTGCTGCGGACTGCATGCGGATGGCGCTCGACGATGCCGGCCTCGATCCCTCAGAGGTCGACTACATCAATGCCCATGGCACCTCCACGCCGGCCGGCGACAAGGCCGAGACCGACGCGGTCAAGGCGCTGTTCGGCGCCCACGCCTACGAGTTGGTCATGAGTTCGACCAAGTCGATGGTCGGGCATATGCTGGGCGCGGCAGGCGGCGCCGAGGCCGTTTACTCGGTGCTCGCCATCCGCGATCAGGTGGCTCCGCCGACGATCAACCTGACCAACCCCGATCCGGAGTGCGATCTCGATTACGCCGCGAATAGCGCGCGCGAGATGAAGATTCGAGTCGCTGTGTCGAATTCGTTCGGGTTCGGCGGCACCAACGGTTCGCTGGTCTTCACCCGATTCTGATCCGCCGTACTTGCCGGGGTCGATGGATCATCGACGTTCGGCCGTGCCCCGGTACAGCCGATGCTGATTGACGGTTTCGAGAGTTCTCGACTGGACGCCGACGATCGAGGTCTGGCCTACGGCGACGGTCTGTTCGAGACGTTGGCGCTTAGTGAGGGCCGGGTGCTTGCACTCGATCGCCACCTCGAGCGTCTGGCGCGCGGCGCCGAGCGCCTCGGTCTGGCGCCACCGCCTGACCCGGTCCTGCGCGAGGAGATCGATTCGGTATGTCGCGGACATACCCGGGGTGTGCTGAAAATCATCCTCACCCGCGGCAGTGGCGGCCGTGGCTACCGGTGGCCGAACGTGCAGCGCGAGCGCCGTATCGTGAGTCTGTACGAGTGGCCGCGCGCCCTCGATGCGCCGCCGCAACGCGGCGCGTTCCTGTGCCGGCATCCGCTCAGCATCAATCCGGCCATTGCCGGCATCAAGCACCTCAATCGTCTCGATCAGGTGCTGGCCAGCCGCGCCTGGCCGCAAGGCGACTACGTCGAGGGTCTGATGCTGGACGGCGATGGCCATGTCATCGAGGGCACCCGCAGCAATCTTTTTCTGGTTCTTGGTCGCCGCCTGATCACGCCGTGTCTCGAGCGGGCCGGTGTCGCCGGCATCGTGCGCGCCGCCGTCATCGAACGGGCTGCCCGGCTGCGCCTGGAGGTGATCGTCAAGTCGGTTCTTGTCGAAGATCTGCTGGTCGCTGACGAACTGTTCGTGACCAATTCGATCATCGGCGTGCACAGCATCGACCGCCTCGACGCCGATCGTCCAATGATCTACAGGGCGCACGCAGTGGCCGAGGAACTCGTGCAACTGCTGCGTCACGACGAGCTCATCCCGTGAAACGTTGGCAGCGTTGGCTCGTCGCCGCCGGTAGCGGCATGCTGCTCGGCCTGATGGGGCTCGCGGCCGTGATTTTCGCGGAGGTCGAGCAAGCCATGCGCGTGCCGCCCGCGCTCAGCGGCAGCGCCCTGCTGCAAATCGAACCGGGCAGTAGTATCAGCCGGATCGCGCGGCAAATCGAGGCCAATGGCTGGGTCGCTGACTATCGTCTGCTGTTGCTGCACACACGCCTGACCCGGACCGCGCAGCACCTTCAGGCCGGCACCTATGAAATGCTGCCAGGCGACACTCTGCGTGATCTGCTCCAGCGTATCGCGGGCGGACGCACGAAGGTGTTCACCGTCCGCTTCATCGAAGGCTCGCGCTTTGCCGACATGCGCCGTATCCTGGCGGCGCAGCCCTATATCGAACAGTCGCTGGACCAACTCAGCGATGCGGAAATCGTCCGCGAACTCGACCTCGACGCGCCCTCGCCCGAGGGCCTGTTCTTCCCTTCGACCTATCACTACGAAGCCGGCACGAGCGATTTGGAGCTGCTGCGCCGGGCTGCTCGACGCCTGCAGGAGGTGCTCGACGAAGCCTGGCGTGAACGGCAGGCCGAGTTGCCGTTCGAGGGGCCCTACGAGGGGCTGATCCTGGCATCGATCGTCGAGAAGGAAACCGGCCTCGACACGGAACGCGCCGAGGTCGCCGGTGTGTTCGTACGTCGTTTGCGCCTCGGCATGAAACTGCAAACAGATCCGACGGTGCTTTATGGTCGTGATGCCGCGATCGAGGGACCGCTTACGCGCGCGGATCTGGTGCGCGAACATCCCTACAATACCTACGTACACGCCGGGCTGCCGCCGACCCCGATCGCAATGCCGGGGCGCGATGCCATCGTCGCAGCGCTCAATCCGGCGCCGGGAAAGACGCTGTACTTCGTCGCGACGGGAACGGGCGGTCACCATTTCTCGACGTCGCTGCGCGAACACAACGAGGCGGTACGACGCTATCAACGGAGCCGTGGACAATGACGGAGCGCGGTCGATTCATCACCCTCGAGGGTATCGAAGGTGTGGGCAAGACCACTGCGGTCGCGCGGATCGAGGCGGCCCTGCGCCGCGGCGGGCGCAAGGTCATCACCACACGCGAACCGGGCGGCACGCCACTCGGCGAGCGTATTCGTGAGCTGCTGCTCGTGCCGACCGCGACGCCCATGGCGGCCCTGACCGAACTGTTGTTGATGTTTGCCGCGCGTGCCCAGCACCTCGCCGAGGTCATCGAACCCGCGCTCGGCGCCGGGCACGACGTCGTCTGTGACCGTTTCACCGATGCAAGCTATGCCTACCAGGGCGGCGGGCGCGGGGTCGACAAAGGGCTCATCGCCCAGGCCGAAGACATGGTGCACCGCCACCGGCAGCCGGACCTGACCCTGTTGCTGGATGCCCCGCCGGCATTGGGGCTGGCGCGTGCGCGCGGGCGCGGTGCGCCCGATCGCTTCGAACAGGAACAGGTCGAATTCTTCAGCCGCGTACGCGCCGCTTATCTCGAGCGTGCGCGGTCCGCGCCGGACCGCTTCGTGATCGTCGATGCGACTCGGGAACTGGCCGAGGTTGCGAGCGAACTGGACCGCATCATCGAGCGGCGCCTGTTATGAGTGCGCCTTACCCATGGCTCGATCCGGCCTGGCAGGAGCTCGCACCGCGCCGTGCGCAGGGTCGTCTCGCCCACGCCTACCTGCTGGCAGGGCGGGAAGGTCTCGGCAAGCTTGCGTTCGCGGTCGCCTTTGCCCGCCTCGCCCTGTGCGAAGCGGCAACAGTGACGACGGCCTGCCGGCGCTGCCGCAGCTGTGTGCTGCTCGACACGGAACACCATCCCGATCTGTTCAGGGTCGAGCCGGAGCAGGAGCGCAAATCGATCGGTGTCGACCAGATCCGCGAGCTGATCGACTTCTATACCCTCAAATCGCATTACGGGCATCACAAGGTAGCAATCGTCCATCCGGCCGAGATGATGACCACGAATGCAGCCAATGCCTTGCTCAAGGTTCTCGAGGAGCCGCCTCCCGGGGCCTTGTTCCTGCTCGTCAGCCATCGTACAGGCCAGCTCCCCGCGACGATATTGAGCCGTTGCCAGCGTGTCACACTGGCCGACCCGGACTGGCCGGCCTGCCTCGCGTGGCTGGATGCCCGGCGTCAACAGCAGCCCGCCCTGGCCGATGCGCGCGTCCGCAGTGTGGCTGGCGCGCCGTTGACCCTGCTGGCTCAGCTCGAGGACGACGAAGCATCGCTGTACGATCGCGTGATCGACGCGCTGCACGACCTCGCCAGTGGTTCCATCGGCGTCCTCGAGGCCGCGAGGCGGCTGTCCACGGGTGACGCGTGGCGCACGATCGAGGCGCTCGAACTCGTCATCCGCGCGGTCGCCCAGCTCGCCGTGGGGGCGGAACCGCGGCATATCCATCTCGCGCCGGAGCATCGCCGCCATTTGCACGACATCGCAAATAAATTACACTCGGCGCGACTGTTCGCCTTCCTCGATCGGATTTCCGAAGCCCGCTCGACGCTGGCCCGCTCGAGCGGCATCCGGGGTGGCGAAGCCATCGAAAACCTCCTGTATCAGTTTGCACGAACGGAATCAGCGGAAACGACGTCATGAGCGCAGCCGGCAAGAATCCACGACAGGGTATCCTCTCGCTGACCATTCGCGACAAGAGTTCGCTCTATGCCGCGTATATGCCGTTCGTGAAGAACGGCGCGTTGTTCATTCCGACCAACAAGACCTACAAGCTCGGCGATGAGGTCTTCATGCTGCTGACCCTCACCGACAGCAAGGAAAAGCTGCCGGTGGCCGGCCGCGTCATCTGGATGACGCCGCGCGGCGCCCAGGGCAACCGGACGGCAGGAATCGGCGTCCAGTTCAGCGAACTCGACAACGGCGCGACGCGTAACAAGATCGAGAATCAGCTCGCCGGCGCACTCAAGTCCGATCGCCACACCCACACCATGTAGCGCGGCGCGCGCCGCCGGCGCCGCAACCGATGCGTCGCCGGCTGTCTGCCATGTCTGAAGAACATCTCCTGTTAGTCGATTCACACTGTCATCTGCCCTTGATCGAGGCGGGCGAGGGCGGTGTGAAGGCGATCGTCGAACGCGCGCAGGCGGCGGGTGTGCGGCATATGTTGTGCGTCTCGGTGGACCTCGAATCCTTCCCCGGGGTCGCCGCCGCGGCGGCCGGCCACCCTTGCGTGTCGGCGACGGTGGGCGTTCATCCGAACACCGAAGGCGCGGTGATCGAGCCCACGGTAGAAACGCTGGTCGAGCATGCCCGCCACCCGGACATCGTTGCCATCGGCGAAACCGGCCTCGACTATTACCGCAGCAGCGGCGATCTGGACTGGCAGCGCCGGCGCTTTCGAACCCATATCGCCGCGGCGCGGGAAGCGGGCAAGCCGCTGGTCATCCATTGCCGTGAGGCAGCGGCGGATCTGCTGACCATTCTGCGCGCAGAGCGCGGTGACGAAATCGGCGGTGTGATGCATTGTTTCGTCGAGGATTGGGCCACTGCACAAGCAGCGATGGACCTCGGTTTCTATATTTCCCTGTCCGGCATCGTGACTTTCAAGAGCGCACGTGACCTGCAGGAGGTGGCCCGGCGTGTGCCGCTCGAACGATTGCTGATCGAGACCGATGCGCCCTGGCTCGCGCCCGTGCCGCGCCGCGGCAAACAGAACGAACCGGCCTATGTCCGCCATACGGCGGAGTTTCTGGCCGCCCTGCGCGAGGAAGATTTAGGCACGCTTGCGGCAGCGACGAGCGCGAACTTCTTTCGCCTGTTCGCCGATGCCGTCGATAGCGGCCCCGGCCCTGCCATCGGCTCGAACTGAACGGCGACACACGACACACTGCGAAGGAGGTCGACAGGAGTCCTTATCCCAATAGCACTTACTCAGAGCTTCCTCGAGCGCGGATAGGCCTCCCCGCAGGAGAGGTCCTTTGGCGGAAATAAAGCGGACCGAAGGGAGCCATTCCGCCAAAGGACCTCTCTTGCGGGGAGGCCGGACGGACCGATCCCGAAACCCGTTGTCGCCTAAAGTAAGTGACATTGGGGTCCTTATCCCTTTTCCAGCTGGAGGCAATCATGAGCTCGAACGTGGCTAGCAGCGAGCGTCCGCAACCGGACCAGGAACTCGTCGACATGGCCGCCTATGTCGCCGATTACGACATAGACAGCACCGAAGCTTACGATACGGCGCGCAACTGTTTGATGGACACGCTCGGCTGTGGACTGCTGGCCTTGCGTTTCCCCGAGTGCACCAAGCATCTCGGACCGCTGGTGCCGGGGACGGTGGTCAGGAACGGCGCTCGAGTGCCCGGGACCTCGCACGAACTCGACCCGGTCAAGGCGGCTTGGGACATCGGTTGCATCGTCCGCTGGCTCGACTACAACGACACCTGGCTGGCCGCCGAATGGGGGCACCCTTCGGACAATCTCGGCGGCATCCTGGCCACCGCCGACTATGCGAGCCGTTGTGCGCTTGCCAACGGCAAAGCGCCCCTGACCATGCGCGAGGTGCTGAGCGCCATGATCAAGGCGCACGAAATCCAGGGCGTCCTCGCACTCGAGAACAGCTACAACCGCGTCGGGCTGGACCATGTTCTGCTGGTGCGGGTCGCATCGACCGCGGTCGTGACCAGGATGCTCGGCGGTTCGCGCGATCAGATTATCGATGCCCTTTCACAGGCCTGGGTCGACGGCTGTGCGCTGCGCACCTACCGGCATGCGCCGAATGCGGGCTCGCGCAAGTCGTGGGCAGCCGGGGACGCCACCTCCCGTGCGGTGCGCCTGGCAATGATGACCCTGCAGGGAGAGATGGGCATACCGACGGTCCTCAGCGCGGCTGACTGGGGCTATTACGACGTTCTATTCAAGGGCAACAAGTTTCGCTTCCAGCGGCCCTACGGCAGCTATGTGATGGAAAATATCCTGTTCAAGATCTCCTTTCCGGCAGAATTCCACGCACAGACCGCAGCCGAAGCGGCAGTCCGCTTGCACATGGAAGTCAAGGATCGCATCGACGACATCGAATGCATCGAGGTCACCACACACGAAAGCGCCATCCGCATCATTTCCAAGGCCGGATCGCTGGCCAATCCGGCCGATCGCGATCATTGTCTGCAGTACATGATTGCAGTGCCGCTGTTGTACGGCGATCTCGTCGCCGAGCATTACGAGAACGAGTTTCATGCCGGCGATCCGCGCATCGACACACTGCGGGAGAAGATGCAGATCGTGGAAGATCCGGGCTATTCGAACGACTATCACGATCCGGACAAGCGCTCCATCGCCAACGCACTGCAGGTGGTGTTCAGCGATGGCAGCAAGACTGAAAAGGTCGCCATCGAATATCCGGTCGGGCACCGCCGCCGCCGGGAAGAGGGGATCCCTCTGCTGGAACGCAAATTTGCCGCCAACCTGCGCACCCGATTCCCGGCCTGGCGCTGTGATCAGATCATGGAATTGTGCCTGAACCAGGATCGCCTCGAATCCAAGCCCGTCCACGAGTTCATGGATTTGTTCGTGATCAACTGAGGACCACAGACCTGCGGGGCCGATCCCGGCAGGCAGATGTTATGGAGTAACAGCGATGGGTATGCTTGTCGACGGCCAGTGGCATGACCAATGGTACGACACCAGTGCCAGCGGCGGGCGCTTCGTCCGCGCCGATGCGCAGTTTCGCAACTGGATCACGCCGGACGGCAGTGCCGGTCCGTCGGGTGTCGGTGATTTTCCGGCTGCCGCCGGCCGCTATCATCTCTACGTCGGCCATGCCTGCCCCTGGGCTCATCGGACCATTCTCTTCCGCCTGTTGAAAGGGCTCGGCGACATGATTTCGCTGTCGGTGGTGCACTGGTACATGGCCGAGCAGGGCTGGACGTTCGCGGCCGGGGAGGGCGTGATCCCCGATCCGATTCACCACGCCGATTATCTCCATCAGGTGTATACCGCGGCCGTGCCCGATTATTCCGGCCGGGTGACGATTCCGGTCCTGTGGGACAAGCAGCGTCAGACCATTGTCAGCAACGAGTCATCCGAGATCATCCGGATGTTCAATTCGGCTTTCGATGCGCTCGGGGCTACGGCGGCGGATTATTATCCGCAGGACCTGCGCGCCGAAATCGACGGCGTCAACGCACGGGTCTACGAGACGGTCAATAACGGTGTCTATCGGGCAGGGTTCGCCACCACCCAGGAAGCCTACGACGAAGCTGTCGAAGCCTTGTTCGAGACGCTGGACTGGCTCGAGCGGCGGCTCGTGGGGCAGCGCTATCTCTGCGGCGACCGCCTGACCGAGGCCGACTGGCGGCTATTCACGACGCTGGTCCGTTTCGATGCGGTCTACCACTACCATTTCAAGTGCAATCTGGCGCGGATTCGGGACTATCCGAACCTGCATGCCCTGGTGCAGCGCCTCCATGCAGCGCCCGATGTCGCCGAAACCGTGCACATGGATCACATCAAGGGCCACTACTATGGCTCGCACAAGACCATCAATCCGACCGGGATCATCCCGCGCGGGCCGCGCGAACCGCTTTGAAACGGGCTAGCAGCCTGTCGGACTTAGGCCGCATCTACTGCGGCGGTGGGATAGCGGCCCA
>JBBDTC010000281.1:0-19668 GCA_040904625.1 Gammaproteobacteria bacterium
ACGGCAGCGGCCAGCGGCGCCATCCAGGGCAGTGCATCGTAGGCGCCGTGGCGGCTGCCGGAAATCATCCAGCCATCGCAGTCCCCGGGCGTCGCGGGCAGGCTGCCGGCAGTAACGTCGTAGACCTGCCAGTCGATGGCATCGCTGACCGCCCCGAAGGCCCGCGCGAACATCGTCGGGTAATCGCCGAACGGACGCGCGAGATGCTCGATCGGGTGATCGCAGAGCAGGAAGCCGAGGCGGTAGCGCGACATGGCGGGGGAGATTCTCGAAAGGATGCCCGACGTTGCATGGTAGCGGCCGCCGAGCCGCCTGCCTACCGCAGTGCCTGGCGCAGCCGGCCTGGCGCAGGCCGTCGCGCGGCGGTGCTTTTGTTACGATGCCGGACATGAACGGCCATGACGACAGCTCCGCCAATCCGCCGGCGTCCGCACCGTGCGCCATGCATGAGGTCGATGCAGCCTACATGGGCTTGAGTGGCGTCGGCGCGCCGCGGCCGGCGGCGCAACTCGCGGCCTGGCGCAAGGCCACGCGGGAGCAGCTGATCGCCGCGCGCCTGGCTGTGCCGGCCGCGACACGCAGGCAATTCGATCGACGCATCGCGCAGACACTGCAGGATCTGTTGGGCGACCTCGCAGACCGTGTCGTCAGCGCCTACTGGCCATTTCGCGGCGAAGTCGACTTGCGACCCTGGTTGACCGATATTCTCGCGCACGGCGCGCAAGCGGCGCTGCCGGTGGTGATCGCACAAGGCAAGCCCATGGTATTTCGGGTCTGGACGCCCGGCACGCCGATGACCCGCGGCGTGTGGAACATCCCCATTCCGGCCGCCGAGGCCGCGACGGTGATACCGGATGTCGTCATTGCGCCGGTGGTCGGTTTCGATGCGGACTGCTACCGCCTCGGCTATGGCGGTGGTTTCTTCGATCGCACCCTCGCCGAGCTGCCGCGACGGCCGCGCTTCGTCGGTGTCGGCCATGATAGTGCGCGCCTGCCGACCATCCATCCCCAGGGTCATGACATCGCCATGGACGCGGTGGTGACGGAAGCGGGCGTCGTCACGCCTCGGGTGGGGTCGCGCGAGGCTTGATCGCGCGCGTCGGCTATTGGCGCGCGCCGACCCCGATCGGCTACCCTTGCAACCCGTTCCGAGCAGACCCCGACCGCGATGACCCAGACCGATACCGGCAATGAGACCCTGATCCGCCTGCGCAATCTGCGCCAGGAGGATCACGACGAACTCGAACGACTGGAGAACGTGGTTTATCACGATCTGGGCGGGGCGTGGCCCCGAGCCACCATCGACGGTCTGCTCGAGTCCTTTCCGGAAGGTCAGATCTGCATCGAGGATCAAGGCCAGATCGTGGCCGCCGCGCTGACCGTGCGCGTCGACTACAACCGCTTTTCGTCACCGCATCGCTACCGCGATCTGGTCAGCGAAGACTTGCTCATCCACCACGATGGCGATGGTGATGCCCTCTACGGTATCGACGTCATGGTCGATCCCGAATACCGCGGCTATCGGCTCGGCCGGCGGCTCTATGACGCCCGCAAGGACCTGTGCATGGAACTCAATCTGCGCGGCATCCTGGCGGGCGGCCGCATTACCGGCTATGGCGAGCATGCCGATACCCTGACCCCGGCCGACTACATCGAGCGCGTACGCCGCCAGGAACTCGACGATCCGGTGCTGAACTTTCAGCTCTCCAACGACTTCCAGGTCAAGCGCATCATGCGCGGCTATCTGCCGGAAGACGAGGCCAGCCGCGGCTACGCGACGCTGCTCGAATGGGATAACCTCTACTTCGAACCCGAAGAGAAATCGCTGGTCGAAGCGCCCAAGACCGAGGTCCGCGTCGGCGTGGTGCAGTGGCAGATGCGCACCATCGCTTCGCTCGAGGAGCTGCTCGCCCAGGTCGAGTTCTTCGTCGATGCCCTGTCCGATTACCGCGCGGACTTCGTCATCTTCCCGGAGTTCTTCAACATGCCCTTGATGGGCCTCGGCGAACACGACGACAAGGCCGCCGAGGCCATTCGCCATCTGGCCGACTACACGCCCGCCATCGTCGAAGCCATGCGCGACTACGCACTGTCCTACAACGTCAACATCATCGGCGGCAGTATGCCGCTGCACCAGGACGGCGACATCTACAACGTCGCCTATCTGTTCCAGCGCAATGGCCGGGTCGATCAGCAGTACAAACTGCATATCACCCCGGACGAGCGCGATTACTGGATGATCAAGGGCGGCGACGGCCTGGCGACCTTCGATACCGACGCCGGCCGGGTCGGTATTCTGATTTGCTACGACGTCGAATTTCCCGAGCTCGCCCGCTTGCAGGCGCTCGACGGCATCGACATCCTGTTCGTGCCGATCTGGACCGACACCAAGAACGCCTTCCTGCGCGTGCAGCGTTGCGCCCAGGCGCGCGCGATCGAGAACGAGTGCTACGTGGTCGTGGCAGGATCGGTGGGCCATTTGCCGCAGGTCGATCATCTCGATCTGCAATACGCCCAGTCAGCAGTCTACTCGCCGTCCGACTTCGCCTTCCCGCACGATGCGATCATCTCGGAGACCACGCCGAACACCGAACAGCTGCTGGTGGTCGATCTCGACCTGGAGAAGCTGCGCGAGCTGCATATGGAAGGCTCGGTGATGAATCTCGCCGACCGCCGTGCGGACCTGTTCGATCTGAGCTGGCGCGGGCGGCGCCACAGTTGACCCCGCGCCCGCCTGGAATTGCGCGACGGCGAGGAACAGGGCCACAATCGTCGAGAACGGCTGCGCTCGAGCGGGGCCGGGCTGGACGGTTCACCGACAATCATCGACGGACAATCAGCGAATGAGGAGACGAGCATGGGTGTAGTAGGTCATGTGCGGGAGATCTGGCGCTTCCCGGTCAAGTCGATGCAGGGCGATACCGTACCGGCGGCGGCGGTCTCGGCGAGCGGCGTGCTGGGCGACCGCTGCTGGGCGATGCGCGACGAGGTGCGCGAAGAAGTGCAGTGGGGCAAGCTCTATCCGCAGCTCATGCTGTGCCGGGCGCGCTACGTCGACGAACCGGACGGCACAGGCATCAAACCGGTGGCGGTAAGCTTTCCGGACGGCGACACCCTCACCAGCGACGACGCGCGAATCCATGACAAGCTCACGGCACTGATCGGCCGCAATGCGCGCCTGTGGCCCTTGCAACCCGCTACGGACAAGGCGTTCTACAAACGCTACAAGCCCGACGAAGCGCAGTTCGCCCAGGAAGCGGCGGATTGGTTCGCGCGCGAACCGGGCGAGCCGCTGCCGGATTTCAGCCAGTTTCCCGAAGTCCTGATGGACTATGTCGCGGTGCCGGGCACCTTCTTCGACAACGAGGAGATCCACTTCATCACCACTGCATCGATCGAGCACATGCGCACACTCAACCCCGACGCCGACTGGGATATTCGCCGTTTTCGGCCGAATTTCCATATCGAAAGCGAGGCCGGGCTGTCGGGCCTGGCTGAAAACGCCTGGGTGGGGAAGCGGCTGCGCATCGGCGAGGTCGAACTCGAAGTCACCGCGCCGACGCCCCGCTGCGGCATGACAGTGCGCCCGCAAGGCGATTTACCCTACGACAAGACCATCCTGCGTTCGATCGTGAAAGAAGCCAATCAATGCCTGGGCGTCGGCGCGCATTGCCGCAAGCCGGGCACGGTGCGCGCCGGCGACGTGGTCGAACTGCTCGACTGAGGGCCCCGGCCATGGCCCAGTTCCAAGGCTTTCCTCCGGCCTGCCTGCCGTTTCTGACCGAACTCGCGCAACATAACGAGCGACCCTGGTTCAACGACAACAAGGCTCGCTACGAGACCTGTGTGCGTAATCCGGCACTGGCGTTCATCGCCGATATGGGGCCGCCGTTGACCCGTCTCTCACCGAATTTCCTGGCCTTGCCAAGGAAAGTCGGCGGCTCATTGATGCGGGTCTACCGCGACACCCGCTTCGCCCACGACAAGACACCGTTCAAGACCAATGTCGGCATCCATTTCCGGCACGAGTCGGCCAAGGACGTGCATGCGCCTGGGTTCTATGTCCATCTCGAGCCCGGCAACTGCTTCCTCGGCGCCGGGATCTGGCGCCCCGAAGGCAAGGTGGTGGCCGCGATCCGCGAGTTCATCGTCGACAATCCCCATGCCTGGCAGCAAGCCACGCAGGCCAAGGCGTTCCGTCAGCGCTGGGAGTTGATCGGGGATGCTCTGGTGCGCCCGCCGCGCGGATTCGATGCCGAGCATCCGCTCATCGAGGACCTCAAGCGCAAGGATTTCATCGCGCGTATGAGCTTTGCCGATGATGCGATCGAGAGCCCGCGGTTCACCGCTTTCGTGGCCCGCCGCTTCAAGGATGCCGTGCCCCTGGTCAGCTATCTGTGCATGGCGCTCGAACTCGAATTCTGACGGCGGCGACCCGCCGGCGTCGTCAATGCGCAGGCTCGACATAACGGGTGTTGGTATACAGCCGATTGCGCCCCGAGCCCTGCGCGCGCACCGCCTCGTCTTCGACGAAACCCAGCTTACGCAGCGGCCCCTCGAGGTCGCGCTCGATGTCCTGCGGTGAGCGCCGCTCCACTTCCATCAACAACGATTCGACCCCAGCCAGCGAGTGTCGCGCGCCGGCCAGGATGTCCTGCTCGGTGCCATCGACGTCGAGCTTGATATAGCGCGGCGCGGGGATGCCGTAATCGCGCACCAGGTCGTCCAGGGCGAAAGCGAGCACGGTCTGGGTGAAGCTGATCTCGCCGGCATGCTTGCCGGCCGTCGCCGCGCCCAGTTCGGCGCCGCCGGCGCCCGCGGTGAGTTGACGCAGATGGAGCGGTGCCAGGGTCGTGCGCGCACCCAGTGCGACGGCGAGCGCAATCAGGCGTTCGTCGATTTCATTGAGCGCGGCATGCTCGACCAGCAGCCCGAAATTGATGCCGTTCGGCTCGACGGCGACCACGCGCAGCGTGGGATTGAGTGTGGCATAGAGCGCATAGATGCCGATATTGGCGCCGACATCGAGAAAGCATGAGCCGTCGACGAAGGTGTCGATCCAGGCCAGCGTCTCCGGCTCGTCGGTGAAGAATCGCGCCACCGCGCTCGCGCAATGCGCGCTGCGCAGTGTGTGCAGACGCAGGCTGCCGCGCGGACACACGACACGGGCGAGGCTGTCCTGCTCGAGGCGATTGAGGTGCCGGGCAATGGTGCGTTCGCGCTGGCGGGCGCTGAGCGGCAGCGTGACGGCGCGCACCAGGGTGGAAGCGAGTGCAGCAAACGAGCGGCTCATGGCGACGGCTCATCCAGGTTCTGGCCGAAACTGCGGATATCGAGCAGCGTCGCGCTGACGTGGCCTGACTTGAGAGTCGTGTCGTCCGTGTCGGCGGCGGGATCGAGGTCGGCCGCGGCCAATCCGAAATGGTATTGGTCGCCGCGCTGGCGAAAGCAGTCGCGGTAGGTGCTGTAACCGAGTCGGGTGCGCTGGATATCGGGAATGGCTACCGGAGTGTAGGGGAAGTTGACGTTCCAGGTCGTTGCCGAGCCGAGATGGGATGCGACCAGGTGATGCCACACTTGCGGTACCAGCGTGGCGACCAGGCGTGCCAGGTTGGCGGTGGTGTCTTCACGGAAACAGCGATGCTGATCCCAATGCATGAAGTCTTCGCGGGTCAGTTCCTGTGACAGGGCGAGCCCCGGCAAGCCGGCAATATTGGCCTCGAGGCAGGCGCCGACCGTGCCCGAGGCAAAAACGAAACCGAGGCCGACGTTCTTGCCGATGTTGATGCCGGACACGACGATATCGGGTGGTGCCTCGAGCAGATTGTAGATGGCGAGATTGACGCAGTCCGCCGGTGTGCCGGTCACCGACCAGGCCGGGAAATCGTGGATTTCGATGCGCTCGGCGTAGAGCGGACCGTAACGGGTCATGGATTTGCCTTTCCAGCTCTGCTCGGTCGCGGGAACCGCGATGGCGAGGTCGCCCAGGTTGCGCAGTGCGTCGATGGCGAGATGGAACAGGGGTGAATCGTGACTGTCGTCGTTGGTCAACAGGATACGGGGCCGGGATGAGGGCACTGGCATGGCTCGATTGGGATGCAGCGCGGACTATCCCAAGCTCGCGCGCGGGCCGCAAGCATGTATTGTGTCGTGACCGGGCCGCGCTCGTCGGCGGCACGTCTCACAAGCCGCGCGCAGCGGCGCGCTGGATGGCCCGGGCGATGGTTTCGGGGCTCTGAGCGCCGGAGAAGAGCAGGCGATCGTTGTAGAGGAAGCTGGGCACGCCGGAGACCCCGAGTTCGTGTGCGGCGTGTTCCTGGCGTTCGATGGCCGCACCACCGGCGGCGTCGGTGAGCGCTGCGGCAATGCTGTCGCCGTCGATACCGACGGCACTGCCGAGCGCCGTCAAGGTTTCGAGGTCGCCGATATCGCGGCCGTCGACGAAATAGGCTTCGAACAGCGCATCGACCACGGCATCCTGGCAAGCATGGGTCTGGGCGAGCTCGATCAGGCGATGGGCGCGGCGCGTGTTGGGTGTGCGAGCGATGCGCTCGACGGCCATCGGCAGGCCGTCTGCATGGGCATTGGCAGCTACGTTGGCATAGAGCGCGTTGGCGCGTTCGACCGAGCCGAACTTGGCCACACAGTAGGCGCGTCTATCCATGCCTGCGGCCGGCAGGGTGGGGTTGAGTTCGAACGGCCGCCAGCGAATGTCCAGCGGCGGCGCGTCCTCGAGCAGGGCGAGGGCGCGGGTGAGGCGGTGCTTGCCGATATAGCACCACGGGCAGACGACGTCGGAGACGATATCGAGGCGGGCTGTGGGTTGGGCGCTGCTGGGCGGCATCGGCACGACTCCGGGTGTTCCTGGCGACATTGTGGTGCGGGGTTTCGGCGATCGTCAACGCGCCGCCGCAGCGGCGATAATAGTCGCCCGACGATGCGGAGACAGGCATGACCATTCATTCCATCAAGCTCGGTCAACTCGATTTCGAGGTGACCGATGTCGGGGCCGGCGAACCGGTTCTGATGTTGCACGGCTTCCCCGATTCCGCCCGCCTGTGGCGGCATCAGATGCCGGCGCTGGTCGAGGCCGGATATCGGGTGATCGCCCCGGATCAGCGCGGTTTCGGCAACTCCTCCAAGCCGCAGGAGGTCGGCGCCTACGCCTTGCCGGAAGTGCTCGGCGACAGCCTCGCCCTGCTCGATCACCTGGACCTCGCGCGGGTGCGCCTGGTCAGCCACGACTGGGGCGCGGCGGTTGGCTGGGCCCTGGCGGCCTGGCATCCCGCGCGCGTGGAGCGCCACGTGGCCTTGTCGGTGGGGCATTTGAGTTCGCTGTGGAATGCCGGCCTGGCCCAGCGTCGCCTGGCCTGGTACATGCTGCTGTTCATGCGTCGCGGACTGGCCGAAGACATTCTGATGCGCAACGACTGGCAGTTCTTTCGCGACCTGTGGGGGCATCACCCGGAGATGGCTACCTGGTTGCGGGATCTCTCACGGCCCGGGGCGCTGAGCGCCGCGTTGAACTGGTATCGCGCCAATGTCGACATCGAGGCCTGGACCGAAGAAGGCTGGGTCCTGCCCCGGGTTGCGGTGCCCACCTGCGGCATCTGGAGCAGCGGCGACTGTTATCTGACCGAAACGCAAATGATCGGTTCGGGCGAATACGTCGATGCCGAATGGCGCTATGAACGCATCGAGGGTGCGACGCACTGGCTCATGCTCGATCGCCCGGCCGAGGTAACGCGCCTGATCCTCGACTTTCTGTGAGGCAGATCACCCCTGCGTCTTGGCCCGCGTTTATCCGGCCGGTTTGTCGAGGTGCGCACCGAGTATGACGCCGAGGATGCGGCAGGGCTCGGTAAAAGGGTTGCGCCAGGCATGCATGGTGCCGCTTTGTACTGCCACATCTCCCGCACGCAGTTCGGTCTGTGATCCGTCGTCGAGTTCCAGCATCACGCGTCCCGAGCGCACGTAGAGCAGGTCGATCGTCGCCGACCGGTGCATGCCCGGCACCTCGGGATCCATGGTGTCGAGCAGTCCCGGGAAGAGGCGCTGCACGGCGGCCGGATCGGCGACTGGAGCGTCCTCGTCGCTACCTGCCGCTGGCTCGGGACCGATGACGAATTCGATCAGGCGAAAACCGCCCACCGGGGCGAACCAGGTCGAAAAAGCCGGCAGCTGCCCTTGATTCGGATAGTGCATCGGCGCATCGGCGCCCCACAGCGTGGTGAGTTCGACACCGGGCATGCCGGGAACGGCGGTCCCGGTGACGCTCTCGTCGCTGGCGATGACGGACTGGCCGGCGGCATCGTGGCCGGTGACGACTCGGCGGAATTTGGACATGGTGGTGGGCCTCCCCGCAACGCTGGAGGTCCGATTGTACGCGTACGCTCAACGCAGTTGATGCGTGTCCCGTACGTCCCGCGCGAGCGCGTCCAGCCAGATGAACTGGACGCCGGGCAGCGGGCGGCTGGCTTCGACCTCGAGCGTCGCGTACAGCGTATTGCTCTGCCCCGGTGCCGACTCAGTCAAAACCAGACCCGCCAGTCCGCGATGATAGAGATAAGCCGTGTGCTGCAGTTCGAGTGCGCGGCCGTCCGGACTGCGCAGCCGTGCGCTGACCGAGCCGGGCGGCAGGGCGTGCTCGAAAGCCGCCACGCGATCCATGCCCGGGGCCTTCAGCGCAGACAGATCGCGCACGAACAGCACCAATCGTGCGCCCGGCGTGCGCGCGACCAGCGGAGCGCGCAGCGCGATGGTTTGCGAGCCGGCGACGACATCGACCGGGGCCACGGCGAGCCCCTCGGGAACGATCGGCCCGAGACCGGTGAGAGAGAGCGTGAGTAGCCAGGCGAGCATGGACGTTGCGGGGAACTGCGCTGCGTCGGGCAGCGCTCCTGGCGAGTTAGTCCGCCGGTGCGGCGGCAAGGTTCAGTCGGAGTCCTCGAATTGCCGGCAAGGCTTGCCGGCGGAAGGCGGTGAAGGCGCGCCGCTGGTGGCGCCCGGCCCGGGACATAAGCCCGTAAATAGACGCATGGCCCGGAGATTGCAGGCCGCCAAGTGTCATGCTCTACCGCAGTCCGAGTTTCCTGCCGTGAATCCCATCGTTCAACAGTCCCTGCACTCCCGCCACACGCTGCCCGTGGTCACGGATGCGCCGCCTGCCAATGGCCTGTTCGGCGCCGATGGCTTCACCTTTGGTGACCTCATCGACCTGGTCAACCCCTTGCAGCACATCCCGATCGTCGGCAGCTACTATCGCAAATGGAGCGGTGACGAGGCGGCGCCCGCCATGCGCGTCGCGGGCGGGGCCTTGTTCGGCGGCCCACTCGGGGCGGGGTTTGCTGCCCTCGGCCTGTTGGTGGAGAAGGGCGTGAAAGCCGCCATCGGACGACCCCAATCGACCTCCGCGATCGCCGAAACCGCGCCGGCAGCGGAACCCACCGTCGCTCCCGGCGGTTGGATGGTCGCCCACAGCCGGCAATTGCCGCGTGAACCCACGATGCCGGCGGCAACGGGACTCGCTGTCGAGTCGCCGCGCCGCCGTGGCGGCTGGATGGTCGCTGCGGCCTACGCGCCCGCCGACGAACGCGCGTGGCGGGCGACGAATCACCCGGGCATCGATACGCGCGCTTGAACGGCCGGGGGGCGGCGATTCGACTTACTGGAAATGCGGCATGATCTCGCGCGCCACCTGATCGACCACCTCGCGGGTCGGGCGGATGGGCTGGATCGCGATCTGGTGCACACCGGCGTCGCGCATTGCCTCGATCATGCCGAGCACTTCCTGCTTGGTCCCGGTCAGGGTGGTGGCCTGGATGATCTTCTTCGTCATCAATTTTTCGTGCTCGGGCTTGAGATACTGCAGGTAGCCTTCGTAGAGTTTCAGATGACGGGTCTCGATCGGTGCATCGGGTTCGCGGTAGACGCCGGTGAAGGCGACCAGTTCGTCGCGCAGCGTGGCCGGCATGACCTCGGGATTCTTGTGGCAGGACAGGGCGAAGATGTTCGAACTCGACGCGACCATGGGCCCGACCGCTTCGCGTACCGTACGGGTCTCGATCTGTTCGTCGGAGTCGGTCAGGTAAAACGCCGTCATCGACAGCACGTAGAGGGAATCCGGATCGCGTCCGGCGGCTTCGGCGCCTTTGCGCAGATGGCCGACCATCCACTTGACCAGTTCCGGGTGGACCGCGCCGAACAGGATGATGCCGTCGGCAACGCGGCCGGCGAGTTCGGCGACCTTGGGACCGGAGGCGGAAATGTAGATGGGGATGTGGTCCTTGACGTTGATATAACCGAGATCCGGGTTGAGGAACTTGATCTTGCGGTGTCGTTTGCCCTCGCTGTAGTCGGTCACCTTGCCATCGAAAAGGTCGCGACAGACGCGCACGTGATCTTCGAGTTCGGCGACTTTTGCCGCCGGCATGCCAAGCGTCCGCCGCGTGGTGTTGCCGGTGCCGATGCCCATGATGGCGCGGCCCGGCGCGAGTGAATTGATGGTCGCCATGCCGCAGGCCGACAGGGGAGAGATGCGTGACGCCGGATTGGTCACGCCCGGGCCGAGCTTGATGGTCTTGGTGCGATCGGCGCACAGCGCGAGCGCCGCATAGACTTCGCTGCCGAGCATCTGCGAGTCATACAGCCAGGCGTGCGAGAAGCCGTGATCCTCGGCGTATTTGACGTCACCGTGAATGTGTACGTCGCCCATGAATACGAATCCGAAATCCATAGTTCTCCCCTCCTCGGGTGTCGATGCGGCGTCGATGCGCAAGCGGGTGCCGCTGATGTTGGTGTCCGGGCCCCGGTCTGAGAGGCCGGCCGGACGTCGTGGCCGCGAAGCTTAAAGACAATATGACCGCAATGTAAATCAGCCGAGGCGCGCCGTGATCCACGCCCCGATGTCGGCTATCTCCTCCAGGGCGACGCCGTGTTCGACCGGATAAGTGCGGTACTCGACCGGATACCCTGCTTCGGTCAGCCGCTCGGCACTCGCTTTGCCATGCCGTTCGTCGACCATCGGATCGCGTACGCCATGGCAGATCAGCACTGGCAGATCGGCGTTGGCCGGATGGCGTTCAATCGAGCTTGCCGTCGCGAAATAGGTCGAGAGGGCAATCAGGCCGCCGAGGCGTTGCGGCCAGCTCAGCGCCAATTCATAAGCGACCGCGCCGCCCTGCGAGAAGCCCGCAATGATGATGTGCCGGGCCTCGATACCGCGCTCGCGTTCGCGACTGACCAGGCGGCCGACAGCGGCGGCCGAAGCACGCAGTTGAAGCTCGTCCACGGCGCGTTCCAGATTCATTTCGAGGATGTCGTACCAGGCCGGCATCACGTAACCGTTGTTGATGGTCACCGGTATGGCTGGTGCATGGGGAAAGATGAAGCGTACGGCGAGGCTCTCGGGCAGGCCCAGGTGCGGCACCACGGCCTCGAAATCATGGCCGTCAGCGCCGAGCCCGTGCAGCCAGATGACCGCGGCCGTGGCGCTGCGCGCCGGCTCGACGACCGCGGCTGGCAGGTAGTCGTTCGCGGCCTCGTTCATGACGGCAAGGGCAGCGTAAGGCCGCGTACGGCGGCGCTGTGAAGATGGTTGCTCATGTCTGTCTCCTGGTCGAGGTATCATCTTATCCGGTTCGGCCGGGGAGGTGGCCAGTGGAGCACGCAAACGGGCAGGTTGCCGTGATTACCGGGGGCGCTTCGGGCATCGGGCTGGCGCTCGCGCAGGCCCTCGCGGCCCGCGGCGATACCGTGGTGTTGAGCGATGTCGACGCTGACGCGGCGACGAGCGCGGCCGCGCGACTCGGTCAACGGGTCAGTGCCGCGCATCTCGATGTCACCGATGCGGCTGCCGTGCAGGCTCTGGTCGACGAGACGGTGAGCCGTCATGGTCGCCTCGATCTCATGTTCAACAATGCCGGTGTCGCGGTGTCGGGCGAGGTTCGCGACTTAAACCTGGAGCATTGGCGACGCGTCATCGACGTCAATCTGCTCGGTGTCGTCTACGGCACCGATGCGGTCTACAAGCTCATGGTGCGGCAGGGCCACGGTCATATCATCAACATCGCTTCACTGGCCGGCCTCATCCCCTTTCCGACCAATGCCCCTTACGGCGCGACCAAGCACGCCGTGGTCGGCCTTTCCTATGCGCTACGTCTCGAGGGCGAGAAGCTCGGGGTGAAAGTCAGCGTGGTGTGTCCGGGTTTCATCGAATCGAACATTTATACGGCTTCTGAGGCGGTCAACGTGTCGCGCGACGCACTGGCCGCGGGCATTCCGTTTCGCAAGGTGCCGGCAGATGTCGCTGCCCGACGCATCCTCGCCGGCGTCGCACGCAACCAGGCGCTCATCGTCTTTCCGGCCTACGCCCGCGTGCTCTGGTGCCTGCAGCGACTCAATCATCGGCTCACCGCATGGCTGTCCAGACGCATGCTCGCTGATTTCCGCGGCTTGAGACAGAACAATCGAGACAGTAAGGACTGAATGCGTGTCGACGTCATCCCCTACCCGAGTGCTCGCGCCGACCTTGGTCGGCTACCGCAACCGGCCGTTCGCGGTCGAGGTGGAGAGCGGCCGCCTGCGCCTGTTCGCCAAGGCCATCGGCGAGACCGATCCCGTCTACAGCGACCTGAGCGCGGCGCGCGCGGCGGGCTATCGCGCCTTGCCGGTACCGCCGACGTTCTTCTTTTGTCTCGAAATGGAACGCCCTGATCCCTATGACTGGTTCGCCGATCTCGGTATTCCGCTCGGCTGGGTGCTGCACGGCGAACAGGCCTTCGTCTATCACGAGACGGCCTGTGCCGGCGATACCCTGCATTTCGCCGGCGAAGTAACGGACATCTACGACAAGAAGGGCGGCGCGCTCGAATTCCTGGTGCAGCACAACGTCATCACGCGCCCGGATGGGTGCCCGGTCGCCGAATTCGACCGCACCGTCGTCATCAGGCATCCGGCATGACCGCGCGCAGTGTGCCCCGCTATGAGGAGATCGCCGTCGGTGATGTGCTGCCGGCACTGGTCCTGCCGCCGATCACGCGTGCCATGCTGGCCGTCTACTGCGGCGCCTCGGGCGATCACAACCCGGTCCATGTCGATATCGATTTTGCGCGCGAGTCCGGACTCGAAGACGTCATCGCCCACGGCATGCTGGTGATGGCCTATAGCGGGCGCGTGCTGACCAACTGGGTGCCGCAGACGGCCATCCTGAGTTTCGATACGCGTTTCCTGGCGGTCACCCGGGTCGGCGACGCCATCACCGCCACGGCCGAAATCATCGAGAAGCTGGAACGAAACGGCTGCCGCCTGGTCCGCCTCGCCGTCGCCGCCACCGATCAGCATGGTGAGGTCAAGACCAGCGGTCACGCGCTCGTCGCCCTGGCAGCCTGTCGGACTTAGCGACAGGCTGCTGGCATGAGTCGTGTGATTTCAGACGCTGCGCTCCGGCGCGAGCGGCATATTGGCGACGGCCTGTTCTGGATCCAGATACTGTGTGCACTCGGCTTCGGGTTGGCCCAGTTGCTGGCGATGCAAAAGAGTATCGAGGGCGTCAGCATTACCTGGATCGCGCTCTGGTTCGCCTTTCTCGTCGTCAATCTGGTGCTCGCCACCAATGCGCTGCGCGCCCATCCCGATCGCGTGATCCGCCAGACCGTCATCATCTATGCCGTGTGGAGCGTCGTCTGCGCGGTCAATCTCGTCTACCTGCTCGCTGCGGGCGCGGTGTGGAACGAAATCGACACGGTCACGGCGCTCCTGACCGGTGCCGGCGTCGTCGCTGCCATCGTCGTCGGCCTGGTCAGCGGCGTGGGGGTAGGTGATCCTTACGTGCGGGCGACCTTCGCCGTATTCTGCAAAGGCGTGCCGCAGCTGACCCTGGCCTGGAGCATCTGGCGCTACGGTGGCGACGGCATCGCGGCCTATGCCTTCCTCACCGGCCACATCACCATCGGGCTGCGCCTGTGGCAAGTGGTCTATTCCATCCGCGAGGCGGGCTGGGACCGCAATCGTATCGGCATCGCCATCGGCGAGGCCGCCAATGAGGCGAGCTGGATCGTCGCCACCGTGGTGTGGCTGATGGTCGGCTGAGTCGTAATCGAGGGGAGTCATCTGTCCATGAAAGTCGGAATCATGCCGCTGTTCGGCGGCGAGACCAGCGCGCCGGATTATGTCGGGCGCATCGCCAGGAAAATCGAGGCCTACGGCTACCATTCGCTGTGGGCGGTGGATCACATTCTGCTGCCGAGCCGCTTCGAGTCGCGCTATCCCTATTCGGCCGACGGCTCCTTTCCCGTCGACCGCAGCGCCCAGGGCCTCGAACCGTTCAATGTCCTGTCTTTCATCGCCGCCCACACCAGCCGCATCCGGCTGGGTACCGGCGTGCTGGTGGTGCCGCAGCGCAACCCCGGCCTCACCGCCAAGCAGGTGACCGATCTCGACGTCCTCTCGGGCGGACGCTTCGATTTCGGCGTCGGCGTGGGCTGGTTGGCCGAAGAATTCGCCGCGCTCGGCGAATCGTGGGGGCAGCGCGGGGCGCGCACCGATGACTACCTGCGCCTGATGCAGGCCTTGTGGCAGGACGGCGTGTCGCGTTATGACGGCCGCTTCAAATCCCTGCCCGAATGCACCCAGTATCCTCTGCCGGTGCAGCGGCCGCATCCGCCGTTCTATTTCGGCGGTGAATCCGAGGCGGCGTTGCGGCGCGTGGCGCGCTTCGGCCATTGGTACGGACTCGACGTGCCGCCAGAAGACGTGCCGACCAAGCTGGCGGCGCTGAAAGTCCACTGCGAGCGCGAAGGACGCTCACTGACCGACGTCAAGGTCGCGCTGTGTCCCTATGCCCGGCCGTGCGATCGCGATACGCTGCGGCGCTACGAGGACGTCGGGGTCGACCAGATCATCATGGCAGCTTTCGTGCCCGGGCAGGACGGCATGGAGCAGGCCATTGACGCCCTTGCGAATGCATTGTTGTAGATTGGCGCGGTTGGCTCAGAAGCGGAATTCGAAGTTCAGCACGCCGAGCAGCTGGCTGTCGCGTTGCGCGATGCCGTTGCGGTCGGGGGCGAACAGGTGGCCGTGGCCGTCGTAGCTGTCGAATTTGAGTTCGGGACGCACCAGTACCCAGGGGATGGGCTCCCAAGCCAGGCTGAGGGTGACGGCGTAGACGTCGCCGCCGCCGGCACCGACGCCGCCCCACAGTATGTTGGCGGCATTTTCGTCTCGGAACCATTCGACCCGGGCACCGGTATGCCAGCGCTCGGCGAGGCGGTAGCGAAAACCGACGTTGACACCGTAGAAGCTCGAATCGCGCGTGATGGCGAAGGGCACCGGCGCGAGATCGCCGCCTTCCTGAAAGCCATAGGCGGCCTCGAGCACGAGATTGAGACGCTCGTGAGCGGCATGGGTCGCGGTCAGGTAGCCGGCGAAACGATCGAGGTATTCGCCGCTCGAACTCAGCGCCAGGTACTGACTGCCACCGCCGCGTATGCGCGGGATCCCGCCCTTGACGACGGTATCGCCGAAATCGTCTTCGCCGTCGCCGTAGACGGTCTCGATGTCGATCCAGGTCCGCATGTCCGGGCTGCGCCAGCGTGCGCCGAACATGAAGGATGGGCCACCACCGGAGCCGAAATCGACGCTGTTCCAGTCACTGACGAGACCGAAGCTGGCACTCGCAAGGCCCCAGGCCGGGTCGAGTGGAATACGCATCTCGAGCAGTGCGCCGATATGTTTGGCGGGCGCGGCGAGGAAGGTGTAAGTGCGTGAGGAGAACAGATTGGGCAGCACGAAGGGATAGCCAATCTCTGCCGCCAGCGGCGTGTGCCAGCTGCCGAGCAGCAGCGAGGCACCAGCCCCGATCGGCAGGTAAACGTCGAGAAACCACTGGGTGATGGCAAGGCGGTGGGTGTCGTCCGCATTCCAAGCCCAATCGTCGAAGCCGCGCATCGACCAGTACACGCCGTCCTCGCCGTAGAGTGCCGAGACGTTCCAGTCGACCACCACGGCATCGCCGGCCGGGCCGGGCAGCGGGCCGATACGGGAGAACACGCTACGCGTCGGTGCGAAGGGGCGACCCAGGGGACAGCCGGCGCCTTTGCAGGCCATGAGGCCGACGTGCTGCAGATTGAGGCCCTCGTCCTGAACCAGGCCGCCTTGCGGTTGTACGTTGCGCCCGCGACCCTGCGGCAGCGGGCTGTTGGGAATGCTGTGGTTGGCTTCGGCGATGGTGACATGGCCGAAACCCAGAATGGCCACGCCATGCTCGCGCTCGAGGGTGTCGCCGAACAAGGCCCGGGAAACGCTGCCATAGGGCTGCCGAGGTGCTTCCGTAGCCAGGACAGGCAGCGCCGGTGCGCTCAGGACACCGCTCAGCAGCAGCCAATTCAGTGCTCGAGTGAATTCTCTCATATCATGAGAGAATAAATAGTATTCAGATAGTTATCAATACTTTCTTGAATTCACTTTACATTAAACCCTTCACGGTCCAGCCACCAGCAGCGGTACGTACTGCTCTGCCGCGCTGGTCCCGCCATGCTGGCCGCGCAGGTTGAACGGGCGTTCGCCGACGACGCTGTCACGCAGGGTCAGGCGCTCACGCAGACACAACACGTAATCGCCCGTGCGGGCGGCGAGTTCGGGGTGGACGGGGCCATGGCCGTACCAGCCCTCGGCAATGAAGTCCTGTGAGCGATGCAGGCTCAGCGCATCGCTCAGCTCGGCGGTGACACAGGCCTCGAAGTCGTCCGCCGCGCTGGCGCGGACATAGGCGTAGGCGGCACGCGGTTCGCCGCACAGCGGCAGCGCAAGCATGGCGGCGATTTCGGGATGAGCATCGAGTTCGATGCGTTCGTCCGCACCGCTGTCGATGAAGCCGTGATCGGCGGTGACGATGACCAGCGTGCCGCTGGCGGCGGCCTGGCGCATGATGCCGTCCAGAACGGTCTCGAGTGCTGCGAAATGCGTCGCCACCGCGGCGCTGGAGGGGCCGTGTAGATGGGCCAGGCGATCGAGTTCCGGCCAGTAGGCATAGAGATAGGCGGCCTCGTCGTCGCCGCGCACGAAGGCAGCCAGGCGCGCTGCGAAATCTTCCAAGCCAGCATAACCGTCACGGCGCGCACCGGCGCCGAGCAGGCAGCTGAAGGCTGAATCGGCGAGGTCCCGGGGCAGCAGCATCGCCGACGGCCGGGCTATGCGGGCGGCGAAACTCGGCGCGTCGATCAAGGCGCCGGGTTCGATGTTGCTCGTGCCGAGCGCGTGACGTGAAAAGCGTGGCACGAAAGGCAGCACCGCGGTGACCGCCCCGAGCTTGCGGAAATGCATGAACCAGCCGGTCAGGCCATGCTGCTGGGGGGCGAGCCCGCTCATGAAGGTCGTCACGGCGCTGGCCGTGGTCGGTGGGAATACCGAGGTCATGGTGCCGTGGCTGTAGGCGGCCAGGGCGCCACCCGGCGCCAGGTGGGAGAGGAGTTCGGCGCCGAGGCCGTCGATGACGACCAGGGCGATGCGCCGGGCGGCGCCCAGGCGTTCGTCGGGCAGGCTCGTCAATGGTCGATAGGGGGTGGGCGGCGCGCCGAGCGCAGCGCCCAGAGAGGCCATCAGGTTGGCAATGGAGCCGCCGTCATACGCCGGGCGAGTCAGTGTGAGATCGTGATTGATCATGGGGTACTGCTCATGAACTGCACGACAGCATCGAGCAACCGGCGCGATGGCGTGCCCATTCCGGTCGGCGCGCGGCGTATTCCTCGCGCCCGGGCTGTTCGTCATAGGGCCGGCGCAAGACCTCGAGCAGGGTCGTGATGCCGTCGAAATCACCCGCCTCGGCGCGATCGATGGCGAGTTGGGCAAGGCAGTTGCGCAGAATGTAACAGGGATTGGCACGATTCATCCGCGCGCGCCGCTCGGCGGAGCCGAGGCCGTCGTCGCGCAGGCGGGCACGGTAGACCTCGAGCCAGCTCGCCAGCCGGCCACGGTAGGCGTCGTCCAGTTGCGACGGCTGGTAGTAGGCCTCCTGCAGCACCGCCGGAATGGCCGCCGCGGTCGGTTCGGCATCGACATCGAGTTCGACCAGGGCGCGGAAGAAGAGGGTCATGTCGGTTTCGACGGCGCTCAGGAGATCGAACAGTGACTCGACCAGCGCACGTCCCGCCGTGTCCTCGACGTCGCGCAGGCCGAGCTTGTTCGCGATCATCGTTCGCCAATGGCTTTCGTAGGTCGCCGCATAGCTCTCCAGCGCTTTTTCCAGCGGCGCCACCGCCTCGATCAAGGGGTGCAGCGCATTGGCGAGCTGGACCAGGTTCCACAGCGCGATCTGGGGCTGCTGGCCATAGCGGTAACGGCGGCCGTGGGCGTCGGTGGTGTTCGGTGTCCAGTCCGGATCGTAGGCGTCCAGCCAGCCGTAGGGGCCGTAATCGATGGTCAGCCCGAGTATCGACATGTTGTCGGTGTTCATCACGCCGTGGACGAAACCGACCCGCATCCACTCGACCATCAGCACGGCGGTGCGGCGGCAGATTTCGGTAAACCATTGGAGATAGATGTCCCGGGCCACGGCCGCCGGCGCATCCGCGGCCAGGCCCAGCTCGGGAAAATCGGCGCGTATGGTGTAATCGACCAGGCGCTGCAGCAGCGCTGTCTGGCCGCGCGCCGCGTGCAGTTCGAAATGTCCGAAGCGGGTGAAGGAGGGCGCGACCCGGCACACCACGGCGCCGGGCTCATGGCGCGGATGGCCGTCATAGAACATATCGCGCAGGACGTCTTCGCCCGTCGTCACCAAGGACAGCGCGCGCGTGGTCGGTACGCCGAGATGGTGCATGGCCTCGCTGGCAAGGAATTCGCGCACACTTGAACGCAATACCGCCAGCCCGTCCGCGCTGCGTGAGTACGGCGTCGGCCCGGCACCCTTGAGTTGCAGGGTCCAGCGCTCGCCGCGTGCGTTGACGACCTCGCCGAGATTGATCGCACGTCCGTCACCGAGCTGACCGGCCCAGTTGCCGAACTGATGGCCGCCGTAGCAGCTGGCATAGGGTTGCATGCCGGGCAGCAGGCGGTTGCCGGCGAAGACTTCGGTGAATTCGTCGCTGGCACAGGCGGCGGGCGGGAGATCGAGCAGCGCTGCTACTTCCCGTGCGCAGGCGACCAGGCGCGGCGCGGCGACGGCGGTCGGTTGTACCTTGGAGTAGCAGGCGTCAGCGACCTGGCGGCGCCGGTTGTCCGTCAGCGGGTCGCCGGGCAGTTCGCGCACGAAGCTGTTGTCGAAGCACAAACGGGCGAGCGCGGCGTTGTCGGGGCGGGCATTCATCGCGGGCGCTGGAGGCTGTGTAACTGGGACATGTGAGCATTCTACGCATCATCGTCACACTCCATTCAACCCGCGGACCTGTGGGGAAAAGCGTCAGGCGCGCATCCGGACGCATCGATTAGAATCTGTCTTCGTGTCCGCTTTCAGTCGCTCAGACAGGGCGTCGCGGCACGTCAACATCAAGGGGAGAAGGATTGATGAACAAAGTTTCCGGATGGTTTGCCGCTGGCGTCCTCGCGGCAGTGACGCACACGGGTGGCGCCGCGATGCCAGTCGACGACGCCGCGCTGGCCGCGGTCGGCGACGGTAGCGACTGGCCGGCCTTCGGGCGCAACTACAGCGAACAGCGCTATAGCCCGCTCGAGCAGGTC
>JBBDTC010000282.1:0-3224 GCA_040904625.1 Gammaproteobacteria bacterium
GCAGGACGACGACGTCGAGGCCGTCCAGCAGCTCGTCGAGCGCGGCCGGGTCGTCGGCCGCCGCGCGCCCGATGTGATTGACGAGTTCCATCACCGCAGCGATGGCGGTGTTGAATTTGTAGCGCCGGCTGATGTCGTCGGAGACTTTCACGATGGTCTCGTGGATATGCCGCCGCAGATTCCGCTGTTTCGCATCCTCCATCGCGCGGTTCGGGGTTGCGACACGATCGCGAGAAACGTGGTCGTGTACCAGTCGCCACAGGGTCTTGAGGAAGCGTGACGCACCTTCGACGGCACTGTCCGACCATTCGAGGCTCTGGTCGGGTGGGGCAGCGAACATCGTGTAGAGACGCACCGTGTCCGCCCCATAGCGATCAATGAGCGCTTGCGGATCGACCCCGTTGTTCTTCGATTTCGACATCTTCTCGACGGGACCGATGGTGACGGCTTCGCCGTCCGCCAGCAGGCGCGCGGCGACGGCACGACCCTTTGCGTCGGTGTCGACCTCCACCGCGCCGGGACTGAAATACTGGCGGCGGCCGTTATCGCTGTCCCGGTAGTAGGTTTCCTTGCACACCATGCCCTGGGTCAAGAGCCGTTTGAACGGCTCGTCGCTCTTGACCAACCCGGCATCACGCATGGCTTTGTGGAAAAAGCGCGCGTAGAGCAGATGCAGAACCGCATGTTCGATGCCCCCGATATAGATGTCGACGGGCATCCAGTAGTCGACCCGGGCGTCCACCATCGCGCTGTCACTATCGGCCGAGCAGAAGCGCGAAAAATACCAGGACGATTCGAAGAAAGTATCGAAGGTATCCGTTTCACGTCGCCCGGGGCTGCCGTCAGGCAGGATGGTGGTGGTGAATTCGGGCATGTTACGCAGGGGCGAGGCGACGCCTTCCCAGGCGATCTGCTCCGGCAGGACCACCGGGAGACGATCGTCGCTCTCCGGTATGGCAGTGCCTTCCGCGTCATAGACGACCGGGATCGGGCAGCCCCAATACCGTTGCCGGGACACCAGCCAATCGCGCAGGCGGTACTGCACGCGACGTGTCGCACGACCCTGGGCTTCGAGTGCGCGGGCCACCGCATCGAAAGCGGCGGCGAATTCGAGCCCATCGAATTCGCCGCTGTTGACGGTCCGGCCCTGCTCGGTATAGGCCGCAGCGTCGATGTCGCATACTGCGCCGTCGGTGGGGGCGATGACCTGGCGTATGGGCAGTTCGTATTTGCGCGCAAACTCCCAATCGCGCTGATCGTGGGCCGGCACCGACATGACTGCGCCGGTGCCATAGCTCATGAGTACGAAATTCGCCACCCAGACCGGTAAGTCCACACCACTGAGTGGATGGCGTACGGTAACCGGCAGTGGCATACCCAGCTTGTCCATCTTCTCGATGACCGCTTCGGATGTCGATTGATGCCTGCAGGTCTCGAGAAACGCTGCGATTGCAGGGTCGCTAGCTGCCGCCGCGGTAGCCAGCGGGTGTTCCGGCGCCACGGCCATATAGGTCGCGCCGAGCAGGGTGTCCGGGCGTGTCGTGAAGACTTCGAGATCGCCGCTGCCGTCGGACAGGGCGAAGCGGATCGACAAGCCCTCGGAGCGCCCGATCCAATTGCGTTGCATGGTCTTGACCGCCTCCGGCCATTCATCCATGCGCTCGAGCTCATCCAGCAGTTCATCGGCATAGGCCGTGATGCGCAGGAACCATTGCGGGATTTCCCGGCGTTCGACCGGGGCTCCGGAGCGCCAGCCACAGCCGTCGATGACTTGTTCATTGGCCAGCACGGTCTGGTCGACCGGGTCCCAGTTGACCACTGCGGTCGCGCGATAGACCAGATCTTTCTCGTATAGTCGTCGGAAGAACCACTGCTCCCATCGATAATAGCCGGGGTCGCAGGTTGCGAGCTCGCGGTCCCAGTCGTAGGCGAAGCCGAGGCGCTTCAACTGGTCACGCATGTAGCTGATATTGGAGCGCGTCCAGTCAGCGGGCGGGACCTTGTTCTCGATTGCGGCGTTCTCCGCCGGCAGCCCGAATGCGTCCCAGCCCATGGGCTGCATGACGTTCTTACCCAGCATGCGCTGATAACGGGCGATGACGTCGCCTATGGTGTAGTTGCGCACATGGCCCATGTGCAGGCGACCGCTCGGATAGGGGAACATGCACAGGCAGTAGAATTTCTCACGCGCCGGATCCTCCGTGACCTTGAACACCCGGGCTGATTCCCAGTGTTCCTGGATCCGCGGTTCAATTTCTGCCGGCTCGTAACGTTCTGGAATATCGTGCATGGATTGTCCGCGCCTCGAGGCGCCCTTGTCGCTCACTTGATGTCGGAGTGCAGTCGGGAGCCTGGCCCGGTAACGGGCAGCTGGGTACCGGCAGCCGGTCGGGGCTTCATGGCCCGTGGGGGTATGCTGCGGCGCGAAGCATACCGTAGGGTCGGCGGAGCGCGCAAAAAAGAAGCCGGCGTGGGGACGCCGGCTGGACCAGGCGGGTCGAGGGGGGTTAGTCCGATGCCGCCGTCACGCGGTCGCGGTTCTTCGCCAATGTCGATTCGCCTATGCCCTGTACGAGCAGCAGGTCGTCGACGGTTTTGAACGGCCCGTGCTGTTCGCGGTAGGCGACGATGGCGGCCGCTTTGGCCGGCCCGATACCGACCATGGTGGAAACCAGGGTTGCCGCGTCGGCGGCGTTCAGATTGACGGGCTCGGTGGCGTTGCCGGCCAGGCTGGCGACGAGCATCGCGAGTGCGATCAGATATTTGATTTTAGTCATGGCCTTATCTCCTTGGCTGAGGGTATTGTCAGTGCTTCCTGCATTCCTTCGGGCGCTTGCGCAAAACGCGGCGCGTCCGAGGATGGGATCAGCTTATCCCGGCGCAAGGGACGGCGCGATCCCGAAGCCAGAACTTGGCGCAGGCGGCGCCAGGAATAATTCCCGTCTATGCGCGCGTCCGGTCGTGTTCGACATGTCCGGGCGGATCCGCGGCGACCGTGGCGTTCGGCTCATGCTGGGGAAAAATTTGCCGTCAAATCTAAAATTGGGCGTAGGATAACTGCGTATCTTGCTGATTTTCCGTGAATCGACGCAAAACCGTCGGTCCGCGAGCAGGGCCGCTGGCGGTTCAGCGCGAAAGGGGCAAGGTCACAACGGCACCCAACTAAACTGCAGAGAAGCCTCCCCGCAGGAGAGGTCCTTTGGCGGAATGGCTCCCTTCGGTCC
>JBBDTC010000283.1:0-6719 GCA_040904625.1 Gammaproteobacteria bacterium
GCCGAGGACGATTACTACATGAATCTCGACGAACCCTATCGCGCAGCCAACCGTCCTTTGGCCGATGTCACCGAACTGCGCCTGGTTCGTGGCGTGACGGCAGAGATCTACGAACGCCTCGCGCCCTTCGTGGTTGTCCTGCCGGTAACGACGGCCGTCAATGTCAACACCGCGCCGCTCGAGGTGCTCATGAGCCTCGGCCCAGGCATCGATCGCGGTACCGCCGAGATCCTCGCCGGCGCGCGCGACGTCCAGCCTTTTCAGACGGTCGACGCTTTCACCGGCTTCCCCATGCTGGTCGGCCGGCCTTTGCTCGGCGACGGCTTGAGCACCCGGTCCGACTGGTTCGCCCTGCGTATGCAGGCCGAGGCCGGGGCGAGCATCCTGTCGGCGCGCGCACTGCTCGCCCGCAGCGGCCCCGAGCAGGTCCAGATCGTCGCGCGCACGCAAGGCTTCTTCGATGTCGACTGATCTGCAGATAGCCCTCACCGATCCGCATGCGCCCGAGCGGCTGCGCTGGCTCGACGGCGACCGTGCCTGGCGCGACGGCAGTTGGGCAGACTTCGCGGCCCACATCGGGACACAGCCGTGGGCGCTGCTGCTCGGCGGCAACCAGGTCACGCTGTTCGAGACCACCTTGCCCGTCCGCGACCTCGCCACCGCCCGCCGTGCGGCCCCCTTCGCCATCGAGGAGCAGCTCGCCCAGCCGCTCGACGAGCTCGAATTCGCGCTGGCACCGCGCGGCGCCAATGTGTTCGCGATCGCGGTCTGCGCCCGCGATTTGATCGCGGATCTGCGCGCCCGCCTGAGCGCGGCCGATCTGCATCCCGAACTCGTGGCGCCCTTCGCGGCGGCTTTACCGTGGCAGGCGCAGACCCTGTCCATCGCCGTCGACAACGACTGCGCCGTGCTCCGCAGCGGCGCCAGCGGCGGCTTCGCGGTCCCACTCAGCGGTCTCGCCGAAGCGGTCGCACTGCTCCGCCAGCAGTTACCCGACACTGCCGCGGTGAACGTGTACGCGCGCAGCGAACCCGCGGCGTTTCCGCACGCCGCGTTCGAGGGTTTGACGGTGCACTGGCTTCCGCCACTCGCGGCCGCGGACATCAACGCGGCGCTCGCCGCCACCGCGCCGCCGCGGCTGCTCGACGCGTCGCGACGCGCCGGTTCGAGCGCACGGGCGCGCCGGCTGTGGTGGGGTGCCGCCGTTGCGGCAGTGGTGGTCATGCTGGTCTACCCGCTGCTGCTCGCGCTCGGCAATGCCGCGCTCGCACGTACCGAGCGCGAACTCGCCGCCGCCAATCGCGCCGTATTCGCCGAGGCTTTCCCGGCGATCGCGCGTATCGTCAATCCGCGGGTTCAGGCCGAACAGGCCCTGGCCGGCCTGCGCGCGGGCGTGGTCACGACGCCGCAGTTCCTCGATCTGCTGGCGGCTTTCGATCAGGCCATCGCCGCCGAGTTGAACGCCAGCACGCGGGTACGCAATGTGGCGTTCGCCGGCGGCGTGCTCGAGGTCAGTCTCGAACTCGCCGACATGGGCGAACTCGAACGCCTGCGCAGCCTGCTCGGCCAGGCCGGCCTCGGTGCCGAAATGCTCTCGGCCGAATCGACTGCCGACGCGGTCATCGCGCGCCTGCGCCTGCGGGAGCCTTCGTGATGCGCCAGTGGTGGCAGGCACGCACCGGATCGGAACGCCGCGTGCTGGCGCTGGGCGCGGCAGTCGTCGCTGTCACGCTCTACTACCTGTTGGCGATCGAGCCGCTGACCCTGGCCCGCGAACGCCTCGCCCTGCGGGTCGCCGCCGAACGCGCGCTCGGCGCCGAACTCCAGGCACTCGCCGCGGAGGCGGCGACACTGCGCGCGACCGCCGATCCGCGCGCGACCTTCGACGCCTCGCAATCGCTGCTGGCCGTGATCAACGCCAGCGCAGCACGGGCCGGTACCCGTAACAGCACCAAGCGCATGACACCGCTCGGCCCATCGGCCGTCACCCTGTTCCTCGACGACGTGCCGTTCAACGACCTCGCCGCCTGGCTGGTCGCACTCGATCTCGAACACGGTGTGGCGGTGGAGCGCGCCGCTCTCGACGCCGCACGGCCCGGGGTGGTCGATGCCCAGCTCACGCTGCGGGCGCGCGACGGTGGGGCCGACAAGCGTTCGCCCTGAGCCGTTGGACAGGCCTGTCCTGAGCCCTTCGGCAAGCTCAGGGTAGGCCTGGCGCTGGCGCTCAAGACAAACGATTCATGTCGAAGATCGGCAACAGGATGGCCAGCACGATGACCAGCACGATGCTGCCCATGAGCAGGATGAGGGCGGGTTCGGCGAGGCCGAGGGCCACGGCGAGGCGGGTCTGCAGGCCGCGTTCGTGGGCCTCGGCCGATGAATCGAGCATGCGCGGCAGCTCGCCCGACTGTTCACCATTGGCGACCAGATGCGCCAGCAACGGGCGCAGGCCGGTGACCCGGCCCAGACTCTGGCTCAAGGCCGCACCTTCGCGGACGCGCTCGGTGGCCGCTTCGACTTCGCGGCGCGTGGCCCGGTTGGCCACCGCCGCCTGCGCGATGCGCAGGGCCTCGATCATGTTGAGCCCGCTGCCGAGCAGGATGGACAGCGTGCGGGCGAAGCGCGCACTGTCGGCGTCCTGAATGAGTCCCGCCGCGATCGGCAGGCGCAACAGCAGCCGATCGGCGGCGAAACGCAGCGCCGGCCGGCGCAACAAGGCGACGACGGCCCAAGCGCCGGCGAGGAGCGCCGCGGCGAGGAAGACGCCGTAGGCGCGCAGGAAATCGCCGGTAGCGATGAGGTAGCGGGTCAGCGGCGGCAGCTCGCGTTCCATCTGGTCGAAGACCTTGACCACTTCGGGCACGACGAAGGTGAGCAGCCCGATGACGACGGCGGTGGCGACGACGCTCAGCACCAAGGGGTAGATCAGCGCCAGCCGCAAGCGCTGGCGCATGGCCTGGCGCTCTTCCATGAAATCGGCCAGGCGCGTCAGCACCGCGGGCAGATGGCGGGTCTGCGCGCCGGCGGCGATGGTGGCGCGGTAGACGGCCGGAAATGCGCGCGGGAACTGATCGAGCCCCGCGGCCAGCCCCTGGCCCTCGAGCACGCGGGCGCGGACATCGAGCGCGATGCGTTTGAAATTGGCATCGGTGGCCTGCTTGGCGAGCCCGGTCAGCGCATCGTCCAGCGGCAGCCCCGAATTGAGCAGGGTGCCGAGCAGACGCGTGAACAGCACCACTTGGTCGCCCGACAGATGCGGCCCGCGCCCGAACAAGCTGCTCTGCGGCGCCGTGCCGGCGGCGCTGCGGCGCGCGGTGCGGATCTCGAGCGGCAGCAGTCCTTGCTCGCGCAGCCGCGCCCGCGCCTGGTGCTCGCTGTCGGCTTCGGTCACCCCGCGCCGGCGTGCGCCCGCGGCGGTCAGGGCGACATAGTCAAAAGCCGGCATGGCGGGTGCCCGTGTTTACAGTCTCGCGGGCATTATCCAGCACTGGTCACGCGAATCAGTTCTTCGGCGGAAGTGATCCCGGCCAGCACCTGATCGCGGCCGTTGGCGAACAGGCTCGGCGAATGGCGGCGGGCATAGGCCTCGATGGCCGGTTCACCGGCATCGTCGTGGATCAGGCGGCGCATTTCGGCATCGACCGTGACCAGCTCGTAGATGGCGGTACGGCCGCGGAAACCGAGCTGCAGGCAGGCAGCGCAGCCGGCGGCTTCGTAGACGGTGCGGCCGTCGAGCGCGGCCAAAGGTAAATCCAGGCGGGTGGCCAACGCGGCATCGCCGGCGACCGGCCGCCGGCACTGCGGGCAGAGCTTGCGCGCGAGTCGCTGGGCGAGCACGCCGACCAGGCTGGAGGCGAGCAGGAAGGGCTCGGTGCCCATGTCACGCAGACGGGCGAGCGCACCGACCGCGGAATTGGTATGCAGGGTCGAAAGCACCAGATGCCCGGTCAGGCTGGCCTGGATGGCGATGCGCGCGGTCTCGAGATCGCGGATCTCGCCGACCATCACGACGTCCGGATCCTGGCGCAGAATGGCGCGCAGACCGCGCGCAAACGTCATATCGACCTTGGTGTTGACCTGGGTCTGGGCGATGCCGTCGATGTAGTACTCGATGGGGTCCTCGACCGTCATCAGGTTACGGCTGCGATCGTTGATCCGGGTCAGCGCGGCATAGAGCGTGGTGGTCTTGCCCGACCCGGTCGGCCCAGTGACTAGAAAAATGCCGTGCGGCAGGTGGATGATGCGATCGATGGCGGCGGTGGTCGCCTCGTCCATGCCAATCTGCTCGAGGCGCAGGCGGCCGGCCTGCTTGTCGAGAAGACGCAGCACCACGCGCTCGCCGCTGCCCGAGGGTATGGTCGAGACGCGCACGTCGACCGGGCGATTGGCGATGCGCAGCGAAATGCGTCCGTCCTGCGGTACCCGTTTCTCGGCGATATCGAGCTTGGCCATGATCTTGATGCGCGAGACCAGCAGCGCGGCGATGGCGATCGGCGGCTCCATGACCTGGCGCAGCACGCCGTCGACCCGCAAGCGGATGGACAGCCGCGATTCGAACGGCTCGATGTGGATATCCGACGCATTCTCGCGGATGGCCTCGGACAGGATGCCGTTGATGAGGCGGATGATGGGCGCGTCGTCGGCGCTTTCGAGCAGATCGGCCGGCTCGCGCAGCTCTTCGGCGAGTTCGGTCAGATCGAGCGCCTCGTCGAAGCTCGCCATGGCGCTGCCGTTGGCGCCCGCGGCGCCTTCGTAGGTGGCCTGCAGGCGCTGCTCGAATTCGTCGTCCTGTACCCGCAGCAGATGCGCGGCGCGGCCGAGCACACGCTGCGCTTCGGCCAGCGCCGTGACCGGTGCGTTGGCACGCAGCACGATGGTCGGCTCGCCGGCGTCGTCGCCGGACGCGATCAGGACCCCGTGGCGGCGCGCGAAGGCGAAAGGCAGGTTCATTCGAGCAGTCCGTCGAAGGCCGGCAGGCGCGGCGCGGGTTGCCGAATGAGCGTGCGCCGCGAACCCTCGGCCGCTTCCTGCTTCTCGCGCAGGGCGCCATAGCGCACCCGCGCGAGTTCGCGCGAGGCTTCCGGGTCGCGCATGATCGACGGGCGCAGGAACACCATCAGGTTGGTCTTGCGGGCGTCACTGCGGGTATTGCGGAAGAGCTGACCGAGCAGCGGGATGTCGCCGAGCAGCGGCACCTTCTGCGCATTCTCGCGCAGATCGTTTTCGATCAGCCCGCCGAGGACGACTATATCCTGGTCGTCGACCAGCACCGTGGTCTTGATCGAGCGCTTGTTGGTGATGAGATCGGCGCCCGTCGTCGCGGTATCGACGCTCGATACTTCCTGTTCGAGTTCGAGCGTGACGGTATCGCCGAAATTGATCTGGGGTTTCACCTTGAGCATCACGCCGACGTCCTGGCGGGTGATGGTCTGGAACGGATTATCGGGTGTGGTCGCCTGGTTGGTGAACTGGCCGGTGACGAAAGGCACGTTCTGGCCGACCACGATCTCCGCTTCGGCATTGTCGAGCGTCATCAGGGTCGGCGTCGACAGGACGTTGGTATACCTGTCGTTGTTCAGCGCGCGCAGCAGCACGCGGATATCGCCCAGGCCGCGCAGGTAGCCGAAGCTCAGACCCTGACCCAGGTTGATGCCGCCGCTCTCGCCCGCAGCGCCGCCGATGGCACCGGATTCCGAGCCCGGCAATTGGGTGCCGCCGGCCCAGCCGGTGGCGTTCTGCGCGGTCTGCCATTGCACGCCGAGTTCGTCGGCGCGTTCGGTCGAGAGTTCGGCGATGATGCCTTCCACCAGTACCTGCGCGCGGCGTACGTCGAGCTGTTCGATGACAGCCATCATGCGCCGCAGGTCCTGGGTCGGCGCCTGCATGATGAGCATGTTGGTGGACTCGTCGGCCTGGATACTGGGCTCACCAGGACCACTGCGCACGCGCGCCCGGGCCTGGTTCGCCGCGCCGCCCGTACCACCGGCGCCGCCGCCCACAGGGCCGCCGCCCAGCACGCTCTGCAGTACCGGGACAAGGTCCACGGCGGAGGCGAACTTGAGGGCGACGACCTCGATCTGATCGGGCCCGCGATCGGGCACGTCGAGGGAACGGATCAGGGCACGTATACGCGGCATGGCCGCCGGCGACGCCTTGACCAACACCGTGTTGGTGCGCGCGTAGGCGACGAAGGGGGTCATACCGCTGGGCGCGCCGCCCTGGGCGACGGAGGGATCGGTGACCGCGCTCAGTACGCGCACGATATCCTCGGCGTCGGCGTGTTCGAGCGCGACCAGTTCGACCGCTTCGTCGCTGGCGACATCGAGTTCGGCGACCAGGTTCATCATGCGCTTGACGTTGGCCGCGGTGTCCGCGACGACCAGGGTATTGCTCGAGATGAAACCGGCCAGATGGGCCTCCTGCGGCAGCAAGGGGCGCAGGATGGCGACGAGTTCGGCCGCATTGACATTGCGCACCGGGATGACCGCGGTGACGAGGGCATCGTTGAGGCGCACGGTGCGTCCCGGCACCGGCGTCTGCCCTTCCTGTTTGGCCAGCGCGTCGGGCACGATTTTGATCACGTCGCCACTCGGCACCGCGGCGAAGCCGTGTACCTTCAGTATCGAAAGGAAAATATCGTAGAGCCCCTCGATATCGGTCGGCGCCGACGAGATGACGGTGACATTGCCCTTCACCCGCGGGTCGACGATGAAATTGTG
>JBBDTC010000283.1:6819-8209 GCA_040904625.1 Gammaproteobacteria bacterium
GCTGGTGATCCGTAGGCTGGGGCCGCGCTGTCGAGTTCGCCGACTCGATCATGGCTGCGCGACGTCATTCATAGTCGGCTTCGTCCCACTGCGAATCGTAGGCTTCGCCGTCGAAGGTGCCGGCATCCATTTCGATGTCGTCCTCCATGTCCGCCGCGTCGTCTTCGTAAACGGGGTCGTCTTCATAGACTGGATCATCCTCCCAAGCCGCTTCGCCCGCGTCAGCGGCCTGGTCTGCGTCGGCCGCAAGTTCATCCTGCATGGCCTGGGTATCGAAGGCGGCCGGCTTCGGCAGATTACGTACCAGGGGCGCGCCGCCATGCGGCGTCGGCAAAATCAGCGCCTTCAACTCGCCGCCCTCCTCGACGACGACGCGGCGGGCCTCGATATGGCGAATGATGGCGCCGCCGGGCAACTCGTCGTCGACACGATAGCTGCGCGGCACATTGCCGGCACCACCGAGCAGCACGCGACCCGCGCCCGAACCCGGTTCGAACACGATGCCCTGGACGGTGACCGATACCGCCGCGGCCGGCAGTTCCTCCGGCACGGCATCGCCTTGCCGCCAGACGCCCGGGACATCTTTGCCGGTGTCCGCGGTTGCGCCCGCTGCATCCCTTTGCGCCGCGTCGATCACGCCGAACAGGCGACTGCCACTCAGCTGTGCGGGATCCACGCGTAGCCGTGAGGCAGCCGTTGGCACAGCGCTTCGCGCATGCGCCGGCGGCGCCGGATCGGCGACTCGCGACCCACGCAGCAGGGCCAGTTCCGGCACACTCATCCATAGCCCCACCGCGACGACGAGGCCAATCACCGCGAGCGGGGCCAGCATAGGCGAGTAACGCCAGGCGGCGCTGGATTGGAAAGTGCTGGGGGGCATGGGGCGGTCGAGGCGAATGGTCAGACAGATGCGGATGGGTTCACAGTGGCGGCGCGCTGGCAGTGCGACGCGGCGTGCACGTATACCACATCCTCTACATCGCCTCGATGACGACCGGCGGCCACTGAACACGGGTTGGCGAGGAAATTCATTCGGGCAACTCGACCTCGACTTCCGGCGCGCCGTCGAGGCAGGCACGATAGCGTTCGTCGTCGGCACCACCAGCGATGCGCGGCGCACTGCCGGGGGCTCCGATACGCACCTGCGGTGCGCGATCGCGCCGACAGGCGGCGCTGCGTTCCACCCAGGCCGTCACAGCTGCGCTGTCGTCGCGGCCCTCCCTTTCCAGGCAGCCGCCGTAGCGTTCGCCGTCGAGGGCGATGGGAATGGCGATTTCGAGCGGAGCGGCGGCGACAGCCTGTTCGGTATAGACACCGCTGCCGACATTGATGCGGTGCTCGTGCACCAGCACGTCGGCGCAGTCCGGGGGGGGCGCGGCCCCCCGGGGCG
>JBBDTC010000283.1:8219-19536 GCA_040904625.1 Gammaproteobacteria bacterium
CCCCCCCCCCCCCGCCCGCCCACCGCCCAGTACGAGCCCGAGCAGCAGGACTCGATCACGAGCGCCTCGACGTCCGTACGCAGCCCGATCAGACATGGCGCCACCTCGTCCACTTTGGCCGAGTGCCATCATACACCGCCATCTGCGCGTGCCGGCGGGCGCCGCACGCTGGCGCCGGCGGGCAAGGCCAGCGAGCACAGGCCGGCCACACCGAGCAGCGCCGTCGACCACCACAGGCAACCACTGAGTCCATGGCTCTGGTAGGCATAACCGGAGAGCACCGTGCCGAGCAGGCGCCCGCCGGCGTTGGCCATGTAGTAGAAACCGACGTTCATGGCGACCTTGTCGGCGTCGGCGTACGCCAGCACGAGATAGGAATGCACGGCGGAATTGAACGCGAATACGACGCCGAACAGCACCAGGCCGACGATGACCACCGCCTGCGTCGGCCAGCCGCTGCCGAGCGCCACCGCGATACCGGCCGGAATGAGGGTCAAGCCGAAGACGGCGGCGCGTGCCGTACCGCCGCCGGGGGCGGCGTGCCGCCCGATGGCGCGCAACAGTGTGGGCGCCGCGGCCTGGACGAGACCATAGCCGATGACCCACAGCGCCAGGAACGCGCCCACGCCGAGAAAAGTCCAGCCCAGGCGATCGTAGAGAAAAACCGGCAGTCCGACGACGAACCAGACGTCGCGCGCGGCAAACAGGAACAGGCGCGCAGCGGCCAGCCAGTTCACCGCCGCGATGCGCGAGAAGACATCACCGAACTTGGGCTTGGCCGACATTCGCCCGAGGCCGCGCGGCAGCAGCCACCAGGTCATCGCCAGCACCAGCGCGAGCAGGCCGGCGAGCACCAGCAATGCACCGCGGAAGCCGAGGCCCTGCAGCAACGCGGCGCCGACGAAGAAACCGGCCCCCTTCAGCGCATTCTTCGAGCCGGTCAGAACGGCCACCCAGGAGAACAGGCGCGATTCGGCGCCGTGTCCGGCCAGGGCTTTGACGCTGGCCTTGGCCGACATCTTGTTCAAGTCCTTGGCTATCCCGGACAGGGCCTGGGCGGCCATCACGTAGGGCACGGACAACCACGGCGCCGGCACCAGCAACATGGCGAGCGCGGCGACCTGCAGCGCCATGCCGAAGTGCATGGTGCGATCGAGACCGAGACGGGCGCCGAGCCAGCCGCCGACGAGGTTGGTGACGATGCCGAAGAACTCGTAGAACAGGAACAACATCGCCACCTCGAACGGCGTATAGCCGAGGCGGTGGAAATGCAGCACCACCAGCATGCGCAACGCGCCGTCGGTGACGGTGAACGACCAATAGCCCGCGGTGACGACGAGATAATCGCGCAGCGCCCGCTCCATGGTTCAGAGGCTGCGCGCGAGCAGGGCGGCGATATCGTTCAGGCGATGGACATAACCCCATTCGTTGTCGTACCAGGCGTAGACTTTGACCTGCGTACCGTCGATGACCAGCGTCGACAGCGCATCGACGATGGCCGAGCGCGGGTCGTTGACGTAGTCGACCGACACCAGCGGCCGCTCCTCGAAACCGAGAATACCGGCAAGAGGGCCCGCCGCCGCCGTGTGGAAACAGGCGTTGACTTCTTCCGCACTGACCGCGCGCTCAGCCTCGAAGACGAAGTCCGTCAACGACGGGCTGAGCAGCGGTACGCGCACGGCATGACCGTTGAGGCGCCCCTCGAGTTCGGGAAATATGGCCGTGATGGCACGCGCGGAGCCGGTCGTGGTCGGGATCAGGGAGGCGCTGCAGGCGCGGGCGCGGCGCCAATCCTTGTGCCCTTTGTCGACGATGGTCTGGGTATTGGTCAGCGCATGGATGGTGGTCATCGAACCATGCACGATACCGATCTGCTCGTGCATGACCTTGACCAGCGGCGCGAGACAGTTGGTCGTGCACGAAGCGGCGGTGACGACATCGTGGCGTGCGGCATCGTAGCTGTCGTGATTGACGCCGTAGACGATGTTCAGCGCACCGGCCGTCGGCGCCGCGACCAGCACCTTGCGCACACCCTGGGCGAAATAGGCATCGAGTGCGCGCGGCGCCTTGTGATGGCGCCCGGTCGCCTCGATGACGATGTCGCAGCCTTGCCAGTCGCCGTCTTCGAGCGCGGCGATGCTGGTGTAAGCGAGGGTCTGCCCGTCGATGTCGAGCACGCCCTCGGCCCCGCGGCAGGCGTGCGGCCAGATCCCGTGGATGGAATCGAAGGTCAGCAGATGGGCCGATCCCGCGGCATCCGTCGCGGTCTCGTTGACACGTACGAAGGCGAATTCGTCACGCTCCCAGCCGGCGCGCAGGGCGAGCCGCCCCATGCGCCCGAAACCATTGATGCCGATACGTACGGTCATCGCGTCGTGCTCTCCTGTGTGAACGGTGTCCTGAGTGCAGCAGATGTCGCTCCGCCGCAGGCCCGATGATTTACTGCGCTATTCGACGGTAACGCGGGCAGCGGCGGGACACCAGGCATCCAATCGGATTACGCGGCGCTGCATCCGACCCACTTCCAGCAGCGCCTGCGGCGGCGGGCGATAGCTTAACGCCCGCCCATGGCAGGCGTATGACATGCGCGAAATCGAAGCTCTCAGCGTGTATGCGCTGCCAAGGTCGCGCCAACGAATTCCGCCAGTTCGTTGAGCACGTCGCCCAACGCCTCGTTCATGGCGGCCACACCGGCATAGGGTTCGGCGGCGCTTGCGGGCCGGCGGGCTTCGAAGCGCCGCGTAGAGACGGTGCCCGAGCGGTCCATGCGCGTCAGCTGCGCCCATAGCGCAACCTGTCCTGTACTGCCGGCTTCGTCGTGCGCGTGGGCGAGCTCGAGCAATTCCGTGTCGAGGCGCCAGCGCGTCTCGCGGCCGCCGGCGCTCGTCACCAGGGTCGTGATCCCGGCTGCCTCGAGCGTACGCACGACCAGCGGCTGCAGCATGGCGGCAGGCGGACTCGCCCACTCGTTGAGAGCGTAGTATTCGAGCTCGTAAGGCCGCCGCGTGTAGACCATGTCGGCAGTGTCGTAGCCAGCCCGCACGCTGGGCGCGGCGACCTGGACCATGCCGCCGTGTACCGCGCCAGGCTGCGCCGCCGGCAAGCCCGGATCGAGTAGATAGGTGTGCGAGTCGACCCCGCGCTCGGGCCCGATCGTACCGCAGGCGCTGAGCATCACGGCGCATACGAGCAGGACGCTGGATATCCCAAGGACTCTGGCCAAAATTATCTGTACATTCGGCTGCCCCTGAGCGGCCGCTGCGGCGTTGCGCTTTTTGGCAATAGTCCCGCTACTACCTGCAAAATGCGCCTTGCAGCAACCGCTCAGGCGCACCCTCGGTGTTGGCCAGATAGTATTGGTCAAGGCCCTGAGTATCATCGTCATTTCTCCTCACCAGGACCGAGGCGGCCGCGATCACGTCCGAACAGGAAGCCCTCGGGGCTTCGCTCGAGATCGCGCACGGCCCGTTCCAGGGCGATGCCCAGCCCGCGCATCTCCGACAGCAGCGGTGCTATCTCGCCCAGCAGATCGTCGGTCGCGCGCTCGAAGCGTCGCTCGCTGCGGCCGACCGCTTCGCTCAGTGTGTTCGCGGTGCCGTCGATCGATTGCACCATGGTATCGACGCTGCCGAGCACATCATTCAAACGCTCGACCACCGCCGGCAACTGGGCACTCACCGTAACGGTGTTGTCGAGTATGGTGTCGATGCGCGAGCCGTCTCCAGCCAGGACTTCGACGCGAGCCGCCAAGGTCGCGGTAATCTGCTCGACATTGGCGAGGGTATTGCCGAACGCGGCCTGCTTGTCGTCGTCGAGCAGTTTGCTGACACGTTCGGTCAGTGTGCTCAGATCGCGCGCCACCGCCGTCATTTCCGCCAGCATTCCCGTAACCGCCGTATCGAGACGGACAAATACGGACGGCGTGGTCGAAATCTCCGGGTATCGATCCCCTTCGCGCGCACTCAGATCGGCAGCCTCGCGACTGCCGCCGCTCAGCTCGACGAAGGCGATGCCGGTAATGCCTTGCGTCGCCACAGTGGCCGTCGTGTCCTCCTTGATCGGCGTACCGCGTTCGATATCGAGCAGCAGCCGGACACGCTCGGGGTTGTCGCGATCCAGCGCGATACCGGCGACCAGGCCAACCCCGACGCCGCGATACTTGACCGGCGCGCGCGGGTTGAGGCCGGAGACGGATTCCGACACGTAGGCGACGTAACGCTCGTACTCCTTGTCCTCGATGCCGGCCGCGAGCCACAGCGTCACCGAAACGATGCCGGCGCCGAAGATCAGCACAAAGGCGCCGACGAGGGTATAACTTACGCGGGATTCCATGGCGCTACGGCGCTGCCTTGCGGCCTCGCGGCCCCTGAAAGTAAGCCACGAGAGCGGGTTCGCTGCGCTCGGCGAGTTCGGCCATGCTCGCCGCGGCGAGCACACGCTTGTCGGCAAGAAAGGCCACGCGATCGGTCACCCGCCACAGTGTATCCAAATCGTGGGTCACCATCACCACGGTGAGCTTGAGCGACTCCTTGAGCTGGATGATGAGTTCGTCGAATGCGCCGGCGCTGACCGGGTCGAGGCCGGCGGTCGGTTCGTCCAGGAACAGGAGCTCAGGATCGAGGGCCAGGGCCCGCGCTACCGACGCGCGCTTGAGCATGCCGCCCGACAGCTCGCGCGGATAGCGCCGTCCGGCGGCCGCAGGCAGCCCGGCGAGACGAATCTTCATGAAGGCCAACTCGCGAATGACATCGGCGGGCAAGCTCGTGTGTTCGACCAGCGGCAGAGCGACATTCTCCGCCACCGTCAGGGCACTGAACAGGGCACCGTGCTGGAACGTCACCCCGATGCGCTCACGCAAGCGCGTGATGGCGGCGTCGTCGAGCGTGTCGACGGCCTGCGACAGGACGCTGATGGTGCCCCCCGCACTGCGATTGAGCATGATCATGGCGCGCAGCAAGGTGGTCTTGCCCGACCCGCTACCGCCGACCAGACCCAGCACTTCCCCGGCATAGACATCCAGATCGAGGCCGTCGTGGACGACCTCGCTACCGAAGCGGGTCACGAGACCGCGCACTTCGATGACCGTGGACGCGGCTGCCATGCTCAGATCCCGAGCCAGCTGAAGATGACGGAAAACACGGCATCGGCGACGATCACCAGGAAAATGCCGTGGACCACGCTCACCGTAGTATGGAGGCCGACGGCTTCGGCGCCGCCGCGCACCGCGAAACCCTCGAAACAGCCGACGATGGCGATCAACATCGCGAATACCGGCGCTTTGCCGATGCCGATCATGAACGATGTGGCAGTCATCGCCTCGGGCAGGCGGGCGAAGAAATCCGCGAAGCTGATGCCGAGCATGGTCGCGGCCATGATCATGCCGCCGAGGATCCCCGCGGCATCGCCGATGAGGGTCAACAGCGGCAGCGCGATGACCAGCCCGAGCAAGCGCGGCAGGACGAGCACATCGATGGGATCGAGACCAATAGTGCGCAAAGCATCGATTTCCTCCGACGCTTTCATCGTGCCGAGCTCTGCGGTGAAAGCCGAACCGGTGCGGCCGGCGACGATGATCGCGGTCATGATCGGCGCGAGTTCACGCGTCATGGTCAGGGCGACCAGTTCGACGACGAAGATGTTGGCGCCGTAGGTGCTCAGCTGGAGCCCGCCCTGATAGGCGATGACGACACCAAGCAGCAGCGTCAGCAGGGCCACGATGGGGATGGCCTGTACGCCGGCACGCTGGATGACGACGAACAGCGCCGGCCAGCGCAGGCGATGCGGCCGCGCTACCACCGCGGCGAAAGCGAGCGCGGTCTGGCCGAGGAAGCTCAGCAGGGCAACGCTCTTGGCCGTACCCTCGGCCATGAAGATGCCCAGCCGGGCGATGGGATTGAGCGCTGGCTCCGCCGGCGGCACGTCTTCTCCCTCGTCATGCTCACGCACGAAAGCCAGCAATTCGGCCTGCGCGTCGCCCAGGCCGACGACGGACGGCGCCTTGCCGTCCACGGTGAGGCGTTGCTCGAGTTCGAGCAACAGCCAGGCCCCGGCCGTATCCAGCGCTGCCAGTTCGTCCGCCTCGATGACTTCCGCGCGCACGGTATCAGCGGCCAGGCTCTGGACCGCGTCGACGGCCGCGCCGAGTTCGGCAGTGACCCAGTGGCCCCCGACACGAACCTGACTACGGTCGGCGTCGAAGTCTAGCGTCGCAGGGGTCGACGAGCCGGCCGTCATCGGGCGCTCAGGCGGGGAGATTGAATCATCGTGCCCGAATTAGACGGGCAGCGGTCATGGCAGTGCAAGCTTTGGCGGCGGGATGCGCGTGGCACGCGCGCGAGACATGCTGCGATATCAGAGCCTGGCGCAACAGCGGTGAGGGGATTCAGGGCACCGTGGAGCATCTGTGGCCCGGCACAGCTGGTCTCCACACACCGGCGATAATCAGCGCCAGCGACGATGATAGCGTTGGCGCCGCCGAAAAAGGCGCGAACAGAATAGCAATACGCCGGCCAGTTATTTTGCGGCGGGCCATTACGACAGACGCTGACCACAAGAGCGTGCCGACAGGCGTTCTACTGCCGTCAACTCCCCTGCCCGACGGCCGCTATGCATCTCATGGCGACACCTGCAACCTTACCTGCGACAGGCGCGCGGCAGCGGCTCGAAGACATCCCGCGGCCGACGGCCGCGGCATTGCGCGTACTCGCCGCCTGCGCCGATGAGGATGCCGAGCTGCCGGCTGTCGCCGCACTGGTGGCCGCGGATCCCATCCTCGCGGCCGATCTGCTGCGCGTGGTCAACTCCGCCTACTTCGGGCTTGGCCACAACGTCACCAGCCTGGGGCATGCGGTCTCCCTGCTCGGTTTGCGTGCGCTGCGCAATCGCGTCGTCTGTCTCACCGTGCGCAGTGCGATGCAGGGGGTCGCGCTGCGCAAGGTCGACGCTGCCGCTTTCGCCGAGGATTCCCTGCGCCGCGGCGTGGCAGCACGCTGCCTGGCCGGGGCGGCCGGACTCGATCGGGACGATGCCTTCACCGCCGGCCTGCTGCAGGATCTCGGACTACTGGTACTGCTCGCCAGGCACGAGCCGATCGGCAGCACCCAGTGGGCAACGCTGCGCACAGCCTCGCCAGAAGCGCGCCTGAGCCTGGAGCACACCCTGTTCGGCGCCACGCACGACAGCGTACTCGCCGACCTTGCAATGGCCTGGCATCTCCCGGCAACACTGGTGGATGCCATACGCTGCCATCACGAGTGCTCCCCGGGTATGGCGCTGGCGCAGACACTCGCAGCAGCAGATCTGTTGACCTGGGTATACGCCTCGGGCGGCGACGCCGCTGCCGTCGAAGCGACGCTGGCGCGGCTCGCGGCCGACTTCGGCATGGCCGATGAACCGGCCCGTCAATGCCTGGATGACATCCCGGTGCTGGTCGAGCAAGCCGCGGCCGGCCTCGGCATAGCTGTTCCGGCCCAGCGCGATCTGGCCACCCTGAGCAACCGTCTCAACATGCGTCTGGCCGAAGACAATGTCGGTTATCAGGAAATGAACTGGCGCCTGCAGCAGGCGCTGCGCGAACGCGACGAACTGGCCGCCACGCTCGCGGCCGAACTCGAGATCGCGCGCGAGATCCAGTGCAGCCTGCTGCCGTCGCCGACGGCGGCGCAGCATTCGATCTGGGCGCGCAACGTCGCAGCGCGCGATCTGTCCGGCGATTTCTACGATTACTTCAGCACCCGCGACGGCCGCCTGCTGTTCAACCTCGGCGATGTGTCCGGCAAGGGCCTCACCGCCGCGCTGCTGATGGCCAAGACCTGCAGCCTGTTCCGCTGTCTCGGCCGGCGCATCGAACGACTCGACGAGATCATCGCCATCATCAACGACGAGATCTGTGAGACCAGCGTGCGCGGCATGTTCGTTACCATGGTTGCCGGCAGCTACGACGCCGCGACCCAGCAAGTGGAAATCATCAGTGCCGGTCATCCTCCGCCGCTGCTGCTGCGACGCGGCCAGGGTATCGTGCAGGTGCCGGGCACCGATCTGCCGCCGCTCGGTATCCTCCCCGGCATCGAATTCCAGTCCCGCACGCTGTCGCTGGACAAGGCCAGCCTGTATCTCTATTCGGACGGGATCAGCGAAGCCGTGACGAGCAGCGGCGAAGAACTGGGCATCCGCGGGCTCGCCCGCCTCATCGCCAGCTGCTGCGATCTGCCCGCTGCAGCGCGTCTGGACAGCATCATCGATGCGGTTGCCGCGGGCGATTGCCCGCGGCGCGACGACATCACGCTCGCCGTGCTCGACCCGACCGGGTGATTCGGGGAACGCATGACTCGATTGGCCATACTCCGCCTCTAAATACGTGCTCGTAAATGTGCTCCAGATGAGGGAGGCCGATCTGCCGGACAGATCTCGACGTCGCGGTGTTCAACCTTTCGCAGCGAGCCGAGCTATGACAGCGCAGAATGTCGTCAAGTCAGTCGTATTCGCACGTGCAAACTCGAACAACCGATCGAAGTCGACTACCCCATACTGATGCGCCAGCAGATTACGCAACCCGGCTGCCGCGCGCAGCTGCACGGCTAGATTGGGATCCATGATGCCGTGACGAGCAAGCAGTTCGAAAGTCTCGCCGTAGCTCTTCGGGACACTCCAACCCGCATCCGCGATCACATGAGACGCCAGCGCGACGCATTCCTGGATGGCGACAAAAAGATTCAGGGTAACAATCTCGCGGGCGGTACGATCCCCGCGGAACGTATCGACGGACGTTGGCAACACCGACTGTACTCGAGCTACCGCATCGCGCACGACGGCTATCTTCGCTGCCACCAGGGACTCGTCAACCACGCGCCGCGGCCTCCAGCACACCTTGCGCGCACAATGCTTCGGTCGGCGCGAAATCGAGATAATCGAGGATCGCACGGGCCTTGCGCGCAACGAGCACGTCGTGATCGCGTTCATAGATGAGCTTGCCTTCGGCAAATACGCGATAGGCCAGAGCCGGCGGTGCCTCGTCGAGCAGGACCAGATCGACCGGCCGGCCTGCTTCCTGTTCGAGATCGGCGGCCAGCATCCCTAGCGCCGCGATGGGCAGCGCGGCCCCAGGGTCGAGACCGAAGGCTAAATCGAGGTCGCTCGCCTCACGGGCCTCGCCGCGCGCAACGGAACCGAAGATCAACGCAAACGCAATACGCGGGTCTTGCGCAAGCCGCCGAGCGATAGCATCCATGGCGCGAAATGTACCACGGGTCTTTGCACCTGCTGGTGGTGGATACCGAGCGTTCAACCCGTAAGCTCGTCCAATCGATCTGGAGGCAAAACAGCCATATCCGAAAAATGGCGAGACTTTACCCCGATCGCCGCGGGCCGCGAGGACGGTATCGCCGCACTGCGCCACTTCACCACAGACGGCTGACACCTCAGGAAGGTGAATGACCGGGCCTTGCCCTATCTCATCATTTCAACAATAATTGAAATAAAAGGAGCAACAGCCGTTTCGTCATCGCTCATCCATCTCCTGCCCGCTCCGGACAGCCAATCGAAGGAACCATTCCGACCATGGCCGATAGCACGACTATTTCGCCTCCCGACCAGCTTGTCACCACGACGTGGCTGGCCGATCACCTCGCCGACCCGGCTATGCGCATCGTCGATATGCGCAAGGGCGACGGCTATACCCAAGCCCACATCCCCAGCGCGATTCGCTACGACGAAAGCCCCTTCCTGCGCGCAGATGGCGATGTGATCGGTGCCGAAGCCTTCGCCGCGCTGATGTCACGGCTGGGTATCGACGGCGCTACCGAAGTCATCGCTTACGACGACGGCAACTACCTTTTCGCAGCCCGTCTGTGGTGGGCCCTGAAATACTACGGCCATGAGCAAGTTCGCGTACTCGATGGCGGCTGGGACCGCTGGCAAGCGGAGCACCGCCCTGTGGAAAGCACGCCGGTAGAGCCGCCAGGTAAAATTTTCGCAGCGCACCCGACGCCGAAGTGGATCGCGGATTCCGATTATGTGCAGGCTTCCATCGGTCATCCCGAGCGCGTCATTCTCGACGTCCGCGGCGACGAAGAATGGACACGTACGGTCGCCACCGGGGAGACACCGGTCGGTCACATCCCGGGCGCCAGGCACCTCGTATGGAGTACAGTGCTCGAGCCGAACAGCAAGTGCTTCAAACCAGCGGAGGAATTGCAGAATATGTTCCAGCAGGGAGGCGTCGACCCGCATCACGAGGTCATCGCGTATTGTCTGGGGGGTATTCGCGCAGCCCATGCAGTACTCGCTCTGGAAATCGCCGGTTACGACAAGGTGCGCAACTACGAAGGCTCCTGGGCTGCATGGAGCCGGGAGCATCGGCCAATCGAGCCGCCCCCCGGCGTGTAACGGTGCGTGGAACCGCCGCAACAGTCAGCGCTGCCCTAAGCCCGGCATCCTGATTCGGACCGCTACCTATGTGCGAGCTTCTCGGCATCTCGAGCAACCTTCCCGCCACAGTCGATTTATCGCTCAATCGATTCGCGCAACACGGCGGACGGACCGGCAGGCACCACGATGGCTGGGGCATCGCCTATTTCGAGGGTCGCGACGTTCGCCTGATCAAGGAGGCGGAAGCGGCGGCGGACAGCGCCTGGATCCGCTTCCTGAACGCACACAGTTTACGCAGCCCTCTGGTAGTTGCGCATGTGCGGCACGCGACGGTGGGGGTGCGTTCGTACGCCAACACGCAGCCTTTCCTCCGCGAACTCGGCGGACACGCACAGGTCTTCGCCCACAATGGCGACCTGCCGGCGCTCGCGGACACTCCGTATTCCAGCACGCACCGCTTCCAGGCGATCGGCGAGACCGACTCCGAGCGCGCCTTCTGTCTGCTCCTCGACCGGCTGGCTGGCTGCTGGCAGGACGCCGCCGAAATACCCACGCTCGAGCGCCGTCTGGACGCGGTCGCCGGGTTCGCGACGATTTTGCGTGAATACGGTCCGGCCAATTTTCTCTATGCGGACGGCGACGTGCTCTTTGCGCACGGTGATCGACGCTTCAACACGGCGACCCGCCGGACCTCGGCGCCTGGCCTGGTCACGCTCGGCCGGTGGTGCCGAGGCGACGAACGCGGCTTCGTGACCGATGGCCTCGTCGTCGGCGGTACGGCACAGATGATCACCCTGATCGCGAGCGTACCTTTGACTGACGAAGCCTGGGAACCGCTGAGCGAAGGGGAAGTCATCGCTGTTACTGCAGGCCGTATCGTCGCGCGCAGGCCGGTGGCTTAGGGCCCGTCCCAGAATAACTCGGCTGTATGGGGCGCTGAGGCGCCCGGCTG
>JBBDTC010000284.1:0-3211 GCA_040904625.1 Gammaproteobacteria bacterium
TGTTGCGCGTCATCTGGTCGAGCAGGATGATCAGCGCCAGCGCTCCCTCGGGGCTATCGGCCCAGTCGTCCAGGGCGCCCGCCTTTGCCCGCTCGACCAGTTCGGCGAAGCGGGCGAGCACCTCCGCGTCGAACGCCGGATCGGCGCTGAACCAGACCTTTTCGTCCTGCGCCAGCCAAAAGTTCACCACGTCATCCGGGTTGGCCATCTGCGCCATGGTCCCGTCTCCCCTCGATTGCACAGCCCATATTGCAGCCATCGGCAAAAAAGGCAAAGCGGGGTGAAACCCGCACCCGCCAGATCCCGTTATAGACACATGACAAAGCAGAAAACCAAGATCCCCCAGGGCGCCCTGATCATTGTCGCGGACGGCCAGCGCGCCCTCTTCCTGCACAACGACGGTGACGAGGTCTATCCGAACTTTCGCACCGACAAGGTGATCGAGCACGAAAATCCCCCCACCCGCGAGCAGGGCACGGACAAGCCCGGGCGCTGGGCCGACACGCCGGACGCCCATCGCAGCGCCTTTGCCGAAACCGACTGGCACCAGGTCGAGGAAGAGCGATTCCTTGGCCGCATAGCCGACCTGCTGAAGGAGGGCGTAAATGGGGGCAAGTACAACAAGATCGTCCTCGTGGCGCCACCCCAGGCGCTCGGGACATTGCGAAAGGCGCTCGACCGGCAGGTTGCCGGCCATGTGATCGCCGAGGTCAACAAGGATCTCACCAACCAGCCGGTGCCCGACATCGAGAAGGCTCTCAGCGGTTGACGTGCGTCGGGCTCTTGGCGCCCAATACGGTCGCCAGTGCCCGCCCCAGTTCATCGCACCGGAACGGCTTCTGGAGGACCGGGCGGCCGGCCCAGGCCTCGTGAAGGCCACCGGCGCCGTAGCCGGTCGCGAACACGAACGGCACGCCGGCGTCGTCCAGCCGTCGCGCCACGGGATAGACCGTTTCGCCGGACAGGTTGACGTCGAGAACCGCCGTATCGGGCGTGCGTTCGTCCAGCAGTTCAAAGGCCTCATCGACGCTGCTGGCGTAGCGCACATCGTCGCAGCCAAGATCCATCAGCATGCTCTCGACCAGCAGCGACACGATCGCTTCGTCTTCCACAACCAGGACGCTGAGGTCGTTCAACGCACCACCGGAATTGGCCGTCTCGCGGCTCATGCACTGTCGGGCAGCGGGATGTCCATCGTGCAGCGCACGCCGCTGGGGCCGAAGGCCATGTCGAGAGAACCTTTCAGCGCCCGCGTGATGCTGCGTTCGGTCAGGCGCAAGCCGAACCCGCTGCGCCTCGGCGCCTCGACCCTCGGCCCGCCCGACTCCTGCCACTGGAAGCGCAGCCGGGGCGTGCCGTCCTCGTCGGCAACCGCCCAGGTCACGTCCAGCGCGCCCTCGGGCGCGCTTAGCGAGCCGTATTTGGCTGCATTGGCCGCAAGCTCGTGAAACACCATGGCGAGCGTCAGCGCGGCCTGCGGCGGCAGGGATACCGGGTCCTTGCCGATCCGAATGCGGCTATCCGACCCGTCCCTGTACGGCGCCAGCGTTCCGTGCAGGATGGCAGCCAGATCGGTGGCCTGCCAGCCGCCGCGGGTCAACTGGTCGTGGGCGCAGCTGAGCGCCATCAGGCGCGCTTCGAAGGCGGCGCGCACGTCCTCGCCCGCCGCGCTGCCACGCATCGACTGGGCTGCCAGCGACTGCACCGTCGCCAGCGTGTTCTTCACCCGATGGTTGAGTTCGTTCACCAGACCGATCTGGCGCGACTCGGCTTCCTTGCGCTCGGAAATGTCGACCAGCATGTTCACCGCCCCAATGAGGACGCCCTCGGGATCATACAGCGGTGTGGGATAGGGGATGAACGGCACCCGGCTGCCGTCGGGCCTCTCGGCGATCGCTTCCTCGCCGCGCACCGGCCGGCCTTCCTTGAGCGCCACCGCCATCGGGCAGGCCTCGTGCGGCAGGGGCGTTCCGTCCGGCTGGTAGAGCTGCCACGTCACGCACCACTTGTCACTGCCGAGTTGCGGCCTGGAGCCGGACATCTCAACGGCAGCCTGGTTGAAGAACGTGATCCGGCCCTCGGCGTCGGTGGTGTAGATCGCCGCGGGCAGCGCCTCGAGCAGCTCGCGATACCAGCGTTCGCGCGCCTGCAGCTCGGATTCGGCGTGCTTCAGGCGACTGATATCCTGGAAGCAGTTGACCGCACCGATGAACTCCCCCTCCTCATTGTATAACGGATCGATGTTGACCAGCACGGCCACTCGGCTGCCGTCGGGCCGCTCGATGACGATCTCCAGGTCGCGCGCCGAATGGCCGGTGCGCAACACGTCCGCCATCGGCGTCCTGGCATGCGGCACCACCGTGCCGTCTTCCTGCATCAGCCGAAAGGAGCCGCAGAATCGCTCGTCGCAATCGCCGAGCTTCGGCGCTCGGCCCCACAGCAGCTTGGCGCGCTCGTTGAACTGCACGATGAGCCCGTCCAGGTCGCAGACGTAGACGGCAATCGGCATCCGCTCGCAAATATCGTCCCACGCTCCGGCGGCCTTGCGCAGCTCGCCGGTCTTGGTGGGCACGGTACGATTATGACCTCTACCGGCCACGCCAGGCATTGCGGATCCTTGCATTCCACTCCCCTCAACAGGTGCCGAACCGCGGCCCAGCACCCACCGAACGCAGGTTCTGCCACTAAGGTTCCAGAGGCCCGGGACTTTTTCGGACGGGGAATTTCGCCCTGCGGCTTTGCGGGGAGCCGATCCTCGCGATATGACGGTCCGAGAATTCTTTGAAGGAACTGGTCATGACCCGGTCCAACGTCTCGCGCGTCTTTCACCGCTCGCTCACCGCACCGTTCCCCGAGGCGGCCTCGGCCAGAGGCGCCTACATCACCGATGCGAACGGCCGGCAATACCTCGATGCCTCGGGCGGCGCCGCGGTGTCATGCCTCGGCCACGGCCACCCGCAGGTGATCGCAGCGATCAAGGACCAGCTCGACCGCATGGCCTTCGCCCACAGTTCCTTCTTCACCAGCCACCCGGCCGAGGCGCTGGCGGAAAAGCTGTCCGACAAGGCGCCGGGCGGCGCCTGGCGGGTCTTCTTTGTTTCCGGCGGCTCGGAGGCCAATGAAGCCGCCCTGAAGCTCGCCAGACAGGTTCAGGTCGAGCGCGGCCAGGCGGCTCGCGACCATTTCATTTCGCGCCAGTTCTCCTATCACG
>JBBDTC010000285.1:0-3165 GCA_040904625.1 Gammaproteobacteria bacterium
TCCCGCTGCTGGAGATCTTCGCCTTCATCGAGGTGGGTTCGGCGATCGGGGCGTTACCGACGCTCGCGCTGATCGTCCTGACGGCTGTCGTGGGAGCGCTTCTGGTCCGCTGGCAAGGCCTCAAGGTCGCGCTGGACGCGCGCCAGAGCATGGAACGCGACGAACTGCCAGTGGCCGCCGTGGTGCACGGAGCGCTTCTGCTGTTCGCCGGGCTTCTGCTCGTCACCCCGGGCTTTGTCACTGACACCGCGGGCTTCCTGCTCCTGATTCCCCCATTCCGGTCGCTGGTGGCGCAACGGATTTGGCGCTGGCTCGCGGCCAGGACGAAGACGCGGGCCCGACCCGCCCGCCGTCGACCGGCCGTCATCGAGGGCGAGGCGATCGAGATCGACCGTGACGGGGAGCTGCACGATCCTGACCGCGGCACATCTCCATGGTCATCGGGCGAGGGCACTCCGCGGTAGTTCTTGCGACCGGCGGGCCACCGTGTTAGCCACCTGAACGAAACTGCCGGGCGTGCATTGACCGCCGGGCGCCAGCATGAGGTGACGAGCGTTATGGCCAATCCGGACAATCCCAAGGGCGACGGCGACAACAAGACCAACGGCAACGGCCCGGGCGCCGAAGCCCCGAAGCCGGCCGCGCCGGGCCAGGGAAGCATGACGGGTCAGGCAAATGCCGGCGAAGGCGCAGGCCAGCAGCCTGCCGCAGGTCAGGCGAAAGCCCCGCCGGCGATGAAGATCCTTGGTCAGTACCTCAAGGATCTGTCGTTCGAGAACCCGAACTCGCCCCAGTCGCTGTCTCAACAGGGCCAGCCCGAGATCAACGTCCAGGTCAACGTGAACGCCAAGCCGGTGGGGGAGAACCAGTTCGAGGTCGAGCTGCACCTTGAGGCCAAGGCAACGCACGATGGCAAGTCGATGTTTGCCGCCGACCTGCTCTATGCCGGCGTCTTCCGTCTGGAGAATGTACCCCAGGACGCCCTGCACCCGATCGTGCTGGTGGAGTGCCCACGGATGCTCTTCCCCTTCGCGCGCCAGATACTCGCCGACGCCACGCGCAACGGCGGCTTTCCTCCGCTGATGCTCGATCCGATCGACTTCGCCAGCATGTACCAGCGCCGGCTGGCCGAGCAGCAGAAATCGCAGCAGGCCTCAGCCTAGCAAGCTACTGAAACAGTCCCAAAAGTGACCCTTCGAGACGGGCCTTTGGCCCTTCTCAGGGTGAGGTGACCTATTGAAAAACCTCATCCTGAGGAGCGAGCGAGCGAGCGTCTCGAAGGATTGGCCGCTGGCAAAGAGTTTCTCAGCAACCCGCTAAAGCCACTTCGTCCACAGCGCCGCCTCGCCCAACGAGGCGACGAGCGCCGCGTGGGCGCGCTCTTCCTCTTCGCTCAGGCGCGGCGCAAGCGGCTGCGGCCGGGTGCGTCGGGCTCCGACGGCCTGGACCGCGGTTCGCGCCGTCGTTTCGGCGCCGGCCAGCGTCAGTGTCGTCTGACGGCCGCCGATCAGTTCCAGATAGACGCCGGCAAGCAGCTCCGCGTCGAGCAGCGCGCCGTGCTTGCTGCGTCGGGTATTGTCGATTCCGTAGCGCTTGCACAGGGCGTCGAGGCTGTTCGGGGCCATGGCGTGCTTCTGCCGGGCGAGCGCCAGCGTACAGGTGACGCGCTGCTGTTCGAGTGCGGCGCGAGCGCACCTGGAAAGTTCGGCGTTGAGAAAGCCAATGTCGAAGGGCGCGTTGTGGATGATGAGCTGGTCGGCGAGAATGAACGCCTCGAACTCCTTGACAATGGCGGAAAAGCACGGCTGGTCGCGGAGGAACTCCGTTGACAGGCCGTGAACGGCACTCGCCTCGGCGGGAACATCCCGCTCCGGGTTCACATAGACATGAAACGTGCGCCCGCTGGGGACATGATTGAGCAGTTCGACCGCGCCGATTTCGACGATGCGATGCCCGGACGCAGGATCGAGTCCAGTCGTTTCGGTATCAAGGACGATTTCGCGAATCACGTTTCCCCCGGCTCTCGAGCTGCTCGGCAATGGCGCGCACCTGCTCGAAGGCCGGCTCCAGCCCCTTGCTGGTATCCACCACGAAGTCGGCCCGGCGGCGCTTTTCCGAATCGGGCAGCTGCCGGGCGAGTATGGCGGCAAACTTCTCCGCCGTCATCCCGGGCCGGGCGAGCACACGGTCTTTCTGCACATCTTCCGGAGCCGATGCGACCACGACAGCATCGATCTCCTTGTCGCGTCCGGTTTCGAACAGCAGCGGAATGTCGAGAACAGCAAAGGCGTGACCGGCGTCCCGGGCAGATTCGAGGAACGCCTCCTGTTCGCGGCGGACCAGGGGATGCACGATCGATTCCAGCCGGGCCAGCGTCTCCGGATCGCCGGTGACCCGGTCGGCCAGTCTTGAGCGGTCCACCTTTCCCTCGACTACGACGCCGGGAAAAGCGCTTTCGATGAGCGTGACCGCGGCGCCGCCCGTGTCATAGAGCCTGTGCACCGCCGCATCGGCATCGAAAACGGGGTAGCCCAGGCGGGCGAACATCCGCGCCGTCTCGGTCTTGCCCATGGCGATGGACCCGGTCAGCCCCACGATCAGCATCGGGCCCTCAACTTCCGGCAAGATCGGCCTCGACAAGGCTGCGCAACTGCGGCGTCACCTCCGGCCTGACCCCGAACCATACCTCGAAGCCGGGGACCGCCTGGTGCAGCAGCATGCCCAGCCCGTCGACCACCGGATGGCCGCGACGCCTAGCCTGCCGGAGCAGATCGGTTTCAAGCGGCACGTAGACGATGTCGGCAACCGCCGCGCCGGCGCGCAGCCCGTCGAGATCGATGTCGAGCGCCGGCTGTCCGACCATCCCCAGCTGGGTCGTGTTGACCAGCAGGTCGCATTCGGGGAGTTGCCGTGGGATCTGCGGCCAACCGATAGCGGTCACTCTTTCGCCGAAGCGGTCTGCCAGATCATGAGCGCGGGCCTCCGTTCGATTGGCGATGGCAATGCGGTTCACGCCTTCGCCGAGCAGTCCGGCGATGATGGCGCGCGCCGCGCCGCCGGCGCCCAGGATCAGCACATTCGTCCCCTCCGCGTCCCACTTCGGCAGCTCAGAGCGCAGGTGGGCCACGAAACCATAGGCATCGCTGTTGAAGCCGAGCAGGCGCC
>JBBDTC010000286.1:0-3148 GCA_040904625.1 Gammaproteobacteria bacterium
CCGATCGCCGCATGGCCTCCTCGATGTCGCCCTCGCTGATGCCGCTCCGCCGCATGGCCTTGCGGTCCATCCGGCCGTCGTCGACGAGCTGGATGACGCCGCCCTTCACCAGCCAGCTGACCCGATGCCAACGGGCGGCCACATGGTTGAAGACCCAGTAGAGCAGCACGAGCCCGGCGGTGGCGGCCAGCGTCGGCAGCAGCGGCGCGCTGGCGGTCATCGTGCGGCTGAGATTGGAGCCGATCACGATGGCCAGGATGACGTCGAGCACCGTCTGCCGGCCGAAGGCCCGCTGCCCGAAAATTCGCACGAGGACGATACCGAAGACGAAGACCACGACGGCCCGGATGGTCATCTGCCACCACGTGATCGCGCTCTCGGTGCCGATCAGGTCGGGGATGCCGTCGAGCCATGCCATGTCGCCCTCCGAAGCCGTTGCCAACAGCCCCGGGCGAGCGTGGATCAGGCTACCGCAGGACTGTCGCCATCACAGGAAGCGCTGCGGAACCGTCAGCAGCGCAGCGATGGCGATCGGCAACGCATAAGGGCACTTGCCGGTTTCGGCGATGGCGACCGCGCGCAGCATAGGCCGCAACGGCACGCCGGCGTAGACGACCCAGCTAAATTTGCGAATCAGCAGCAGCATCAGGGCAATGACCACCGATGCCCCGGTCATGTAGATCATGAACGGCAATGCCAGACCGGGCCCGAGCCACAGGCCGACGGCGGTGAGAAGCTTGACGTCGCCCCCGCCGATCAACCTGAACTTCCAGAACGTCACGGTGATGACGAAGATGGCCGCGGCAATCAGCAGGTGCATGCCGATCGGCACGGCGGACAGGTGAAGCAGATAATACGGAACAAAGGCGGCGGCCACCGTCGCCGACACCCAGTTGGGGATCTTGAAAACTCTCACGTCCTCGAACGCGGCGAGGCACACCGCGAAGACGAACACGGCCATGACGGCAAGGTTCATGTAGGCTTCGATGCTTGCAGGCACCAGACGCAGCCTCCGTCAGGACGCGAAGACGAGGCTGAGCCGCAGGACGACAGGAAGCATCGTCACCACCAGCATCACCGGGAAAATGAAGAAGCCCAGCGGAAGCACAAGCTTCGCCGGCAGGGCATGGGCTTTCTCCTCGGCCCGCGCCAGACGCTTGTCGCGCATCTCGTCACTGTAGACCCTCAGGGCGTCGACCAGACTGGTGCCCAGTTCCTGCGACTGCTGAATGAGTGTGGAGAAGGAGCGGGCCTCTTCGATGCCGAGATTGTCGGCAAAGCGCTCGAGGGCGTCGGTTAGGCTGCGGCCGGCGCGCAGTTCAAGGTTCAGCAGATGAATCTGCGTCGCGAGGTGGGGATACAACTGGGTCAGTTCCCGGCCCACCCGGTCGATCGCCGCTTCGATGCCGATGCCGGCCTCGGTACACACCACGAGCAGATCGAGCATTTCGGGGAAGCCCTGGCGATGGCTCACCCGAATGACGCGGATCCGCCGGTCCAGCCATACACTGGGAATGTAATAGCCGACGACGCCAACCCCGATGGCAATGGCCAGCGTCTGCAGGAAGGGCGAGGTGGGCAGGAAATACGGGTAGAAGACAAGCACCGCAATCGGCAGCGCAAACCCCAGCGCCAGGCGGCAGAGATAATAGGTGCCGATCGCCTGGGCACTGAAAAGCCCGGCCACGCGCATCTGGTGGCGCAAGCCGCCCGGCTTGTTGCTGTCGCCCGGAACGAAGCGCGCAGCGGCCCGGCCCAGCATCTTGGCGGCATTCAGCGTATCCCGGTGGTCGAGCGCCCGGCGGTCCTTCAGGATATCGGCATTGCCGACCATGTAGGGCTGAAAGGCGCGGCGGCGCAGCGTGGACTCGCGCGCCACGAAGTTGGTGACGGCCAGCGTCAACGACACGACGGCGGCGAAGACGGTGACACCGATGGCCGTGATCAGGTTGGCATCGACCCAGGCGCTGGCTGTTGTCAGGAGTTCCATCATGTCAGTATTTGAAGTTGACCATCTTGTACATCATGATCATGCCGAGCGTGGCCCAGAAGACGGTGAGCATCAGGGCCGGCTGGACGAGCGGATGGTCCCAGATGTCGCCGTAGTATGCGGGCGCGATCACCTGCAGCAGGAGGAACAGCGCCAGGGGCAGGACCGCCATGCCGTAGGCCGACACCCTGCCTTCGGCCGACAGCGCGCTCACCTTGCGGCGGATCTTGAAGCGCTCGCGGATGATGCGCGACAAGTTGCTCAGCACCTCGCTCAGATTGCCGCCCGTCGAGCTCTGCAGCGACACCGCGGTGACCATCAGCCCGAGGTCTTCCTGGCCGACGCGATGGTACAGGTTGCGCAGCACCGTCTCGAGGTCCAGTCCGTAGGTCAGTTCGTCGACCACCATGCCGAATTCGGAGCCTACCGGGTCGGGCATTTCGCGCCCCACCATGCCGAGCGCGACCGGTACGGGATGTCCGGCCTTGAGGCTGCGCACCACGACGTCGAGCGCTTCGGGCAACTGGGCGGCGAACTTCGACTGGCGCCGCCAGCGCATCATCTGCATGACGATGAGCGGCAGCACGACGCCGGCGCCCAATGCGATCAGGGCGGCCACCAGGACGTTGGCGCCGAAGCTGTAGATGGCAAGCATGAAGGCGCTGGCGCACAGCGACAGGCACACGAGGAACAGCCGCACCAGCCCGAGCTTGATGCCCGATTGCAGCACCAGCCGGTTGAGCCACACGACGGGCAGTAGATATCTGCCCTCCATCGACAGGCCGCGCTGCCGGCGCAATGCGATCAGCACCTGCTCGCGGGTCTGCTTGCCTTCCATGGCCGCCAGCCGGGAGTTGGTCTTGCGGCGGTACGACATGCGGTGGGAGAAGACGAGCCACAGCGCCTCGACGGCGAAGATCACCGACAGCGCCACGACGGTGTAGAAGAGGTAGGTCGTGTTGATGGTGAAGGGCAGTTCGAACATGGCGATCACAGCGGCTTTGTGGGGTCGAAGTAGGCGCCCGGCAGATTGACGCCGGCGGCCACGAGTTCGGTCAGGAACTTCGGCCGCACCCCGGTGGCCTGGTAATGCCCCAGGACCTCGCCGTTCTCGCCGGTGCCGGTGCGCACGAACTTGAAGATCTCCTGCATCTGGGC
>JBBDTC010000287.1:0-3141 GCA_040904625.1 Gammaproteobacteria bacterium
GCCAGCCAGTCGGCGAACGGCGTATCCTCCGGCCAGCCGGGCCGCCCGGCATAGAGAATGCGCACACCGCGACTGGCGGCTTCGAGCAGCGAGCCGTAGCCGACCTTCGTCACCACCGCGTCGCAGGCGCCCACCACTTCCTCGAAGCGCCGCCCTTCGGGCCACCCCAGGCGGCCCGGCATGCGGCCGTCGAAGCCGGGTGGGCACAGCCAGTGCGCGCCCGCCGGGGTTGGCCAGTGGCGGGTATCGATGATGGTGGGGATCCCACCCAGCGCAGCAGCCAGCAGTGTCGTGTCCGGCGCCAGTCCCAGCGCGCCGCGCACGTCGGCAGTCGGCACCTGCGCGGCGACCGGGCCGACGTCTATGATGTTGTCGAGCTGCGGCATCGCTATGCCGGGGGTGACCCGAACGAAGCCTGCGGCACCCCGATAACACTCGAGCAGCCGGGCATACACGCGCCCGGCACCCGGCAGTCCGTGGGCATACGCGAGATAGACATCGGCCCAGTTGAGCGAAGACAGCGCCAGCGCTGGCACCCCGAGACGCGCTGCCGCCGCGAGCACGCGGTAGCCGACGTTGCTGAGTACCGCATCGGGCCGCACCGCGTCGAGCGCGCGGCAGTCCTCGGCCACGCCGCGCTCCCAGTCACCGAGCTCCTCGACATAGCGGTCGTGGCTGTCCGCGACACTTACGTCGACCGTGGAGCGCATCGCGAGGCCGCGGTCCGAATCGCAGGACAGCACTTCGTCCACTTGCGGAAAACGCGAGCGCACGGCGGCCGGGTCGAGCGCGCTGCGCACGACGATACGGAGTCGCGCAACGCGCGCATGGAGCTCCCGCAGCACGGGCACGGTCTGTCCCCAGTGGCCGAAGCCGTGGCCGGAAACCTGCACGAGCAGCGTTGGCATGAGCAGTGGAGGTGGCGGCGGAAGGACGGCTGGCTGCTAGCAGCCAGGCCGTGGACTCGAGCACGGGACGCCGCCGGGCGTCACCGCTCGTCTCGATCGTGACAGGGATCGTGTCGCCGGCGACTGGCGCCGGCCGATCATCGAGCAGTCGAATAGCGGGAGCACGAGACGATGTGCCCCCGCGCGGATCAGCGGGCCGTCAGGCCGGCGTAGTCGCCCTGCGCCCGCCATTCGGCGAGCATTTCGTAGAAGGCGAGGCCGCCCTCGGGGTAATGGCCCTGCAGGAAGCCGTCGTTGTTGGCCTTCGCATTGCCCTCGGCGTTGTAGTAGCCGGGCGTGCAGTTGGCGAGGTACTCGGTCATCGCGTTCGGCGCGGTCACCAGCGCGAGCCAGTCGGCTTCGGCTTGCTGCGTCGGCTCCAGTACCTTGATGCCTTTTGCTTTCACATCGGCCATCAGCGCCGCAAGGTGCAGCGACTGGTTGTTGAGCATGTAGGTGAAGTTCGGTGTGTAGCCCGTCTGCGTGAAGCCCATGTGGTAACAGTTCGGGAAGCCGTGAGACATCAGGCCCTGGTAGGTCCGCATGCCGTTCGCCCAGTGGTCGCCGAGCTTGATGCCGCCGCGGCCGATGATCTCGAGATCGGCCTGGTGCGTGTAGGTCGCACGGCTGACCTCGAAGCCGGTGGCGAAGATCAGGCAATCGAGCTCGTACTCGATGCCGTTCACGACCACGCCCTTCTCCGTCACGCTCTCGACACCGCCGAAGTCGCTGGTGTCGACCAGGGTGACGTTGTCGCGGTTGAAAGTCGGCAGGTACTCGTCGTTGAAGCAGGGCCGCTTGCACCACGGGCGGTACCAGTGCTTGAGTTTCTCGGCGGTTTCCGCCTCTTTCACCTCCGCCTCGACACGCGCACGGATGCGCTCGTCGTGCTGGAAGTCGACGATCTCGCCGAGCAGTTTGATCTCGTCGTCGTTTAGATCGACTGCGCCGCTGCTGTCCTGCAACTGACCCAGCGACTTGAAGATTTCCGTCCAGCCATCGTTGACGAGGTCCTTCTCGACCGGGATCCCGACGAGCAGCTTGGTGAAGTTGTCATTGCGCTCGGCCTGCCAGCCGGGCTTCTGCGTCTGGTACCACTGCGGATCGGTCGGGCTGTTGCGGCGCAGGTCGATCGACGACGGCGTGCGCTGGAACACGTAGAGGTGTTTGGCGGCCTTACCCAGGTGCGGGATGCACTGGATGCCGGTCGCGCCCGTGCCGATGATGCCGACGCGCTTGTCTTTCAGCTTGTCGAGGCCGCCTAGCGGCGTGCCGCCGGTGTAGTCGTAGTCCCAGCGACTGGTGTGGAATACGTGGCCCTTGAACTTCTCGAGGCCGGGCAGGCCCGGCAGCTTCGGCCGGTTCAGCGAACCGCTCGAGACGACGACGTGGCGCGCATGGAAGACGTCACCGCGGTTGGTCGTCACCACCCATTGGGCTGCCTGGTCATCCCAGCGCTGATCTCTGACCTGGGTCTGGAAGTAGGTGCGTGGGTAAAGATCATAGTGCTTGCCGATGCGCTGGGCGTGTTCGTAGATCTCCGGCTGGAAGGAGTACTTCTCCTTCGGCATGTAGCCGGTCTCCTCGAGCAGCGGCAGATAGATGTAGGACTCCACGTCGCACTGCGCGCCCGGGTAGCGGTTCCAGTACCAGGTACCGCCGAAGTCGCCGGCACGCTCGATGATGCGAAAATCTCGGATCCCGGCCTCCTCGGCACGGGCGGCCATCAGCATGCCGCCGAAGCCGCCGCCGAGGATCAGGACCTCGACGGTCTCCTGCACGGCGTCGCGCTCGATGGGTTCGCTGATGTGCGGGTCGTCCATGCCGTGCGCGAGATCGTCCTCGATGTCGTGGTACTGGGCGGCGCCTTCCGGGCGAATGCGCCGGTCGCGTTCGGCGGCGTACCTGGCGCGCAGCTCGGCGGGATCGAAGCCGAGCTCGTCGGCGCTCGGAATGTGGAATTTGCCGTCCTTGCGGAAGGACTCGGCTGATGCGGGCTTGTTCATGATGGACCTCTCCTCGTAAGAATCGTGCTGTGCGCCGATGCTCGAAGAAACCTGAGATCGTCGCTGCGATGCGGCCTTGCCCGGTCGCATCGCGCTGCACGGTATGGGATTCAATTTTAGAGATCGCCGCGCCGCTGCCCAGCGCGATAGCTGTCAATTGATAGTAATCTGGTGACAGTCTATAGGTG
>JBBDTC010000288.1:0-3127 GCA_040904625.1 Gammaproteobacteria bacterium
GCACCGGACGGCCCGATAAGCGCGACGGACTCCCCTGCTTCAATGGAGATCGAGATGTGCTCCAGCGCCGGCAACCCCGCATCCGCATGGGAGAAGCTTAGCTCGTCGATCCGGACAGCGGCGGTCATTCGAGCAGCCCGTAGCGCCGCGCCATGGCACGCACGCCCTTATACGCGGATGGATCGGCGATAACATAGCCGTCGGGGCCGTAGAGGTAACGCAGCTTGTCGCGATGCTCGGGCGCATTCAGCTTCATCATGGCGTCCACGAACCGATCCCTGAGCGTTGGGTCGAGACCGGGCCGCGCGATTACGACATGGCTCGGGATCTTGGGGCTCTCGGCGATCCAGGTGACTTTGGGTTGCTGTTCGGGCGTGAGCAAGAGGTCGGCATACTGGCTGGCGCCCGCCGCATCGACCAGCCCTTCGGCCATGGCCTGCATCGCCTGCTGGTAGCCACCAGCAAAAAAAATCCGTCCGAAGAAGTCTTCGGCGGCCTGCGGGCCAGCGATCAGTCCAGCGCGCTCGAATTCGGCAAGTGGGTATAGGTAGCCCGATTCCGAGATCGGATCGGCGAAGGCGATGTCACGGCCGCGCAGGTCTGCAAGCGTTTCGATACCGCTGTCGCGGCGCACGAAAATCCGTCCCGTGTAATATGGCCGTCCACGATAGACCTCGGACAGAAGGGGCACCGCGCCGATCTCGGCCTCGGCCAACACGAAGGGCAACGCCCCCATGAACGAAATGTCGGCATCACCATTTCTGAGTGCTTCCACGGCGGCGGCGTGGTCGATGGTCACGAACCCTTCGATCGGCGCGCCGATCTCCTGCGACAGCCAGCCGGAAATCGCCTCGATGTCGCCAAGCAGCTTCTGCGGGTTTTCCTGCGGGATGAAGGCGAGCCGCAGCTCATCCTCCTGCGCTAGCGCGGGACGCAGCGAGGCGGCCAAAACCATACCGAGGGCGGCCTTCAGGATGTGCCGTCGGTTCAGGACAAGCGTCATCAGTAAACCCTTTCGTCGATCGCCTCGGCCTCGGTCTTGAACTTGGCCCAGTGTCGTTCTGCGGTTTCCCAATCGTCAGCCCGCACGGCGTCACCGACCGCAAAAAGGATGTCCGCAAGCCGGTAAATCTCGGGACGGGCGCTCTGGTTCGACATAATGCCCGCATCAGCGGCCAGATCCGCGGCGACCGTGTCGATCAGCAGCAGCGTATGTTCCGCGTCGTGGGCGGGCAGCAGAGTATCGAGGGTCGAGGCGAAAGTGGTGAGTTCCTCGAAGGCAAGGCGGAACGGGGTATTGCGTTCGTCGAAAGCCTCGTAGGGCTCGTCCGCCGCACCAACGGTCTCAAGATAGGCGGTCAGGTCGGACCATTCCCGGTCGGACAGGCCGAGCGATTTCGTTCTGTCGAACCAGTCCACGACGCTGGCGAACGTTGGCAGCGAGCCGTCATGGAAGTAGGGGGCGGTATAGGCAGTGCCCAACAGCGTTGGCGTGTCGAACGTCCCCGCGCGCGAGCCGCCATAGGCCTGGCTGCCCGAGCCGATATTGTGGGCCCGTTGGTCGAGGAAGTTGGCCGAAGGGATGTGGCAGCTCGCGCAGGACTTTCCGTCGAGTCCGGCCATCGGCCGCTTGAAGATCTCCTCGCCACGCCGCGCCGCCTCCGGCGCCCGATCGGTCAGCGCACCTTCGGCCGTCACCATAGCATTCGGCAGGAAATCGAACTCGAGCAGATAGGCCACCAGAGCGTCCAGCATGAAGGGCGTGGGCTCACCCCCGCCGAACTCGTTGACGATCACGTTGCGCGTGAAGTCGCGCAGCGAGGCAGTCCGTCCATCACGGCCATAGGGGCCGGTGAAGCGCAGGCCGCGCAGGCTGGGAATGTCGATCGAGTCTGCCCGGCGGTCGTTGAACACCGGGTTGAAGAATCCCCCGTCCACATCCGCGGCTCCGGGCTGGTGGCTGACGCCGGGGATGAAGAAGCGGTTGTTGATGTCCGAGCGGTTGTGGCAGGTTGAACAGGTGAGGCCGAGTTCGCTTGCGGGCTCGCCGAAGATCTTCGGGCTGTCGAACAGCATGTCGCCATAGGCGACCAAAGGCAGATCGCGTTCGTCAATTGCCTGCTCCTCGAAGTTCAGCACGAGGCGTGGCAGGGGATCCTGATCGAAGATGTTGGAGCCGGGCGGCAGGGTGGCGCGGAGACTCACGGCGTGGCCCGTACGGGCGACCGTCTCAGGAATAGCGCTCAGCACGTCCCGCGGGGCGAAGGACTCGACCAGGTAATTCTCAGTCAGATAGTCCGAGATCGCACTCTGCGCCTCTGTCATGCGGGCGCTGTCCGACGGTATGGCACCTGCGCCCAGAACCCCGGTGGATCCGGTGGCACTGGCAAGTTCGAGCCAGGCCCGACCTAGCTCCCTTGCGCCCTCCGGATCGGCCGCGGTGATATGGTCAGCAAAGGCGCTATAAAGCGCTCGGGCCTCGGCCACGGCGCGTTGCGCCCCGGCCGGGGAGTCTGCACCCATCGCCCGATCGAGCTCTTCCTCGATCCGCTTCGCGACAAGGCGGGTTGCCGCCGCGAACAGGGCATCGCGGTCCTCGGTTGCGATCGCGTCCCGTAGCGCGGCGGGATCGATGACGCTTTTCTCTGCAATCCGATCAAGGGCGCCGGTTGGAAATTCCGATCCGCGATGCGGCTCTTCCCAGGCGCGAGCGATTGCCGGCCACGGAACGGGCGCGAGATTGGCGTAATGCAAGGTCAACCGGTAGGCGGCAGCCTCGGGCAGCCAAGGCGCTTCCTTTGCCGGGGTGGCGCGTACCGGCGACCCCGCCATTGCGACTGAGATCACCCACGCCAATGCTAGGACCGCGGTCGGCCGGATGAGATGGCGCAGCACCTCCATTGTTGATGGCTCCTTATTTGTTAGCCGTGGCTAACTTTATAAGCCATAGAAGAGGAATTGTCGATCATCTGTTCCCGGGCAAAGTTCGGGCATCCTTCGAGAATTTTCCTCTCCGGTAAACCCGGGGCGGTTCAATCCCATTCGGCAACGCCGTTTCTCTGGGTCTCGGGATGTTTGTTGACAGCACACCATGCCACGGTAACGTGGCTTCGGAAACGGTGCCCTA
>JBBDTC010000289.1:0-18863 GCA_040904625.1 Gammaproteobacteria bacterium
GGCCAACCGGGCGCCTCAGCACCCCATACAGCTGAGTTATTCCGGGACGGGCCCTTAGAAGCGCAAACGCACACCCACCAGTGCGCCGGCGCCCTGCAACGGCGCCAGATCCTTGACGAAGGAGACATGCCGGCGCGCCGTTTCATCGGTCAGGTTGATGCCGCGCGCGAACAGCGTCGCTTCGCTCTGGCCGCCCAGCGACCAGCGGTAGCCGGCATCGAGGTTGATCATGGTGTAGCCGTCTGTGCTGGTCTCGAGCGCGGCCAGATCGTCGGCGGCGGTGACGCGGATGACGTCGAAACCGGCATAGAGCGGACCGCGTTCCCAGCTTAGCCGCATGCCGAAGCGCAGCGGCGGCAGGCGCGGCACCGTGGCGCCACCGGACAGCTCGCCATCGACATAATCGCTCCAGGCGCGCACGTCGACCCGCCCCCGGCCATCGTCGATGACGGTGGTCTCGGCGACGAGTTCGAAGCCCCAGAAGCGCGCGTCGCGCTGGCGCTGGTTGAGCAGCAGCAAGGCGTCGTCCTCAACGACGATGAGCCCGCTGGCGAAGAAGTCATCTTCCACGCGATCGGCGATGCCATCGCCGTTGCGATCGTTTTCGGCGAGATAAATGAAATCAGCGATATCGTTATAGAAAAACGTCGTCTCGAATCGATAGCGGCCGCCGGTCTTGCGCCAGGAGACGTCGATATTGTGCGAAGCCTCCTCACTCAGCCCGAGATCACCGATCTCGAAGGTGTTGGTGGCGAGATGTGGACCGCCGGCAAACAGTTCTTCGATCGACGGCGCACGCTCAGAGCGGGTTGCGGACACCGACAGCGACCAGCCCGGCCGATACTCGTAGCTTGCGCCGCCCGAGAAGCTGAACAAATTGAAATCCTGGCTCTGCCCGGCAACGCGATCCCGTGCGGAATTGCTTTCATAACGCAGGCCGGCATCGACATGAGCAGGGCCGAAGTCGGCTTTCTCGAACAGGAAGACGGCGATACTGTCCTGCGCCGCCGGCGGCACGAAAGCTTCCTCGCCGACCGCGGAGAAGGTGCGGTCGGAGTACTGTAACCCGACCACACCATCCCAGGCCCCCAGCGGCTGGTGAATGAGTTCCAGACGTCCCTCGATCTCCTCGTTGTTGAAGCGTGTACCCACTTCGCCCGAGGCTTCGACCTCATCATGGGTGTAATCGGCATAACCCCAGCGCGTACGCATCCGGTCGATACCGAAGGCACCGATTCGGAGACCCGCTTCGATGTCGTAGCGGGTCTGCTCCAGATCGATGCGTGTGCCACCCTCCTCACCATCGAGGAGATCGTCGTCATGGTCGTCTTCGTCGCCATGCTCCTCATCATGGGCTTCCTCATGGTGGTGGGCGCCTGGCACACCGAATTCATTGGCCAGGTAGCTCACATTGAAGCCGACGAAACCACGCTTACCGATAGCACTCGACCCCACCGAGTAGTTGTCCGTCTCACCATCGCTATTGAGCAAGCGGCCGCGGCGCGCGCCGGGTTCGGGTGTGACTTCGGCGAAACCGGGAATGCGCAGATCGCCGCTGTCGCGGCGCAGGCCGTCGACATGCACGGCGACATTGGCGTTGAGCGGCAGCTCTCCGCGAAAGGCGCCGAGCCAACCACGCGCGGCCGAATCGTAATGGCCATAGAGTTCCCCCTGCACCGTGTCTGGCACGGCCTTGGGAATGCGATTCGTGACCACGTTGACCAGGCCCCCGCTGGCGCCGCTGCCATAGAGCAGCGTTGCCGGCCCGCGAAAGATCTCCACTTGCTCGGCGAATATCGGCTCGACCGCGACACCGTGGTCGGGGCTGATAGTCGAGACGTCCATGGTGCCGATGCCATCGCTCAGCACCCGCACGCGGGCGCCGCCCAGCCCCCGGATCACCGGGCGGCCGACGCTGGCGCCGAAATCGCTGGAAGTCACCCCGGGCTGGGTGCTGACGGTGTCGCCGATGGAACGCATCGACTCGCGCCCCAGGGCCTCCCGATCGAGCACGCTGACCGGCGCGGCGAGGTGGCTTTCGATACGGCCCAGAGGATCGGCGGTGACGACGATTTCTTCGATTCTATGAGGGTGCTCGTGGGCGCTGTCGGCAGCGGCGTGGGGTGCTGCGGCGACAATAACAAGCATGAAAAATGTAATAACGATGCGTGAGCGCATGGCTCTCTCCCTGCAGAAGAATTTTGACGGCGCCGGCCGCGGGCCGACAGCGAGCTATGGGCAGGAAGATGCGGGGGGAGCGCGCACCGCTGGTCGACGCAGCGCGGCGGGGACGAAACCAGCGAGCGCCGCAGTGGCAGGAGCCGCGGCAGGTCCGATCTGCGGTAGCGGCGTGGGCACGCGCCCAGGCAAGGCGGCGTGGCCGCCGTTGAGCGCGAGGCAGGAGGCACAGAGCGTCTGTTCCGGATGCTGATCGCCATCGTGCCCATGCACGACGGCGGCAGCCTGCACGGCACCGACCAGGAGCACTAGGAGCAGTGCGACCGAGCGTGCTGCACGCAAGTGCCGGCGCAAGCGTCTGAGCTGTCCAGGTGGGAAGTGCATGGCCTTCAAACGTTCACAATAAGTCGGCGCTTAATGTAACACTATAACAATTCCTGGGTATATCCCCGTGCCTGAGCGATGACGCGACAGCCCTCAGGCGGCGTGCACCGAAATGTTCAAAGCCAGACCGGCACCGATCAGAGTGCACTGGATGATGGTCTGGCGCAGGCCGATGCGCCGATTGAGCGCCGGCATCAGGTCGGACACCGCGACATAGATGAAGCTCGCCGCGGTAAAGGTCAGCAGGTAGGGGATCAGACCAGTCAGCTCCCCGAGCGCGAACCAGGCGAGCACAGCGCCGACGATCATGGCGAACGACGTCAGCAGATTGAACACGAACGCCCGCACGCGTGAGTAGCCACTATGGATGAGAATGGCGAAATCGCCGAGTTCCTGCGGCACTTCGTGGGCGATGACGGCCAGCGCGGTGACGACACCGAGCGAGGCGTCGTGGAGGAAAGCCGCAGCGATCAGTACGCCATCAAGGAAATTGTGCACGGAATCGCCGATCAGGATCAGGGCTCCGGCCGGCCCGGGGATGTGCTCGCAACCCTCTTCATGGCCGTCATGGTGATGGTGATGCCGCCACACCAGGCCCTTCTCGAGGACGAAGAAAACCAGAATCGCCGCCAGTGCAGTCGCCATCAGCCCATGGATGTCGTCGCGCGTCTGGGCGAGCGCCTCCGGCAGCAGGTGCAGGAACCCGGCGCCGAGCAGCATGCCGATGGCGAAGCTCAGCAGGTAATCGGGCGATTTCTCGCGGATGCGTTCGGGCAGCAGCAAATAGCTTGCTGCGGCGGCAACGCTGAGTACGCTGCCGAGCAGACTGAAGAAAAGCACCCACGGGAGCGAACTGGTAATGAGCATGGCGCGCGGCGGCATGCGATAAAGCGCGGCTTTATATCATAAAGGAGACGCACTTATTTGCTGCAGCGGGCGATAACCGTAACTAGCAGCCTGTCGGACTTAGGCTGCATCTACTGCGGCGGTGGGATAGCGGTCCATATCGGCACCCGCTTGACGAAAACGACGCAGGGATGTTGCCGAAGGGAAGGCCCCTTATACTGCCTGGAACCTGCTTACGCGCTCTGCCGCACGCCGGCGGCGCCCTCTCCCCGAGAATTTGTCATGCAAGTATTCGATCACCAGCCGGGCCACGGCCCTACCGTGCGCAGCGCTGACGGCGGCGGACTGCTCACCAGCCACGACGTCTACCTGTTGCGTGAAGGCACCCATCACCGCCTCTACGAGAAGCTGGGCGCACACGCCGCGACCGTGGACGGTTCTTCCGGCTACCGCTTCGCGGTGTGGGCGCCCAACGCGTCCCGGGTCTCGGTGATCGGGGGGTTCAACGGCTGGGAGCCGCAGGCGAATCCGCTCGCCGCGCGGGCCGACGGCTGCGGCGTGTGGGAGGGTTTCGTGCCCAGGGTTGCCGAGGGCGCCGCCTACAAGTACCGCGTCGTCTCGCGCGACGGCGAGCGGATGGACAAGGCCGATCCCTTCGCCTTCGCCACCGAGGTGCCGCCGCACACGGCCTCGCGCACCTGGAACCTCGACTACCAGTGGGGCGACGGGGCGTGGATGCGTGAACGCGGCGCACGTAACGCGCTCGACGCGCCGTGGTCGATCTATGAGCTGCACCTGGGCTCGTGGATGCGCGACGGCCAGCGCCAGCTCAGCTACCGCGAACTCGCCGTCCGGTTGGTCGACTATGTCAGGCAGATGGGCTACACCCACGTCGAGCTGATGCCGGTGATGGAACACCCCTTCTATGGCTCGTGGGGCTATCAGTGCACCGGCTTCTTCGCGCCCACTTCGCGCTACGGCACGCCGCAGGACTTCATGCACCTGGTCGATGCACTGCACCAGGCCGGGATCGGTGTGATCCTGGACTGGGTGCCTTCGCACTATCCGGCCGACGCGCACGGCCTTGCGCGCTTCGATGGCACCTACTGCTACGAGCATCAGGATCCGCGCCAGGGTTATCACCCGGAGTGGAACAGCTGCATCTTCAACTACGGGCGCAACGAGGTGCGTGGCTTCCTCGCCAGCAGCGCGCTGTTCTGGCTGGCGTACTATCATGCGGACGCGCTGCGGGTCGATGCGGTCGCTTCCATGCTCTACCTCGACTACGGGCGCGAGGACGGCGAGTGGATCCCCAACGAACACGGCGGGAACGAGAACCTCGCGGCGATCACCTTCCTGCGCCAGCTCAACGAAGCGGTCTACCGCGACCACCCCGACGTGCAGACCATCGCCGAGGAGTCCACCGCCTGGCCCATGGTCTCGCGGCCGACGCATCTCGGCGGGCTCGGCTTCGGCATGAAGTGGAACATGGGCTGGATGCACGACACCCTGGGCTACTTCAAGGAGGACCCTGTCCACCGTAAATACCACCACGACCGCCTCACTTTCGGTCTGTGGTACGCCTTCAATGAGAACTTCATGCTGTGCCTGTCGCACGATGAAGTCGTATACGGCAAGGGTTCAATGCTGCGCAAGATGCCCGGCGACGACTGGCAGCGCTTCGCCAACCTGCGCCTGCTGCTGGGCCTGATGTACGCGCACCCGGGCAAGAAGCTCAACTTCATGGGCGCGGAACTGGCGCAATGGAACGAATGGAGTCACGAGGCCAGCCTCGACTGGCACCTGCTCGCCGAGCCGCCGCATGCGGGCATGCAACGCTGGGTGCAGGACCTGAACCACACCTACCGCGAGCTGCCCGCACTGTGGCAGCGCGACTTCCAGGGCGAGGGCTTCCGCTGGGTAGACTGCCACGACGTGGAGCAGAGCACGCTCAGCTTCCTGCGCTTCGCTGCCGACCCCGCCGACGCGGTGTTGGTGGTGTGCAATATGACGCCGGTGCCGCGCCACAACCACCGCGTCGGTGTGCCGACACCAGGATTCTGGCGCGAGCGGCTCAACAGTGACGCCGATCTCTACGGCGGCAGCGGCCAGGGCAACCTGGGCGGCGCCGAAGCGCAGCCGATGAGCGCGCACGGCTTCGCCCAGTCGCTCGTGCTGGCGCTGCCGCCGCTCGGCGTGCTCTACCTCACGCCCGAGCGCGAAGGCGGACCCTAAGGGCCCGTGCCAGAATAACTCAGCTATTTGGAACGCCGTTCCATCCCGTCTGGCAGCGTTGCTCGTCAGTTGAATAGAACCACTATTCACCCTCCTCGCGCCTTGCCAGTCGGGCGCCTCGACGCCCCAAATCGCCCAGTTATTTCGCGGCGGACCCTAAAGCCCCGCGCCATAGCTCACCCATTCAGTCCTGGCTGTGCGGGTACAATAGCGCCCAGCCCCTGCCAGGACCGCGCCATGAGCCGATCGATCATCCAGGATTTCCGCAACCCCGATCACGATCATGCTGCCTGTGTCGACACCGCGCTGACCCAGGCAGAAGCTTTGTGCCAGGAACGCGGCGAGCGCTTGACGCCGCTGCGCAAACGCGTCCTGCAACTGGTTTGGGACAGCCACAAACCGGTGAAGGCCTACGACCTGCTCGATCATCTTTCCGAGGGGCGTAAACGCGCCGCGCCGCCCACGGTCTATCGCGTGCTCGAATTTCTCCACGAAGCGGGTCTGATCCATCGCATCGAATCACTCAACGCCTTCGTCGGCTGCGCCAGCCCCGCGCGGCGACACTCGGCGCAGTTCCTGATCTGCACCGGCTGTGCAACGGTCGCCGAACTCGACGATGCCGCCCTCAGCGCCAGGATCGGCGCCAGCGCGAAGCGGCTCGGATTCGTCGTCAGGGAAGAGAAGATCGAGATCGTCGGCCTGTGCCGCGAATGCCAATGAAGGCCCGCTGCGTATTCTGAACGACTCTGCCGCCCCTCTTCGCCGAATCGGCGACGGGGGATTTTTCATCACTCAAATAACAAAGTTGCCCCATGACCACGCCACAAATCCCCTATCATGCCCGCGCCGTCATCGTTGGCGGCGGCATCATCGGTTGCTCGATTGCCTATCACCTCGCCAAACTCGGCTGGAGCGATGTGGTCGTGCTCGAGCGCAAGCAGATCTCATCCGGCACGACCTGGCACGCCGCCGGCCTCGTCACGACGCTGCGCGACAGCGAGTCGCAGACCTGGCTGGCCAACTACTCGTTGCAACTCTACGAAGAGCTCGAGCGCGAGACCGGCCAGGCCACGGGCTTCATCCGCTGCGGCTCGGTACAGCTCGCCATGGATGCGGCCAAGGCTGAGGAAATGCGTCGCGGTTGCGCGATGGCGCGCACCTTCGGTGTCGAGAACCGCGAGATCACGCCGGCCGAAGTCCAAAAGCTCTTCCCGCTGGCTTACGTCGACGACCTCGTCGCCGGTTTCCATTTTCCCAATGACGGCCGCGTCAATCCGGCCGATCTGTGCCAGGCGCTGGCCAAGGGTGCTCGGCAGCAGGGCGTGAAGATCATCGAGCAGGTGCGCGTACACGACGTCATCAAAGAGCGCGGCCGCGCCGTCGGCGTGAGCACGGATGCCGGCGACATCCGCGCTGAGGTGGTGGTGCTATGTCCCGGGATGTGGGGCCGCGAACTCGGCAAGACCGTCGGCATCGATCTGCCGCTGCAGGCGGCTGAGCATTACTACCTCATCTCCGAAGCCATCGAAGGCGTGCACAACATGCTGCCGATCCTGCGCGATCCCGGCCGCTCGGGCTACGCGCGCGAGGAGGCCGGCAAGATCATGCTCGGTTTTTTCGAGCCCGTTGCCGCGCCATGGGCGGTGGACGGCATTCCGGAAGACTTCTGCTTCGACGAAATCCAGCCGGACTGGGAGCGCATGGAGCCTTATATCGAACGCGCCATGGCACGTTTGCCCATCCTCATGGACACCGGTATCCGCCAATTCTTCTGCGGGCCCGAATCGTTCACTCCCGATCACAACTACCTGATGGGCAAGGCGCCATTCATCGAGAACCTGTTCGTCGCGTGTGGCTTCAACTCGCTCGGCATCCTCTCCGGCGGCGGCGCCGGCTACGTGATGTCGCGCTGGATCGACGAAGGTGTGCAGCCCATGGACGTGTGGGATGTCGATGTGCGCCGCGTGCAGCCGCATCACAACAACAAGCGCTTCGTCGTCGATCGCACGGTCGAGTCGCTCGGCATCGCCTATCAGATGCACTGGCCGGCGCGGCAATGGGAAACCGCGCGCGGGGTCAAGCGCTCGGTATTGCACGATCGGGTCGCCGCGGCCGGCGCCTGCTTCGGCGAATCGGCCGGCTGGGAGCGGCCCAACTGGTACGCACTGCCTGGCCAGGAGCCGGTCTACGAATACGCCTTCGGGCGCCAGAACTGGTTCGAGGCCAATGCCGCCGAACACCGCGCGGTGCGCGAGGCGGTCGGCCTGTTCGAACAATCGTCGTTCACCAAGTTGCTGGTGCAGGGCCGCGATGCCGAGCGCGTACTGAACCGGCTCGCTACCGCTGATATGGCGGTGAAGCCGGGCCGTGTGGTCTACACGCAATTTCTCAACCAGCGGGGCGGGGTTGAAGCCGATTTGACCATCACCCGACTGGCCGAGGATCGCTATTTCGTCGTCACGCCGGCATTCACCACCACACATCTGAAAGCCTGGTTGGCTGAACACACGCCCGCCGACGCGTGTTGCGTCGTCACCGATGTCAGCAGCGGCTATGCCATGCTCAACCTGCAAGGTCCCAACGCGCGCGCTTTGCTCGGAGAGATCGGTGATGCAGATTTCAGCAATGAAGGCTTTCCGTTCGCCAGCGCACGCGAGGTCGAGTTCGGTTATCAGCAAGCCTGGGTGCTGCGCGTCTCCTACAGCGGGGAGCTCGGTTACGAGCTCTACGTGCCGACCGAGATGGCCGTGGCCGTTTATGATCAGGTCGTCGCGGCCGGGGCGGATCACGGACTGCGCCATTGCGGCTATCACACCCTCAACACGGTGCGGATCGAGAAAGCGTTCCGCGAATGGGCGCACGACATGGGCGCGCGCGATACCCTGCTCGAAGCCGGTCTCGGCTTCACCTGCGCGTGGGACAAACCCGGCGGCTTCATCGGTGACCAGGCGCTCGCTGCGCAGCGCGATGCCGGGCTGCTGGAACGCCGGCTGGTGTTCTTCCTGCTGCAGGATCCGGAGCCAGTGCTGGTGCACGCCGAACCCATCCTGCGCGACGGCGCCATCGTTGGCCATACCACCTCGGCCGGCTACGCTCACACCCTGGGGGCGAGCGCGGCCCTGGGCTACGTGAACTGCAAGGACGGCGTGACGAAGGAATACCTCGAGGCCGGCGAGTGGGTCATCGAGCAGGCCGATCGCAGCTATCGCGCGCAAGCCTCGCTGAGCCCGCTGTACGATCCGAAGTCGCTGCGCGCGAGGGCTTGAGGGACCGCGGATTTTCGGGCTTTTTCTGCGCTCGCCCGGGGCGGGGAGCGTGGCCTGGCGCCTGAAAGGATCGGTCGAATTTACCTGAGCCCGTCGAAGGACGGCCCACGCGCTGGGGCCTACTCGGTCGGCTTTCCAGAGGCGGCCGCGGCGAGCTGGCGTTGGCGCTGGGCGTCGAAAGTCGCGGCCTCGACCGAGGCGCGCACTACCGGCACTTCTGCCCGCGTGAGCGGTTTCATCGCCGCTTTGCGGGCCAGGGCGGCGGCGATGTAAGGCGCCAGTTCTTCCTGCTTGCGGGCCTCACGCGGGGCGACATCGCGGGTGAATTCCGGCATGACGCTGGCGGCGAAGAGTTCCAGCGATGCGCAGATGTTCTGGTGGGAATTCCGCCCGGCCTGCTGCAGGAAAACGACCTGATCGACCCCCGCTTCCTGTAATCCGGCGAGATGGCGGCGCATGTCGTCGGGCGTGCCGATGCCGGCACCATCGTACTCGGCGCGTGACAACGCGGCCTGGATCAGGCGATCGGAGGCATCTCCACGCTTGGCACGGAAGTCTTCCCACATGTTGCTGTAGCCGGGCACGAAGTCCTCGGCCACGAGGCGCTGCTGGGAATAGCGGAAAAATTCGAAATGGTCCTGGCCGCGGCGGATCGCCTCGGCGCGATCCTCGTGCATGGAAAAGGCCGAGACCATGGCGAGATTGGCATTGACCGCCCAACCCAGCGGAACGCATTCCTCGCTCTTGATGATGTCGTAGTAGACCTTCGACCAGCTCGCCGCCTCTTCCGGATCGAGAAAGGAGAATGCCAGCGCACCGATGCCGTGGTGCGCCGCGGCCTTGATCGTCTCGCGGTTGGTGCAGGCCATCCACAGTGGCGGATGGGGTTTCTGCAGCGGTTTGGGCAGGACATTGCGGCACGGCATGGAAAAGCCCTGTCCTTCAAATCCCGGATAGGGCGTCAAGACCATCATGTTGCAGATCTGCTCGGCCGCTTCCAGCGCGAGCGCGCGCTTGTTCCTGGCCGAAATGCCGAACGCGCCGAGTTCGAGCCGGGTCGCACCTTCGCCGATGCCGAACTCGACCCGGCCATCGGACAGCAAGTCGAGGGTGGCGAGCCCCTCGGCCGTGCGGGCCGGATGATTGTAATTGGGGATGACCTGGCGAATGCCATGGCCGAGCCGGATACGTCGGGTCGCGCTGGACGCCGCGGCAAGAAAGACCTCGGGAGCGGAAGAATGCGAATATTCGTCGAGAAAATGATGTTCGACGTCCCAGGCGTAGTCGAAACCGAGCTGGTCGGCAAGCACGACCTGGGCCAGCGCGTCCTTGAACAAGCGATGCTCGTCGCCTTCGGCCCATGGTCGCGGCAACTGCAATTCGTAGAACACCCCAAAACGCATCGCACCCTCCTCCCCGGTTCCTCCGACAACGACAGGCAGTCTGGTACCAGCGTCCCCGAGCCGTCAATGCGGGCGCTCCATTCAGCAGGGGTTCTGCGTTAGAATCGGCGGCCGTTCGGCACGCATTACAGACCATGCGCCGCATTTTTTCCAAATGAACTCGAAACCCATGCGCCTGCACTTCTGGCGACGGCTCCTGCTCCTACCAGCCATCGCCACCCTCGTCGCCTTCGCCCCGGGCCCTGCCACGAGCTCGACAATCCAGCCGCGTGTACTCGGCTGGGTCGAATGGGCTGTGCTGGAGGCTGGCGATGCGAAAGTGAAGGCCAAACTCGATAGCGGCGCGAAAACCGGCTCCATCCACGCCGAAGACATCGAAGCCTTCGAGCGCGACGGCGAAGACTGGGTGCGCTTTCGCGTGCCGCTGGCCACGCGCAAACATGCCTCCACGCACGACCACGATCTGCGTCTCGAACGTCCCGTCGTGCGCACGGTCCTGATCAAGCAGCACAAGCGGAAATCGTTGCGTCGCTACGTGGTCGAGATGGACTTCTGCGTGGGCGGGCTGCGTTTCACTACCCCGATGACGCTGGCCGATCGCAGCCGCTTCCTGTATCCGGTGCTGCTCGGGCGGACAGCGCTCGAGAACCGTGCCCTTATCGACCCGGCTCGCAAGTATCGAGCCGACGAAACCTGCCCGCAATAATCCCGGGCGCCTCCTGTTGACGAGGGTCAAGCGTTGAGAAAACTACAGGTGCTGTTGTTGGCGGCGCTGCTGGTGACGGCGAGTTTCGCACTCGTCTATTACAAAGTGACCCACCTCGGTCTGCCCCTGCTGCCCGGCCAGCAGGAGCCGGTATGGTCGGTCGAGGCGGCGATTGAATTCGATGGTCTGGCGACAGCGACAGTGGTCAATTTCGACCTGCCGGACGATCTCGGCGCCTATGTGCTGCTCGACGAATTCTTCGTTTCGCGCAAGTACGGCCTCAATGTCGAAGACGATCAAAGCGATCGGCGCGCAGAATGGTCGACGCGACGTGCCAGCGGCAGACAGCGCCTCTACTATCGCGCCGAGATCGCGCCAAAGGCTATCGATGCGACCAGCCAGCCGCAGAGCAACGACGCTCCCATACCGCCCAAAAAGCCCGTCTACCCCGAACCGTTACAACCCGCCGTGCAGCAGATCCTGAGTGACGTCCGTGCCGAGTCGGCGAACGTCTTCACCTTCGCCAGCCAGCTCATGGTCAAACTCAACGATCCTGCGCCTGACGGCAATGTCATGCTCATCCGCGGGAATATCGAACGCGGCAGCGCGGCCTGGGTCGAGCGAATAATCTATGTGTTGGCCGGCGCTCGCATCAGCGCGCGCATGGTCCGCGGCATCGTGCTCGAAGACCGGGTCGCCAATCAATCGTTGATCCCGTGGCTGGAGATTCATAACGGCAAACGTTGGGAGGGCTTCAACCCACTCACTGGCAACAAGGGCTATCCGGACAAGTTCGTGCGCTGGACGGTCGGCAGTGGCCCGCTGGTCGAAGTCGATAACGGACGCAACGCGCGGGTCTCCTTCGCCGTCTCCAGTTACGCGACCGCCCTGACCAAGGTCGCGAGCGACCGTGCCGAAGCCAGCGCATCCTGGCTCTCCGCTCTGCTCACTTTCAATCTGCCGGTCAGCACACAGAATCTCTATCGCATCCTGTTGATGGTGCCGGTCGGCGCGCTCGCAATCGCCTTCATGCGCACCATCGTCGGCGTACCCACCCTCGGCACCTTCATGCCGATTCTGATCGCCATCGCCTTTCGCGAAACCGAGATTGTCTGGGGCATCGCGCTGTTCGTGATCATCACTACCAGTGGGCTGATGATGCGCTTCTATCTCGAGCGCCTGCAGCTGCTGCTGGTTCCACGCCTGTGCGCGGTGCTGGTCCTGGTGGTTCTGCTGATGCTCGCCATCAGTCTGATCAGCGCTCGGCTCGATCTCGATCGTGGGTTTTCGATCGCCCTGTTCCCGATGGTCATCCTGACCATGGTCATCGAACACATGTCTGTGGTGTGGGAGGAATCCGGCGCCGGCACAGCCATCAAGGAGGCCATTGGCAGCCTGTTCGTCGCCGTGCTCGGCTACCTCATCATGACCGAAGAACATCTGACGCATGTGGTCTTCCTGTTCCCGGAGACCCTGCTCGCGCTGCTGGCGGTGTTCATCATGCTGGGACGCTATACCGGCTACCGCGTGACCGAACTCATGCGCTTCAAAGACATCGTCAAGGATGGCCCTTCCGATGCTCGGCCGCATCCGTAAACTCCGCGCTGCCGGCGTCGTCGGCATCAATGAGCGCAACCGCGGGTACATCATGCCGCGCAATCCCCGCGCACTCTACGGCCGCGTGGATGACAAGGTCGAGACCAAACGGCTGGCCATGGCGGCAGGCATCGCGGTACCAGAGCTCTATGGCGTGATACGTTCGGTACACGATGCAAAAGATTTCGTCCGCATCGTCGAAAACCGCACCGATTTCGTCGTCAAGCCGGCCCACGGCAGCGGCGGCAAAGGCATCCTCGTCATCGCCGAGCGGCGGCGCAGCACGTATATCAAGGGCGATGGCACGGCGCTCAGCTCGGCGGAAGTCGAACACCATATCCAGAACGTCCTCGGCGGGGTCTACAGCCTCGGCGGACACCCGGATCAGGCGCTGATCGAATACCGGGTCAAGTTTGATCCGGTGTTCGAGACCGTCAGCTACCGCGGCGTACCCGACATTCGTGTGCTGGTCTATCGCGGTGTACCGGCGATGGCCATGCTCAGGCTGCCGACCCGAAGTTCCGACGGCCGTGCCAATCTGCATCAGGGTGCGGTCGGCGTCGGTATCGACATGAGCTGCGGCCGCACCACGTATGCCGTCTACCACGACCGCCACATCGTCGAACACCCCGACTTCGGTACACTGTTGGGCGGCCTCGATATCCCGGGCTGGGACTACTTGCTGCTGCTCGCCGCGCGCTGTCAGGATCTCGCCCCGCTCGGCTACCTCGGTGTCGACCTGGTGCTCGATGCCGAGCTCGGACCGCTGGTCCTCGAACTCAATGCCCGGCCCGGTCTGGCAATCCAGATTGCCAATGGCCGCGGCCTGCGCAGCACCTTCGATGCCATCGATGCTGCCGCGCCGCTGCCAACGGAGGCCGCCGAACGCGTCGCCCTCGCGCGCCGCGTATTCGGCGCGACGGCCGGATCCTGAAGTCACCGGTGATGCCGCTGCTAAGGGCCCGCCGCCTGCTCGCGGTGGTGGTCCTGGGCGCGGCTTTCGGCGCCGGCGCCGTCGAGGATCCGGATCTCCCCGACAGCTCGACCGACTCCACCCCGCAAACCGAGGCGGAAACAGCCGCGGACGAAAGCTCGAGGGCACTCAGCCTGCTGGGCGTCGACGTCGCACCCGGCACCCGACAGAACCTGCGCTGGATCGCCGGCCAGTCGTTCAGCGGCAGCGATTTGCGTGCACCGGTCATGGTCGTCCATGGCGAGGCCGCGGGGCCTGCGCTGTGCCTGACCGGAGGCGTGCACGGCGACGAACTCAACGGGGTCGAGATCGTGCGCCGGGTGCTCGCCGAAACGACGCCCGGCGAACTGCGCGGCACGCTCATCGGCGTACCCATCGTCAACCTGATGGGTTTTTCCAGCGGTAGCCGCTACCTGCCGGACCGGCGCGATCTGAACCGCTTCTTTCCCGGTCATCCTCGCGGTAACGCCGCGTCGCGTATCGCCCATGCGTTTTTCAACGAAGTGGTGCGCCACTGCGATCTACTCATCGACCTGCACACCGGCTCGTTCAAACGCAGCAACCTGCCCCAACTTCGCGCCAACCTCGACCATGCGGCGGTCGCCGAGTTCGTCACCCATTTCGGCGCCACTGCGGTGCTGCATCATTCGCGCGAACGCGGCACGTTGCGCGACGCAGCGAACGCGGCCGGGATTGCGGCAGTCACTTTCGAGCTCGGCGAACCCGGCACCGTGCAGGCCGAGTACGTACGCTACGGGGTAAAGGCGATCAATACGGTGCTCGGCCGGCTCGACATGCTCGACCGCAGCCACATCTGGCTCGAGCGGCAACCGATCTACTTCCGCTCGCGTTGGGTACGCGCCTACCACGGCGGTATCCTGAGTTCACCGATCGAACTCGGGACGACAGTCGACGAAGGCGATCTGCTCGGAACCGTCATCAATCCACTGACCAACGAGGAAGCCGAAATCCGTGCGCCCTACAGCGGCCGCATCCTCGGCCGTGCCCTTGATCAGTTCGTGTTGCCTGGTTTCGCGACGTTCCACATCGGTATAGAAACCGACACGCCCGCCGCACAGGGCACGGAGATCCCCGACCCGCAAGATCTGTCCGCCGACGACATGGAAGCGCCCGAGGGCAGCGCCGACGAAACGGGGGTCGACGCCTTCATCGAGGATAGCCTCGCTCCCGGCGCGGGCGCTTCGATGGAGCCCCTACCGTGACCGCTGCCGCGCCGCGACCCGCGGCGTCACCGCAAGGGGGGAATAGGGGCGAAAACCCACTCAAAGCACCTTGAGGAACACGACCTTGCCGTCGCCGACACGATAGAAGTCGGGCAACACAGCAGCTTCTTCGTAGCCCAAACGGCGATAGAAGTCCCGCGCCGCTGCGTAAGGCGCGCTGGTCGAGGTGTCGATGTAGATACGCTCGCCGCCCGCGGTCCGCACCGCTGCTTCGACCTGCTCGACCAGCGCGCGGCCGCTGCCCGAGCGCTGTGCAGTCGGGTCGACTACCACCCAATAGACGTCATATCGACCTACCGTACCGGGGATCGGGCCGTAGCAGGCGTAACCGAGCAGACGCCCGTCCAGCTCGGCAAAGATGAATTCGTAGCCAGAAGCAACACCATGAGCGAGGCGCTCGGACGCGAGTTCGACGGCGATGGCTTCTTCGTCGGCGCTGAAATTACCGGCCGCCGCGACCAGCCGACGAATGGCGGTGACGTCAGCGGCGACGATCGTCCGGCGCATGCGCAGCCCGCGTGCCGGCAGCGCGGGCGCCGGCGCAGAGCGGCGCGCACTGCCCAGCGTCTGCGCCAGACCGGCAAAAAAATGGCGTGCGTTCACTCCCAGTGTGCGTACCCGGTAGCCGCCTTCCTGCACGATGACCAGCGGAATACCCTGCGCCCCTACCAATGCGCCCAGGGCTTCGAAATCGTCGGCCTGATTGTGCCAGGTGCCGGTCGGGTCCTCCTTGGCCGTATCGAAGCCCAGGGCAAGCACCAGATAGGCTGGAGAGAAACGCGCGATCCGACGCAGGGCGCTGGCGATCGCACGATGATGCTGCGCCGGCGTCACCGTTTCGGGCAGGGGGACGTTGAGGTTATAGCCGAGTCCCGGGCCGCGCCCGATCTCCTGGGCGAAACCGCTGAAGTAAGGATAGGCAAAGCGCGGGTGGCCGTGAACCGAGACCGTCAGCACGTCGTCGCGCTCGTAGAAGATGTCCTGGGTGCCGTTGCCGTGGTGATAATCGATATCGAGCACCGCGACGCTGCCATAATGGGACAGGTACTGGGCCGCGACCGCCGCATTGTTGAAATAGCAGAAGCCACCGAACGCACGCCGTTCCGCGTGATGTCCCGGCGGGCGGACCAGGGCATAGGCCGCAGGCGCGCCTTCACGCACCAGCGCCGCGGCGGTCAGGGCGCAGTCAACCGCTCCGCGTGCGGCCGGCCAGACATTGCGATTGAGCGGGGTGAAGGTATCGATGCACCAATACCCGGCGAGAACGGAGCGTTCCCGCGGGCGGCGATCGGGATTGCGGATCGGAAAGACATAAGGATAGAGCGATTTACCCGGCGGCTGCTCGGCACAGGCCCGCCGAATGTAATCAACCAGGCCGCCTTCATGTGCCTCGCGGATGTAGCGTTCGCCGAAATGACGGGCGCCGACGACGCGGAACAAGCCCGTGCGTGCCAGTTCGCGGCGCACTGCGGGAATACGGATCGGTGCTTCGACGTAGCCGCGTTCGCGCACGTGGTGGATGTCGTGACCTTCGTTGACTATTAACGGAATCGAGATGCCTTTGGCCACGGCCGCGCTCAGCTTGGCCGCGGGCAGGTAGCGTGGTGGACGCAGACCCGTCGCGCTGGCACGAATCGAACGCAAGACCTTGCCGATGTACTCAGGGGGACAGAGCTCACCATATTTGCGCTCCAGGATGGCTCGTACGATGCGCCGCAGTTGGCGCACCGGCGGCAGCTCATAGCGGCCTAGACCATCGAACACCAGGTACGGCGGATCGCTGTCACCCTCGTCCAGCGGGGTCTCGTAGGCGGTGCCTGCGATGGGCCGCGCGCCGAAGCGTTCGTAGAACCTGAGCCGCGCCGCATTCTGTCGGCGCGTCGCAGCATCCGGACTGAGCTGCGGATCGTCGGGCAGGCATTCGAAGTAGAGACCGCGTGCACCGGCCGTGCGGGCCTCGTCGCGGACTCGCTCGTAGAGCGCCGCGCCGACGCCGCCGCCGCCGCGACCGGGGGCAGCAGAAATCAGATCGAGATAGGCGAAGCGGAGATCCGGCGCGACCGACAGCAGGGCCACGGCCCGCGCCGGACCGGCGTCCTGCTCGGCAATCAGCAACTCTGTCTTGAAGCCAAACGCGAGCGGATTCTCGAGTTGCGCGGGCAGTTTGTCGATATCGGCCGCCGGCAACCCCGGGAACTGCACGCGCAGCATAGCCTGGGCCTCGGCGATCGCCGCTCGATTACCGGCATCACGGGCGTCCGTGACTTTTCGTATACGCAGCATCAGCAGCGACCGCGCCGCTTGAGCGCTGTCGCGCAGCGCGCTTGCGACGCGGACGTCGGCCTCACGCCGCCAACTGGGCGCGGAGGGTGCATTCGACCAAGCGAGCAATCAATTGATCGAAGTCGATAGCAGCCGCGGCTGCCGCCGCGACGAAGCCGGCGTCCGGACCCAGACCTGGATTGGCATTGACGTCGATTACCATGGGTTCGCCGTCGTCGCCGACACGAAAATCGACTCGGGCATAGCCGCGCAGCTCGCAGACCTGCCAAACCCGCTCGGCCAGCGTGGTCAGGCTACGCGCCAGGACGGGCTCACGCTGCTCGAGGCCGAAGCGCCGCGGCGTGCTGCGGTAAGCCGCACTGGTAGTGACCCATTTCGCCTCATAGTCGACCACACGCGCGCGCGCCTGTGGCCAGTCGACGAACAAGGTCTCCTGGATCGGCAGGACCTGCGGCACACCCGCGCTGCCCAGCAGCGCGACATTGAACTCGCGCCCCGGCACGAAGGCTTCGGCGAAGAAGGCCTGGCCAAAGCGCGCTGCGCGTGCCGCCAGGGCGCGCTCGCGCCCACTTGCCGCGACCACCGAAGCGCTGTCGATACCGAACGAGGCGTGCTCCCAGACTGGCTTGAGGATGACCTCCCGATCGGTGTCGCACGTGCCGATCAGCGCCGGCGTAGATAGACCATGCGCGATCAGCAAACCTTTGGTCGCGAGCTTGGAAGCAGTGAGCAGACAGGCGGCAAAGCCGTTGCCGGTATAGCTCAGACCGTGACGATCGAACGCCCAGGGCGCCAACACCATCGCACGGCCATCGCCGTCGATGGCTTCGACCAGATTGAACACCGCCGTCGGCTGGCGTTTGACGAGTGCCTCGAGCATGCCGTCGTGCGGGCGGAAGCTGACGAGTTCGCTCGCATGGCCGATGCGTTCGAGGGCAGCGGCCACGCGCTCCGCGGCTTCCACGGTGTCTCGCTCATCGGCCCGCTCAGCGCTCGCGGCATGGACCACCGGCACGAAGGAGCGCTTCCGCGGGCTGCTGCTACGGTGCGGCGGTCGATCGAGTCCGTAACGGCGCGCCGCAGCGCTGACGATGGCGCCGACCAGCCAGTCATAGCTGCGACCGGCGAGCGCGGCGGCGATCGGCAGATCGGAATGCTCGGGATGCATGCCGGCGAGCGGATTGGCCTCGAGAAAGAACGGTTCGCCGGCCGCATCGCAGCGTATGTCGATGCGGGCACAATCGCGGCAATCCAAAGCCCGGTAGGCAGCGATTGCACAGGCCGCCGCTGCCAGTGCGGCCTCGTCGTCCGCGGCCTGGTAGGTGACCAGGGTTTCGCAGTCTTCCTTGTTGCGATAGGAATAAACTCCGGCATCGGCGCCGGCGTTGAGCACGATCTCGAGAATGCCCACGACTTCGACACCGTGTGCAGCGTCGACCAGCCCGACGGTGAACTCGCGCCCGCTCAGAAACGGCTCGACGATGACGGCCTGCGCAAAGCGCGTACCGAGCGCGCTGACGGTGGCGGCCAGCGCTGACACGTCGTGACACAGCGACGACACCTCACAGCCCTTGCCGGTGCCTTCGGCGAGCGGTTTGGCGAAGACCGGAAAAGGGAACGGCAGCGCCGGCAGCGGCGCGCCCGGGGCTACCACTACGAACGGCGCGGTCGCGACGCCCGCGTCACGCACCAGCCGCTTGGCCGCACTTTTGTCGAGCGCGACGGCGGGCGTCATCGGATCGGTGAAGA
>JBBDTC010000290.1:0-18812 GCA_040904625.1 Gammaproteobacteria bacterium
CCTCTCCTGCGGGGAGGCCGGAGCGGTCCCGGAACCCGTTGCCGCCTAAAGCAGGTGACATTGAGCGCAGACCCTATCAGGTCGTCCCGCCGTCATCCCACAAACGGGTGGCCGCGGCGTAATACTCCGGTTTTCCGGTCGTCCAGATCTCGCCCCAATGCTGGCCGCCGCCATCGACGACCAGGGTTTCACCATTGATGAAACGGCCGCCCGGGCCAGCCAGAAACAGGCAGGCTTCGGCGATTTCCCAGGAGGTGCCAGCGCGCATCAGCGGATTGGTCCGCGGATAGCGTGAGCGTGCCTGCTCCGAGTAGACCGCCCAGCCCTCGGTCTCGATCGCGCCCGGCGCCACACAGTTCACACGGATTCCCAGCGGCGCCCATTCCACGGCCGCCTTCTGCGAGAACGCGATGACGCCCGCCCGTGCGGCCGAGGTATGGGCGACGCCGTAGAGGCCTTGATTGACGACGACGACGTTGACGATACTGCCGCCACGGCCCTGCTCGCGCCAGGCCTGCGCCGCACAGTGCATCATGTGCCAGGTGCCATGGAGATTGGTATTGATGACGGTCTGCCAACCCTTCTCGCTATAGTCGATGGCGGCCTGCGGAAACTGGCCGCCGGCACTGTTGACGAGGATGTCGATCGGCCCGAGCCGGTCGCGTAATCGCGCGAAGGCTTCATCGACCGCCGCGCGGTCGCGTATATCGAGAACTTCATAGCTGGCCTCGAGATCGGGCTGCGCCGTGATGGCGTCGACTACCCCGCGCAGTTTGTCCTCGCTGCGCCCACCGATGACCACGTGGGCGCCGAGACGCGCGCACAGCCAGGCGGTCGCGCGGCCGATGCCGCTACCGCCACCGGACACGAATACCGTCTGACCGACCAGCAAACCGGGTGCAAAAACCGTCGGCTGACTGGCCAGATCGGCCTGGCTCCGGGGCGACGCCGGAGGGTCTGCCGCGACGCTCATTTGAGCAACTCCCGAGCGATAATCAGTTTGCGTACTTCCGTCGTGCCGGCGCCGATCTCCAACAGCTTGGTACCGCGATAGAGGCGGTTGATCTCGGTCTCCCAGATGTAGCCCATGCCGCCATGGACTTGCACGGCCTCGTCGAGCACGCGGTTGAGCATGTTGGCGCAATACATCACCGAAGCGGCCGTGTTGGCGTGGATCATGCCGCGGCCGCCACCGCCGACTTCGAGATCGTTGACTTCGGCCAGCACTTTGAAATTGATCGCTTTCATGGTCTCGACCCACACGTACATGTCGGCGAGTTTGGATTGGATCATCTGGAATTCGCCAATCGCCTTACCGAACTGCACGCGGGTCTTGGCATAATCGATGCTCAGTTCGAGCGCGCGCTCGGCCATGCCGACACACAGCGGCGAGATGACCGCACGCTCCAGATCGAGCCCGCTCATGACGATGGCGACACCATCGTTTTCCTCACCGACCCGATTCTCCGCCGGCACGCGGCAGTCGTCGAAGACGAGTTCGCCGGTCTGACTGCCGCGGAAGCCCATCTTGATCAGTTTCTGGGCAACGCTGAACCCCGGGAAATCCTTCTCGACGATGAATGCGGAGATCCCGTGCGGGCCGGCATCCGGAGCGGTCTTGGCGTAGACCAGCAGGACGTCCGCCACCGGGCCATTGGTGATATACAGCTTGCGTCCGTTGAGCACGTAGTGCGTGCCTTCGCGCCGCGCCGTCGTCTTCATCGAACCGAGCGCATCGGAGCCTGCACCGGGCTCGGTCAGACCCAGAGCCCCGATCGCAGTGCCGGCGCACAGCCCCGGCAGATAACGCCGGCGCTGCGCTTCGTCGGCGTTGCGCAGGATATTGTTCAGGCACAGGTTGTCGTGTGCGACCCAGCTCAGTGCCAGGGCGTAATTCCAGCGGGCAAACGCCTGGCCGACCAGACCGCTGGTGAACAAATCCAAGCCCTGACCACCGTATTCCTCGGGCACGGTCAGCCCGAAATAACCAGCCTCCCCGATCTGCCGGAAGGCGTCTTCGGGCCACCACTCCTCGTCGTCCATGCGCTGCGCCAGCGGATAGAGTTCATGGCGCGCGAAACGATCCGCCTCGTCCAGCATCGCCTGCTGATCGGTATTCAACGTAAAAGCCGGTGTGGGCTGGGTGTCGCCGGTGTTCTCGGCGCCAGGCGCTTGGGGCATCATCGTTCTCCCACTCAGTGTTGTCGCGCGGCAAAGAAGGCCTCGAGTGCCGCGATGGTCTCGCCACTGGCGAGCTGTTCGGCTATCGAGCCTGATTCGAGTTCCAGCTGCGCCTCCAGGCTGTTGCCGAAGCTCTGCCGCAGCAACCGTTTGGCGCGTCCCACGGCGTTCGAGGGCGCCGCCAGCAGCTGCCGTATCACGGCTTCGACTTCGGCCTCGAAATCGGCATCGTCGACCACACGAGCAATGAGACCGGCGCTGAGTGCTTCATCCGCGCTCAGGGTCGGGTTGAGCGCCATGATATCGAAAGCCCTTTGCGCACCGACCAGCCGCGGCAGGAACCAGGTGGCGCCGCCATCGGGCGTGAGGCCAGAACGCGTATAGGCCAGGTTGAAACGCGCGGAGCGTTTGGCAATGACCAAATCGCTCATCAAGGCCAGACTGACGCCGCCCCCGGCCGCGATGCCGTTGACTGCACAGACCACCGGAACGGAGAGCCGATTGAGAATGGTGATCGCCAGATGAAACCAGGTCGCCATTTCGCGCACATGGCTGCGCAGGTGTTCGCGCTCGCGCAGGAATTCATTGAGGTCGCCGCCGACGGAAAACGCCTCGCCGTTGGCGCTGAGCAGTACCAGCCGGACTTCAGGACTGGTTTCGCAGGCGATGGCGGCGCGTGCCAGTTCCTGGGTGAATTGGCTGCCGACGACGTTATGCCGTGCGGCATCGTCGAACACGATGCGCGCGACACCGTCGGCTATCGAGAACGCTACCTTGGGCTCACTCACGGGTTTCTCCTGATGGGATGGCGTCCGCTGAACGGTGCTCCGGAACCAGCACGGACGGTTTGACGACACGCACCTTGGCGACGACATGCTCGAGCAAAGCCTCGCGCAGGCCCGCGAGGTCGGCGTCGAAACGGCCGCTGCGGATTGCCCGACACAGATCGGCGACGACCGTAGCGGGTTGGGTCTCTCCAGACGCTCCGGTCAGGGCGCGCAGGTGTTCGTCATCGGGCGTATCGTCGTGCGTCCATTCATCGAGTTCGCGGCGCGCGATGTCGAGCAAATAGACGGTGCACAAAGCGTGATAGCGGTCGAGCCCATCCAGGCGCGGCACGAGATCGGCGAGGAATTCACGCGCTGTCAGCACCATATCCGGAACGTCGGGTTGATCGTGGGCCATGGGGCGTCAGTCGAACTTGCCAGCGAGCGTCATCAGCAGATCGTACTCGATGAGGCAGGTATTGCGGCCGCACGCGGCAAACGCCGGCGAGCGTCGCCGCCCGGTGCGGTGGCCGTAGAGCTGCATGAGGTTGTAGAGCGCCCAGCGTACCAAACCGAAGATCTCCCACCAGCGCGCTGCAGCGCGGTCGAGCGCAGCGCCGCTTGCGGCCTCGTAGGCGCGATAGAACTCTTCGCGCTGACCGAAGCCGCCGGCTGGCCGGTCGACGAAGCCGAAGCGCCAGGAACGGGTGCAGAACCAGCCGAAATCCTCCAGAGGATCGCCCAAGTGGGCGCACTCCCAGTCGAGCAGTGCGCGTATGCCCTCCTCACCCACGATCATGTTGCCGTTACGGAAATCGCCATGCAGCAGCACCCGCCGGGCGGCCGGCGGTCGTTCGCGCTCGAGCCAGCGGAAGGCGTATTCAATGGTCGGATGAGGCTCTTCCCAGCGCTCGTAATGGGCTCTCCAGGCGGTCAGGACATCGTCGCTCTCGGGAACATCCGTGAGCACGCCCACCTCGGCCAGATCGATGGCATGAAGACGCGCCAGCATGGCGCCGGCCTGGCCGAGGTAGCGCAGCCGCGCCGTCGCATAGCGGGGATCGGTGAGCAGGCGCTTGGGCAGCGTCTCGCCAGCGATGGCACCGGTGATGTAGCCTTCACCGAGTTCGTCCGCCGCCTCGAGCGGGAATATCGGTTCCGGCGCGGGGACCCCGTGGGCATAGGCCGCCGCCAGCACGGCGTACTGATCGCGGGGGGCAAGGAAAGGCGTGTAGTCGGGCGGCACCGTCTCCTGCCGCAGGACCTGCCGGGGGGGGTAGGTGCCGCGCAGCAGGTCGAACAGCAGTGTGCGGTTCGACCCTCCCAGCGTTGCCACGTCGATCCGCTCGATGGCGGTTGCCGTGCCGAAACGCCGGCGCACACACGCCCGCAGGCGCTCGATGACGTCCTGAGTCTCCTCGTCGAAGCTTTCTGCCGCCGCGGCCACTCAGATTTCCTCGTCCCCGCAGTTCTGCGCCGCTGTGCTCATAGCGGGTAACCGACCGGTTCTTCGTCCTCCAGGATCTCGATGTATTCGGTAATCCCCATCCCTTCGCGATCGTCCCAGCGCCACAGGGTGAGGCCTTCGGCGATGCGCGATTGGAGCATTTCGTCGCCGACCTTGCGCCGATTGCGCAGCGGCGCCAGGCGCAGGATCTCGCCCTCCATGAGCACCGCCCGACGGGCCGTGCGTACGCCCAGACGCAGGTGGCGCGGATCTTTCGACGCAGTCCAATCGGTGTAGAGATCCATGTCCGTGATTTCTTCGTAATCGCCGTCGTACTGCAGCACACCCTGGCGGCGGGTGCGGCCGCCGCGATCGGTGATCTTGAGCAGCATCATGGCGCGGTCCGGCCCGAAATTCGCGATCAGCAAACGGTAGAAATAGATGTTGGTCCAGTAACGCGGACCCCACGAATGATCGCGCCAGCCCCAGGCGTCGAAACGCCAGCACTCGCCGCCGATGTCGACGGCGGCACGGGAGCGCATGTGCTGATTGAAGTGTCCGAGCGAGAAGTCACGCCCGTACATCGTCTCCTGCGTGGGCGAGAGCGGTTCACCGCCGTGCATGGGGGACACGGCTTCGAGCTCGAAGTCGATTTTCGCGGGCGTGGTCGGCGCGGTCTTGAACAGGCGCACCGGGTCACGCAGCAACTCCGGATCGTCGAGGACCATGATATCGCCCTCGTAGTGCATCGCGACCTTCCGGAACGGCTCGATCACCTCGTAGGACAAGCCGCCGGCGGCGAATGCCTCGTTGTTGCTGATCTCCGGGCGGCGGAACTGACAGGCGATGCGACCGTCCGGCAGGTACATGCAGACCTGGGTCTCGGCATGACCTTCATTGGCCCGGTTGCCGAGACGCATCCAGCCGCCGCAGCGCCGCTCGAGTTCGAAGCCGTTGACGTAGACGCTTTCATTGAAATTGGACTCCGTACCCGCTGCGTGGTTGTACTCATCCGCGTGTTCAAGACGAAATCCGGACATCGTCATTCTCCTCGTTCCTGTGCTGTCACAACGGCCAGGCCACCGGCGTGCCCTCCTGCAGGCGCTCGGCGTATTCAGTCATGCCGTACGGCGCCGCAACCCCAAGCAGACGCTTGCACGCCCGTGACCGCGACCGCAACGCGCCCTGATAGTATGTGGGAGCCGCGCCCAGGGTAAAGCCGCTAGCAGGCTGCCGGCGCGTTTCGCGAATATCGTCCGAGGTCCGCCATGCAATTCAAATTCACCGATGATCAGCTCGCCATCCGCGATGCCATCGACAAACTTTGCGCCAATTTCTCCGCCGAATACTGGCTCGACTGCGACAACACAGGGCATTTCCCGCAGGAGTTCGTCGAGGCGGTCTGCAGCGGCGGATGGTACGGCATCGCGATGCCGGAAGTGTACGGCGGCAGCGGCCTGGGGATTACCGAAGCTTCGATCATGATGCAGGCCGTGGCTGAATCCGGAGCCGGCTTCACCGGCGCTTCAGCCATCCATCTCAATCTGTTCGGCCTCAATCCGGTGGTCGTGTTCGGCACCGAGGAGCAGAAACAACGGATGTTGCCGCCGCTCATTCGGGGGGAGGATAGTGCCTGTTTCGGCGTCACCGAACCCAATGCGGGTCTCGACACCACCAACCTGCAGGTGCGGGCCGAGCGTCGCGGCGACGGCTACTTCATCACCGGTCAGAAGCACTGGACTTCGATGGCGCAGCGCGCCAACAAGGTTCTCCTGCTCGCCCGGACGACGCCGCGCGACGAGGTCAAACGCAAGACTGACGGACTCTCGCTGTTCTATACCGACCTCAATCGCGACTTTGCCGAAATCCACGAGATCCCGAAAATGGGACGCAAGGCCATCGACTCCAACGCCGTGTTCTATGACGCCATGCCGGTTCCGCAGGAGGACCTGATTGGCGAGGAAGGCAAGGGTTTCCATTACATTCTCCATGGACTCAACCCGGAGCGTATCCTGATCGCCGCGGAGGCTGTCGGACTCGGCCGCGCCGCGCTGCGCCGGGCCTGCGACTACGCCCGCGATCGCGTTGTCTTCGGCCGGCCGATCGGCATGAATCAGGGCATTCAACACCCGCTGGCTCGCAACTGGATGGAACTCGAGGCGGCCCACCTGATGACCTTCAACGCAGCGGCCCGCTACGATGCCGGTGAAGAGTGCGGGGCCGAAGCGAATACTGCCAAGTACCTCGCGGCCGAAGCGGGCTTTCGCGCCTGTGAACAGGCCGTGCTGACGCATGGCGGCATGGGCTACGCCCGCGAATACCATGTGGAACGCTACATGCGCGAAATCATGATCCCGCGCATTGCGCCGGTGAGCCGCGAGATGATCCTGAACTTCATCGGCGAGAAAGTACTCGGACTGCCGCGCTCGTTCTGAGCACGGCGCCGCAACAACGAGGGGAGAACACGATGCGTTTCGGCTTTATGGAAGACTTCCGCAATCCGGTCAGATGGCGCCGTCCTTGGCCTGATTTCTACCGCGAAATCCTCGATCAGATTACGCGTGGCGAGGAACTCGGCTTCGATCACGTCTGGCTGACCGAGCACCATTTCACCGAGGACGGTTACAACCCGTCCATCATGACCACGGCAGCTGCAGTCGCGATGCGTACCTCGCGCATCCGCATCGGCTCGTTCATCATCATCCTGCCGTATCAACATCCCGTGCTGCTGGCCGAAGAAGTGGCGAACGTCGATATCTTCTCCAACGGGCGCTTCGATCTGGGCGTGGGGCAGGGCTATTCACACTACGAGTTCGACGCCTTGTGCATGAACCGCAGTGAGCGCGGCAGTCGTACGCGTGAAGGCATTCGCCTGATCGAGCGCCTGTTCAAGGAAGACCAGGTAACTTTCGATGGACGCTACACCCAGGTCAAGGATGCCCGCCTTTCACCCAAACCGGTACAGCAACCCCATCCGCCCATCTGGATCGGCGCACGCGGACCCAAGGCGATCACACGTGCTGCCGAGATGGGCTATCACCTGATGGCGACCATCGGCCCGGATCCGGCGCCCCTGTACCTCGAAACCCTGGCCCAACACGGCCACAATCCGGATGACTTTCGCATCGCCCAACTGCGCATGGTCTATTGCGCGGAAACTGAGGATCAGGCCTGGGAAGAGTGCCAGGATCACCTCTTCCACCTGCTGGAGTTCTACAAGGACATCCTCGCCGAAGCCCAGGATGCCGAAGGGGACGATGCGCCGCTACCCGTGACCAAGGCAGCCGACATCCGCCATTCAGTGCTGGCCGACCACTTCATGGTGGGCACGCCGGATCAGGTCGCCGCCAAGATCGAGCGCTTCCAGGGCGAATTCAAATGCACCGATTTCATCATGGGCACGCAGTTCCCCGGCCTCGATCCGGCCAAGGGTACGCGCGCGCTGGAGATGTTCGCCAAGGATGTGATGCCGCGCTTTCGCACGGCTTGAGACGAACACGATAAGCCAGGTGTCGAGCACACCTGGCCGGCTTGCTGCCTGAACCTCAGGCGTTCTTGGCGATGCCGTCGATGAGCGCCGTATAAAGGCCTTCGAGCGCCTCACGCACTTCGTCGTCGCTGGCTTCGCCCTGGGGCTTCCAGTTGCTGCCCCAGGACACGTGGGTTCCCTTGGCCGTGTCGCTCAGCGTAACCGCCGCGAAGTAATTCGTCACCGGCAGCGCGTTGTTCTCCAATATGGAATAGGCGAACAGCGCATCGTCGTGGGCGACTTCGAGACGTTCGACGATGCGCCCGCCATCACCGAGCACGATGGTCCGTTCCGCGCCGACGCCCTCTCCGATGCAGTCGCAGGATGTCACCGCATCCGGCAACAGCTTCTTCACCCCACCGAAATCCATCAGATTGGCGAATACCTTGGCACGTGGTACCGGGATCTCTTTTTCCACCAGGGCGTCATAGGCCATGTCGGGAACCTCCTCGTCATAAAATTTGCTTGAATTCGCGCCGCGCTGTTGCTTACTCCGCGCGCGGCGCGCCCGGCACAGCTTAACCACGCGGACCCGCCGCGTCGATAGCATGCAGACGTCCGGGCGAGCGCCCTCAGCAAGGCTGTCAGTCGGTCGCGGTACGAGGATTGGATTGGATGAAATCACGGATACGCGGTGCAATCTCACTGCGCCAGCGCGAGCCGTTGAATACGCCGTAATGGCCGACCCCCGGCTGGACGTAATCGATACGCTTCTCGGCCGGGATGCTGGTGCACAGGTCATGTGCGGCCTGGGTCTGCCCGATTCCGGAAATATCGTCGTTCTCCCCTTCGACCGTCATCAGTGCGGTCTTGCGAATGGCGCGCAGATCGATCTTTTCACCGTGCTGCGTCATGGTCCCCTCGGCGAGACGATGTTCCTGGAAAACGACCTGTATCGTCTCGAGATAATAATCCGCGGCGAGATCCATCACCGACAGGTATTCGTCGTAGAACTTGCGATGTCCCGCCACCGAATCGCCATCACCCGAAACGAGATGCTGGAACAGATTCTTGTGCGCATCGAGATGCCGATCGAGATTCATGGTCATGAAGCCTGTGAGCTGCAGAAAACCGGGGTAGACGCGTCGCATGACGCCCGCATGGGGAAACGGCACCAGGGTGATCGCATTCTGTTCGAACCAGCTCAGCGGCTTGCTCATGGCCAGACGATTCGGCTCGGTCGGGCTCTTTCGCGTATCGATGGGACTACCCATGATGGTAACCGTCGCCGGCTGCGCCGGATCGTCCGCCGCGGCCAGCAGTGCGGTCGCCGCCAGCACCGCAGGACCGGGCTGGCATACGGCCAGCACGTGCAGATCCGGTCCCAGAGTGCGCATGAAATCGATCACGTAATCGATGTAGTCGGCCAGGGCGAACGGCCCGACCGCGAAGGGCACGTCCCGGGCATCCTGCCAGTCGGTGATGTAGACGTCGAAGCTCTCGGCCATCGTACGCACCGTGCCGCGCAGCAGCGACGCATAGTGGCCCGACAGCGGTGCGACGATGAGCATGCGCGGGGCATTTCGCTGCGAACGAGGCAGCTGATCCGGGTCGCGCCTGAAACGCTTGAGCGTACAAAACGGTTTTTCTTCGATCAGCTCTTCGGTAATGTCCACCTGCTGGCCGTTGATGGAAACCGCCTCGATGCCGAATTCAGGCTTGCCGTAGCGGCGCGTCAGTCCCTCGAACACTTCCAGCGCGGCCGACGCGGCCTTGGCCGGATAGGTATAGGACCACGGGTTGGCGGGATGGGTCAGCGCCAGGCGGCCGACATGGGCCGCCGCGCGAAAGGGTGCGACGGCGGCGTGCGTGAGCTCGTAGAGATGGTAGAGCACGCATTCTCCTCCATAGGGGCAGTCTGCGGAGCAGCTGTCTGCAGTCTGCCGGTGAACCAACACGGCGGTGCCGCAGTTGCGCCGGGTCAGACCCCGCGGCAACTTTCTGCATTGCAGCATACGTCAGCGCCACAAACCTGCCAAGGTCAGGGCCGGGTTCCAGTTGCATCGCCACACTCGCTTACAATTGGCGCAGGCCTACCGTGAGGAACTCACCATGCCGCTCGATCGTCTCGATCACTATTTCGTCTACGCCTCGGATCTGGAGCGTTCACGCGCTTTCTACGCCGACGTGCTCGGTCTCGCCAGCGGCCCGCGGCCCGACTTCGATTTTCCGGGGCACTGGTTCTATCTCGAGGACCGGCCGGTCGTTCATATCGGAACCACCGACTTCGACGGCGGGTTCGTCGACGATAGCGCGCCGCGCGCGACCCGTGGCGATACCGGGCCAGTCGACCACATCGCTTTCCGCGGCCGCGATATCGACGCCTTCGTCACGCGCTTCGAAGGCCTGGCTGTGGCCTTCCAGCGCCGCGAGGTGCCCGATTTCAACTTGAGTCAGCTGTTCGTCAAGGATCCGGATGGGGTCACGATCGAGCTGAATTTCTTTCACGGTGATGGCTGAGGATGCCGTTCAGACCGCGCCGGTCGCCCGCCTCACCCCGAAGCAGCAAAGCCGTCGGGCTGTGGTCGATGCTGCCGCTCATGCTGTTCGCGACACTGGCCCAGGCTGCCGATTTCGCCTTCGAACGCGATCAGCTGATCGAAATCAGTCCCCGGCCCGGGACGCTCATCGAGCAGAGCAACCTCGCCCGCTATCGGCATGTCGTCGATGCCGATCTCGCGCGCCTCATCGCCAGTGGCTCGACGACGCTCAACGTGGGCGAGCCCCTCAGCTTCGAGCCTCATCCTGCCTTCGTGTTCGCCACCCGCCAGCAAACGGGAAGAACACGCATCGATGAAACGTCCTGGGTTCTGGGCGATTTCCTCCAGGGCCTGCCCTTCCCCGGCGTCCCCCGCCCGGACGACGCCCAGGCCGGGCTCAAGACCGCCTGGAACATGCGCTACGCTTACACTGGCGACAGTGCCGCCATAGCGGAGATGTACTGGCAGATGCGCGATTGGCGCAGCGAGCGCATCGAGGTCGAAATGTCCTTCGCCGCGCGCAGCATGCGCTTCACCCATCGCCACGTAATGCCGCCGATTCCGGCCGTTGAACGCAACCCCCAGGATGCCTATGCAGCGTTCTTCCTCGAAGCTATCGACGCCGGCGGCTATGACGACACCCAGGTCCTGGCCTTTGCCAACCGCGACGAGGCGCGCGAAGCCAATGGCTGGGTTTATCTGCCGCAGCTCGGCCGGACCCAATCCCTGGCCTCATTCTCGACCGAGGAATCGATGTTTGGCAGCGATATCCTGCCCACCGATTTTCTGGTTTATTCGGGCCCGCTCGCTCACATGCGCTGGCGCTATCTGGGCTCGACCTACCTGTTGCTGCCGTTCTATCGCCACGATCGGGTCGAACTCGCGGCCCGCAAAGCACGCAAACACGATTACTGGCACGTCGACTTCAGCGGGCGCGCAGGCTGCTTCCCGCGGGTGCAGTGGCAGCTGCGCCGCACCCTCGTGCTGGAAGGGACGGCGCGTGATGATGCGGCACTGGTACGCAAGCGGGTCTTCTATGTCGATGCCCAGACGCATACAGTGGCCCTGTGGAAACTCTATCGGCAGAATGACGCCCTATGGAAACTGGCGCTCACCGCATTCGCCCACCCAAACTCCCATCTTCCCCACAACAACGAGACCGGCGCACCGGTGATCAGCGCGTTCTCGACCATCGATATACAGACCAATCGCTGCACCACGCTGCAGCTGCTGTCGCTGGTCAACAGCGACGACGTACAGGCAGAGGATTTCGATACCGCCCGCATGCAAAGCGGCGGTGGGCGCAGCTTTCGCCGTCGTTGAGCTATAGTCACCGGTCCAACGACGAGGGGAGAACACGACATGAAATTCAGTTTGCACGTGCAAACACGCATTACTGACTGGCAGTTGATCAAAGAGCTCGAAGAGCTCGGCTACGATGCCGCCTGGGTGCCCGATACGCAAATGATGTGGAGCGACTGCTACGCGACCATGGCGCTGGCCGCCCAGGCTACCTCGAAGATCCGTATCGGCACCGGCGTCGCCATCGCCGGCACTCGCATTGCCCCGACCACGGCGGCGGCTATCGCCTCGATCAACGCCATCGCGCCAGGGCGGATCTTTCTCGGCATCGGCACGGGACATACGGCAATGCGCGTGATGGGGCAGGATCCTATCCCGATCAAGGAATTTCGCGATTACCTGCGTGTCGTGCGCGCCATGCTGCACGGCGAGGAAGTCGACTACACCTACCGCGATCGCACCACACCCATCGTCTGGCAAGACCACGGCCCGGGCTTCCGCAATATCGAACAACGCATACCCATCTACGTCGCCGCCAACGGCCCGCGCGCCCTGCGCACGGCCGGCATGTACGGCGATGGGCTGGTGTCCATCTTCAATGAGCAAAAGGACGTGCTCGAATTCAATCTGAAGCACGTCGCCGAGGGTGCCGCCTCGGCCGGGCGGGATACCGCCGATTTCCATGCCGTCACCTTGACCAACGCTGTGATTCTGCGGGCGGGAGAAAAATTGACGGACGATGCAGTCATCGAGCGCGCCGGCTCGTGGGTCGTCACGGCCTTGCATTTCGTCTACGAGATCTGGCGTTACACCCGCGACGACAGCGTCGTGCCCGCCTACATGAAAGACATCTGGGAAGAGTACAACGACCATGTCGAGAACTTCCCGGTACCGAGAGAGAAGTGGCACCAGCTCATTCATGAAGGTCACTGCAGTTATTTCGCGAGCGGCGAACGCAAATTCATCACGCCGAAAATGATCGAGGGAACGTCTCTGGTCGGCGGGCCGAGTGAACTGGCCGAACAGATCCGTGCAGCCGGCAAGAATGGGCTCGGAGAAGTCAGCCTGCTGCCGCCGTTGGCGCATATTCGCCAAGTCGCGAGAGACTTCGCCAGGGAAGTCATTCCGCTGTGCTGAACGCTTGATCGATCGTATAACGGAACGCCGCCGGTGGCGGTTGTTCACTCGCCGCCGGTATTGCAGCTGATGACGGCCAGCGTCATCCCACCACGACATGCTCGCGGGTGATGATGAAATCCAGCGGGACGGCCAGGAAATTGTCTTCGTCGTCGCGCGTTCGTGCATATTCCGCCGTCATCGCCGACGCACGCATGGCATCGGTGTTCTCGAACCAGGTCAGCGCGAGGCCATCGAGCGGCGGTTCGCGGCCGTCGCGATAAGACGAGGCCCGGGCATGATTCTGGACGTAGCGGGTAACGGTCTCGATCGAAGCCCCGAGCGGACCGTGAATCTCGCGCCAGTAGCGTTGAAAATCGGCGACCGGCATGCCGGCTTTGCGCTTGACGAATTCGATATTTTTGACGCCCTCATCAGGTATCGGACCATCCTTGATCACGTGCTCGTCGATGAACAGGCGCACGTGGCCGGCCGCATCGATGAAATTCGCTTCATCCGCCGTAACCGCAGCGAGTTCCGCTGAATCTCGGAGCATCCGTAAGGCATCGGTGTCGTCGAACCACAGCTCGGCCACTCCGTCGGCCGCGGGTGTGCCCTTGCGATACCCAGCGAGCAACGTATGGCATTGCACATAGCGCCGCAGTCCGGGCAAACGGGTCACCAGCGGTGCATGGACGTCGCGCCAGTGGGCCTGAAATGCGGGCACCTCAAGATCGGTCCGGCGCTTGAGTATGGAAACCAGTTTCAGCATGTCGTCTTCTCCTGCATGTTTGAGTGTCGAGTGCGCTGCGGCAGGCGCCACCGTGCTTCATCAGGCCTGGCCCGACCGCCCTGGCTCGAGCCCGGCGTAGCGTGGCAGCTCATCATGAATGTCGTCCCACGGCGCCGCATCGGCGACGAAGATGTGTCCGCCATGAACGACGCCGGGCAATGTCTCGAACAGCCCGGCGCGCAGGCGCAGTGTATCGGCGCCGTCGCGGTAGCTGAACAACGGCGCACCGCATCCGGCGCAAAAACAGCGCGCCTTGCCGGGCGTGGCGCGAAATTCGCGTCGTGCTGATCGAGGGTCGTCGATCGTGCAAGCGGCCCGCGCCACGGGTACGACGGCGATGAAGGGGGCGCCGGCGATCTGGCGGCATTGTGCGCAATGGCAGTAGAGGAGCGCGCCGAGTGGCCCCGACACCACGATGCGGATCGCCCCGCAGGCGCAGGAACCGATGTGCGTCGGGACGGTCATACGGGCGACTCCGATATTCGCGCGGCAGCCGGTTGAGCGTCTTCACGGCGCATGGCACCATGCTCGCGCCATCGCCCTGGAAATGCCTCGAGCAACGCACACCCATGTTCGTCACGCTGCCGCTTCGCCATCGCACCACAGCTGTCATTGCGCTGGCGTTGATGCTTATCGTCGGCCTTCCCCGGCACTCGCCCGCCGACACCGGGCAACTCGTCGGCCAATGGGTTCTCGACCACAAGACCAGCGCCGATGCCGAAGACGTCTTCGACGGCAAGCTGCGTCGCGAACGCTTCCCGACGCCCATGCCGAGAAACGATCGCAGCCAGCGCAGGAGCGGCGTCGAGCAGGCTCAGGCCGAGTACTGGGAGCGCATTCGACAGAATGAAGAGCGGCGTTCGACCAAGGATCTCCGCCGTCTCGGAACCGTCTACCCGCTGATCCAGGCCACACGCCTGGACGTGCAGAAACAAGCTGATGGCGATGGTTATATCTTCGTCTACGACGACGATCTGCCGCGTGCAGTCCGGCCGAATGCGGCCGGGCGCGTATTTTCCGCCCGTGGCGACGAACTCGTCGCCGACAGCTTCGGCCACACTTTGAGCTACCGCGAAGGCGAGACGCTGGTGCTCGAGACCGATCCGCCGGAGGGCGGCAAGTTCATCGAACGCTTCACCGTCAGGAACGCGCCGCGCCGCCTCGAGTATCGCGCCACGATCGACATGCGGGTACTCAGTGAACCGGTCGAACTGGTGCGCTATTTCGTCCCCGACTGAAGCGGGTCGGTGGTCTGTTCGCTGGCGCCCCGGTTTGCCAGACGGCGTCTGCCGCAACGCTCCCATCATCTCAAGCTGTTCGCGAGCCCATCGCGGAAATCCGGATGGGCGATGGCGATCAGCGCTTCCGCACGCTGCCACAGGCTGCGGCCGCGCAGGCGTGCAACGCCATATTCCGTGACCACGCAGTCGACACAAAATCGCGGTGTCGTCACAACGCTGCCCGAGGCCAGTTGGGCGACTATCTTGGAGCGCTTACCGTCCGCCGTGGTCGAGGGCATGGCGATGATGGAAACGCCCTCCGGCGACTGCGCCGCTGCTTCGATGTAGTCGAGACTGCCGCCCACGCCGCTGATCTGGACCGGGCCCAGCGTCTCGCCGTTGCTCTGCCCCTGGAGATCGATTTCGATCGCCGAATTGACCGACACGAACCGCTCCAGCGTGGCCAGCTCGCGCGGATTGTGGGTGATGTCCAGGCCCTGCATCTCGACGATGTCGTTATCGTGGCAGAAGTCGTAGAGGGCCTTGGTCCCGGCCAGTTCGCCGCTCACCACACGCGGACGGTGGCGAGCCTGCGTGACGAAGCGGACCAGGCTCTCGGTCACCATGCCCGAGAAGATATTGATGCCATCCAGATCGGCCAGGCGGCCCAGCACGCGATCCGGCACGGCGCCGATGCCCAACTGGACCCAGGCACGCTGTGGAATGAGGCCGAGCACGTGCTCGATGATCTGCTGGTCGCGTGGCTCGGGCTCGCCGATGACATAAGTGGCCAAAGGCTCGCTCGATTCGACGGCGAGATCGATGCTCGACAAAGGCAGCCGGGCGGCCCCTCCGGTAACCGGCATGTTGCTGTTGAATTCGGCGATGACCAGGCCCGCCTGCTCGACGAAATGTCGATGGGGGCCGAGCGAAAGACCCAGACTCACGGTCCCGTCGGGCAGCGGCGGCGAGGTCTGCACTACGGCGGCATCGATGGCGATGGGGCCGTCTCGCCGCACCAGCCGGGTTACGTCGCTCAGGCGCATCGGCACAAAGCTCACTTTGCGTCGATCACCTTCCTTGAACAGCTGGCGAATGGCGGGCGCGGCCTGCCAGGTCAGGTAATGGAAGTGCTCGCCGAGGCCGCGGCGCAGGAAACCGTATTGCCCCAGCGACAGGCCCGAAATCACGGTCAGGTCGGAAAAACGCCCGACATCGTCGCTGAACGCGGTATGAAAGCGGCGGGGATCGGCACAGGCGCCGGGAAATGCGACACAGCGTGCAGTGTCCAGCGCGGCGACGGCGCTGGCTGGAGAGACGATCTTCATGGTAGGCAGGGGGAACTCACAGATTTCTCGGCGGCACGCAGTGTAGCGTGAACGACGGCACCGCGGCTTTCTGGCACGCTTGCCGACGCGCATGATATAAAGCGCCGCTCATGGCGATTGTGGCCCGCGCACTGGCGCCGCAACGCACGATGATCGTTTGGGGAGCCCGCTTGATGTTCGGATTCGAACCCCTGGTCTTCTGGGGCTGGTTTTTTCTCGCCATCTACATGGGTCTGATGGTTCTTTTCGGCTTCGTCGGCATGTCGCGGATCAAGGGCAGCGACGATTTCGCCACGGCCCGCGGCGGCTACGGCCCGCTGTTCCTCGCTTTCGCCATGACCGCGACGACGGCGAGCGGCGCGACCTTCCTGGGCCTGCCCGGGCTCGCCTATTCCTCCGGCCTGTCAGTCCTGTGGTATGCCTTCGTCTACCCTCTCGGCGTTTATACTGGGGTGCTGATCTGCCTGCACGGCATTCGCCGCGCTGGAGCGAGCTTCGGCAGCCGCTCGATGCCCGAGTATCTGGGCGATCGTTTCGACTCAAATGGTATCCGCATCCTCGCCGCGCTGTTCTCGCTGTTGCTGCTGTTCTACCTCGCTGGCCAGTTGCTCGCCGGCGCCGTGATGTTCAATCAGATGCTCGGCATAGATACCTTCCCGGCGCTGTGTTTTACCGCGGTCGTGTTGATGTTCTACATCGCCCTCGGCGGTGCGCATGCCGACATTCTGACCGACGGCGTACAGGGCGCGCTGATGGTTGCACTGGCCTGCGCCGTGTTGTGGATGTTTCTGACCGGCTTTGGCATCGAGGGCGGCTTCCAGGGCATGCTCGATCGATTGCACGCCCTCGATCCCGCACTCACCGAAACCCTGCACCCCACCCACCCGTTGTTCAATTCCAAGTGGGATTTGTTCGCCATCTTCGTCGCCCATCTGCCTCTCGGCCTGCTCCCGCACATCGGCAACAAATTGTGGGCGCTGAAGAACAATCGCGACCAGGTGCGCTTCATCACCATATCGTTCGTGCTCGGCATGCTGCTGCCGGCCATCACCTGCGGCGGCATCCTCGCCCGCGCGCTGCTCGGAGACGAGCTCCTGGCCGAAGGTAGCCGTCCCGACAACGCGATTCCCGCCCTGTTCATCGCCACGCTGCCGGCCTGGGCTGCAGCGCTGATCGGCGCCGGCGTCCTCTCCGCGGTCATGTCGACGGCCGATGGGCTGGTCGTCTCGACCGCGCAGATTTTTGCCAACGATATTTTCCGCCGCACCCTGGCGCCACGCTGGATGAGCGATCGCAGCGACGCCGACATCGATCGCATCGGCTTATTCATCGGCCGCACCGCGACGATCGGCGTGCTGATCGGCGCGATCTGGCTGGCCTGGTCGACCCGCGACACGAATATCGCGCTGCTGGTCTGGATTGGCGTCGGCGGCATGATGGCCGCGACGGCGGCACCGATGTTTCTCGGCGTCTTGTGGCGCGGGGCAACCCGGGCCGGCGCCTATTGTGGATTCATTGTCGGCGGCACGGTGTTCGTTCTGCTTCACTCGGGCGCGATCAAGGCCGCGTGGTTCGCCGATACGTGGCTGGAATCCGCTGCCGTCTGGCTCGAGATCCAGAAGGTCAACCCCTACGCCTGCGCGACCATCGGAGTCGGTCTTTCCATCACCGTCATGGTCATCGTCTCGCTGGCCACGAAGCCGCCGTCGGCGGCCCATCTCGAACGCGTATTCGGAGAATGAATCGACATGGCTGATCTGCTCCTGGACAAATCCATCATCATCACCGGGGGCAGCACCGGCATCGGCCGCGCCAGCGCACTGCGTTGCGCCGCCGAGGGTGCCGCCGTCACCATCGCCGACGTCAACGACGACGAGGGCGGCAAAGTCGTCGCCGAGATCACCGCCGCCGGCGGCCGCGCCCAGTACGTTCACACCGACGTCACCCGCGGCGACGCCGTACAGGCCATGATCGCCGCGGCAGTCGGTGCCTATGGGCGTCTCGACGGCGCGCTCAACAATGCCGGCATCGAAGGCAGTTTCACCAATATCCTGAAAATGAGCGAAGCCGACTATGACCGCACCCTCAATGTCGATCTGAAAGGGGTATGGCTGTGCGTCAAATACGAAGTCGAGCAGCTGCTCAAGCAGGGTGACGGCGGTTCGATTGTGAGCACGGCCTCGGTCGCGGGGCTGATCGGTACGCGCGGCGGATCGGCCTACTGCGCAGCCAAACACGGCGTCGTCGGTCTGACCAAATGCGTCGCACTGGAGTATGCGCGCAAGCGCATCCGCGTCAACGCAGTGTGCCCGGGCGTGATCCAGACCCCGATGGTCGACCGCATGACGGCGGAGACCGGCATCACCACTCAGGCCTTGATCGATCAGGAACCGATGGCCCGGCTCGGCGAACCGCGCGAAATCGGTGAAGCCGTGGTCTGGCTGCTGTCGGACCTGGCCTCGTTCGTGACCGGCGTCGCGCTGCCCGTCGACGGCGGTTACACGGCGCTGTGAGCGGCCCTCATCTAAATCGCTGTTCCGAATTCCCGGACACCGCGTGTGGCCGGGCGCCGGGCTGTCCGCTGCGGGACAGGCCGTGAATACATCCCTGTAGGCAATGGCACCTACTTGAGTGCGAAGAGGCCTCCCC
>JBBDTC010000291.1:0-18755 GCA_040904625.1 Gammaproteobacteria bacterium
GAATTCGACCCCACGGTCGTTGCCCTGGCGCCGTAGAACAAGCTGATCATCGCCACCGGCCCGTTGACCGGCACCATGGCCTCGACCGGCGGCCGCTGGTCGGCTGTGACCAAGGGGCCGCTGACCGGGGCCATCGCCTGCTCCAATTCGGGCGGTCAGTTCGGCGGCGAACTCAAGATGGCCGGCTGGGACATGATCATCATCGAGGGCCGCTCGCCCAAGCCCGTCTACCTCTATATCGAAGACGATCACGCCGAGCTGGTCGATGCCGGCATGCTGTGGGGCCGCTCGGTGTGGGAAGCGGAGCCGGCCATCAAGGAGGCGCACCACGATCCGCTGATCCGCGTCGCCTCGATCGGTGAAGCCGGAGAATCCGGCTGTCGCTACGCCTGTATCGTCAACGATCTTCACCGCGCCGCAGGCCGGTCCGGCGTCGGCGCGGTGATGGGCTCCAAACAGCTCAAAGCCATTGCCGTGCGCGGTTCCGTGGGTGTCGAGGTCGCCAACCCCAGGGCCTTCATGCAGGCGGTCAATGTTGCCACGTCGGCTCTGGCCAAGAGCGAGGGGCGGCTGAACTTCACGCGTTACGGCACTATCCCCATGATGGACGTCACCGGCGGCTTCGGCGCCCTGCCGACGCGCAACAATCGCGAAGTGCAGTTCGAAGGCCACGAGAAGCTCAACGCGACGGCGATGCAGTCGCCGAACGAGCACGGCCACACCAACTTCATCACCAATGGCGCCTGCTTCGCCTGCACCATCGGCTGCGGGCGTATCTGCCATATCGATCCGCAGCATTTCTCGGTCAAGGACCGCCCCGAATACCACCATGCCTCCGGCGGGCTCGAGTACGAGACCGCCTACGCCCTCGGCGCGGCCTGCGGTGTCGACGACATGGACGCGGCGACTTTCGCCGGCTTCATGTGCAACGAACACGGCATGGATCCGATTTCACTCGGTGGCTCCATCGCCGCGGCCATGGAATTGTTCGATCTCGGCGTCATCACCGAGGCCGACACCGGCGGCATCCGGCTCGAGTTCGGTAACGCCGAGGCACTGTGCCGCATCGCCGAGATGACCGGCAAGGGCGAGGGTTTCGGCAAGGACATCGGCCTCGGCTCCAAGTTACTGTGCGAGAAATACGGCCACCCGGATTTGTCGATGGCAGTCAAAGGGCAGGAATTCGCCGCCTACGACGGCCGCGCCATGCAAGGCATGGGCCTGGCCTATGCCACCAGCAACCGCGGCGCCTGTCATCTGCGCGCCAACCCCTATGCCGATGATTTCGGCTCCACCGCACCGGATGGCAAGGCCAAGGTGGTCAAGACATCGCAGGACTTGATTGCCGCCATCGATTCGACCGGGTTGTGCGTATTCACGCTGCATACCGGCGCGACCGAAGCGCATTACGCGGCGCAAGTCGATGCGGCCTGCGGCGGCGGCTGGACGGTCGAACGGATGCGCGAGACCGGGGAGCGCATCTGGAATCTCGAGCGCCAGTTCAATCTCGCCGCCGGCTTGAGCGGTGCCGACGACACGCTGCCGAAACGCATCCTGAGCGAACCTGCACCGAGCGGCGCCGCCAAGGGCCTGGTGTGCAAGCTGCCGGAAATGCTGCCGCAATACTACGCCCTGCGCGGCTGGTCGGCGGACGGCGTGCCGGAACCGACCACACTGTCCCGCCTCGGTCTGTCCTGAGACTGATTATGCGTATCACCGTCAAGCTGGTCGGCCCACTGGTCGACCGGCTGCCGGCCCACCATCCGCTCGGCCCCAACCCGCGCAGTGCCGCACCGCTCGATCTGGCGGACGATGCGGACGTCGCCACCCTGCTCGAGACTCTGGGTCTGTCACCCGAGCTCGAATACTTCGCCATGATCAACGAAGACCACGTGCCCGCGGCTGAGCTCGCCGCGCGTCGTCTGCAGGCCGACGATGCCGTGGTGCTGTTCCCGCCGTTGAAGGGCGGCTGAAACCGGCCAGTCCGTTCGTCGCCGCTCCCACATCTGCGCCGGGAGCCATCTCCCACGGAGGCTGGGATTTCCTCCCGCCAAGAGCACGAGTTGTTCCTTGCTTGCGTTCGACTGAACCGCGTGGCCCCGTCAACTGATAGCTTGCACAGCGCCGGACCGCACTTCCGGCAACCGCCGCCGGCGACGCGCGCCGGTGCGCCATTCATCAACGTCAGTCGACCTGGGAAGAAACGAACATGCCACGACGCTCGCCACCGTCTGCCCTGGCCGCCGCACGGCTGTGCGGCTTGCTCGCCACGCTCGGCAGCGCGCCGCTCGCCTTCACCGCCGATCAGGACTCTGCTCCCGGATCAGACATCCCCAACATCTGATGCATCAACGCACCGACGGCGCGCTCGGTACCGTGCTCTCCTATACCGGCGCCAATGCCGACGGCTCGTTCGACATCGAGGAATTCCAGTACGACGATTTCTACGCGAGCTTCGATTGGGTGATCGCGCCGCGCCACGATCTCGGCGTCTCGCTCACCTACCTGCGCGAGCGCTCGGATTACGACGAGAGCAATCTCACACCCCAGGAATATGCGGTCGCACCGCGGCGCAAGCGCGGCCGCTTCGATCAGGAGTTCAACAACTTCAACCTCGATTATTTCAAGGGCGACGTGGTCCACGATTTCGCCATCACCGATCGCTGGTCTATGTCGACGCGCTTCTTCGCCACCCGCGCCGACCGCCCGCGCTTCACCGTCGACCCGGAAGACATCGTTGTCGACGCACTGCCGGCCTTCGTCTTCGATGACCCCGACGATCGCTTCATCGAAGGCGTCCAGGGCGTGATGGTCGGCCGTGACCGCCTCTATCGCACCTTCGGCATCGAGAACCGCATGGAGCTCACCGATATCGAGGCGTTCGGCCTCGACCATACCCTGCAGTGGGGCACGCGCTACGAACGCCATTTCCTCAACGACAAGCGCGCCGAGGGGGCGCTGGGCGAAGTGCTGGACAAGGACAATCGCGGCCCGACCACCCGCGATGTAGCCTACCAGGCCTCGGCCGTTTCGCTGTTCGTGCAGGACATCGTGCGCTTCGGTGACTGGACCATCACCCCGGGCCTGCGTACCGAGTACTACACCCAGAACAAGGTGCGCAAGGTGCTTGGCAGCGATCCCGGCCCGCACGGCCCCAAGGAGACCGATCACAACTCACTGCTCCTGCCGAGCTTGAGTTTCCTCTACCAGGGCTTCGAGCGCACCGAGTTCTTCGCCAACATCGCGCGTGGTTACACACCCGCGTTCGCGCGCACCGCCGACAGTTTTCCGCTCGAGCCCGAGACCGGCATCAACTCACAGGTCGGCCTGCGCAGCACTCGCCTGCGCGGTATCACGCTGGAGGCGGCGGCGTTCTACAACATCATCACCGATACCATCGTGCAGCTGCCGTTCACCATCAACGGCATGAATGTGGTCTTGAATTCTGCCGATTCCGAGTCCTATGGCGTCGATCTCGGCGCGCGCATCGATTCGGCCGCCTATCACCGCTCGCCGTTCAACTTTTTCACCGAACTCGCCTACAACTACACCCAGGCCGAGTTCACCGAAGACGCCTTCGGGGTCGCGCTGGACGGCAACCGGGTACCCGAAGTACCGCAGCACGTCGCTACCCTGACGGCGGGCTTCGAACACGTCTGGGGCTGGCATCTGAGTGCGACATTGAGCCACTTCGGCAGCTTCTTCACGGACCCCATCAACACCCGCGCCTTCGTCCTCGCTGACGAGGATCGCGAGCCGGTGGGTCCCGGCGACACCCTCGAGATCCGCGAGCCGGCCGTGCTCGGCCGGGTCAAGGGGCATACCCTGCTCTCGGCGCGCTTGAGTTATGACATTCCCGGGCGCGACATGACGGTATGGCTGCAGGGCCGCAATCTCACCGACCGACTCTACATCACCGATGTCGAGAACGGCCTGCGTCCCGGTGCCGAGCGCACCATCATGGGTGGTGTGCGCATGCGCTTCTGAGTGGACATCGCGCCGCCGCCGTCGCCTGCCTCAGGACGCAGGCGACGGTTCGGAGGGAGCGGACGGCGCCGCCCCAGCGTCGGGACCGCCGTCCAGCGCGACCCGTGCCGGCGGCGCACCGCCAGCCTTGTCGACGCCGAAGTAAACGGTCTGGTGCGGAAAGGGGATTTCGATGTCGCGCGCATCGAAAGCACGCTTCATGCGCCGATTGAATTCCCGACGCACCCACCATTGCTTGATCGGCCTGGTCTTCATGCGCACGCGAATGTTGACCGACGAATCCCCGAACGAATCGAGGCCGAGCACTTCCAGCGGCTCGAGGATCTCGGGGCCGTATTCAGGGTCCGCCTGGAGATCGGCGCCGACCTCCTTCAGCACTTCGATCACCTCATCGACATCCTCGCGGTAGGCCACGCCGACGTCCATCAACGCGAAGGAGAAGTCCTTGGTCAGGTTCATGACCGACAAGACCTCGCCCCACGGCACGACATGGACCGTTCCGGTGAGATCGCGCAGCCAGATGGTCCGCACCGTCATGCTTTCGACCACGCCGACATGACCGCCCAGATCGACCACGTTACCGACGGCGATCGAATCCTCTATCAGAATGAACACCCCGGTAATCAAATCCTTGACCAGGCTCTGGGCGCCGAAACCGACGGCAAGTCCGACCACACCGGCACCGGCCAGCAGCGGCGCGATGTTGAGGCCGAGTTCGGCCAGCACCATCAATGCCGCGACCAGGATCAGCACGATGCGGACGGCATTCCTGAACAGAGGCAGCAGGGTCCTGGCGCGCGCGCTTGGTTCCAGCACCCGGCCGGCGACATCGCGCTCCTGCAAGCGCCCCTCGACCATGGCCGAAATCAGCTCCCAGGCGAGCGCGGCCCCCAGCAGGACGAAGAAGATGGAGAGCGCAGACGCGCTGAAGTCCCTGCCGGTGTCGCTCATCAGCCACTCGAACACTTGAAGTCCCCAGACGTCGAGCAAGGCCAGTGCCGTGACCAGGTGCACGACCACGTTGAGCAGTTGACGCCCGACATGGTGATAGCGGTTGGCGCGTTCCTCCAGTGCCGGGAAGCTCTGGGCGAGTCCGCCACCGAGTCTGAGCGCGTGCATGAGCGCCTGCTGCAAGCCCCTGCGGACGAGGCGAGCCACGAACAGGATCAACAGGCTCAGCACAGTCGCCCGGAGCAGAAAGCGAAAACCACCCTCGAGCTCCAGGACCCAGACGCCGAAGATGAACAATAGATAGACGATGGCAATGCCATGCCAGATGCGGCCTATGCGGCGCCGCAGACTCCCCATGGCCCGGCCTTCCCCGCTTTCCATGCCCTCTTTTTCCAGCCATCGATTCACGGCATGGCGATTCTGCATGATCAGTATCACCAGCATGGCCGTGATCACCAGGCCCAGCGCCTTGACCATCAAGCCGTGCGTCCCTGCACTCATCCCCGATAACAACGCCGCTTCGGCGCCGAAATAGCCATAGACCGCGACCACGCTCAGGCGACGTACCCAGATCTGACCGTAATGGGCGGATTCGTCGCCGAGCTGCGTGAGCCTCAGGCCGGGCGAATGGGCGGCGAAAACCAGTTCGCCGGCGACACCCACCAGGCGGACGAGAACGCTTGCATTGATCAAGGTGATTGCGATGAGGCGCGTTACTTCCCGCGGCTCGGTCAGCGGCACGACGGCATAGGCGGCAGCAGCGAATACGGCGATCGCGAGCACGTCGAGCGCGCCGCGAGCGACCAGCAGCAGAGCGCGCAAGGGCAAGGCCTCGGCCCCGCGCTGCGCGAAAGCAAGGCGCGGCCCGCGCAGCGACAAGCGAGCCAGCCATTCGGCCAACAAACCCATGGCCAGGATCAGTGCGAGCTTGGCGATCATCTCGAACCATTGTTCACGCACAGCCGGGTCCGCGGCGCGGTCAGCCACCTGCCTGACGAGTTCAGGCGTATCGAGAAGTGCCGCCGTGCCCGCCGCCAGCTGGCCGCCGACCACATCCAGGCGCCTTGAGATCTGCGCCAGCAGTTGCGCGCCGAAGCGCTCCGTCTCGGGTTCGTCGGCCTGAGCCCGCTGCGCTTCGAGCAGGCCACGCAATTCTTTCAGCAGGCGTTCGCGCGCCGCTTCGTCTTCGAGCGTCTCGATCAGTGCGTGCAATTCAGCATCGACCGGCGGCGCGCTCGCCGGCGCAGCGCTGCCCGGCACGGCCAGGCCGGCCAGGATCAGGAACATCAATAGCAATAGCAATAGGGGGCGCTTAGGCGAATTCATCATCGATATCTGCCGATCGATATCCGTCGTGACACAGACGCGATGAACGCCGTCAACCCAGCCCCAACGCGCCAGCCTGGCGTTCCAGGTAGCGCACGATGCGACGCAGCGCCTCGGCCAGCCGCTCGGGCGACTGTGCGTAGCACAGGCGGAAATGCTCCTCGTTGTCGGGGCCAAAAGTGTAGCCGGGCGCGAGTCCCACGTTCTCCGCCGCCAACAGATCTTCACAGAACGCGAGACTGGAGCGTAGCCCGGGGACCCGCGGGAAGGCGTAGAAGGCGCCCACAGGCGGTGCCAATTCGATCAGTGGATGGGCACCCAGGATGTCCATGACCAGACCACGGCCAGCGGCGTATTGGTCGCGTAACTCGTGCACGACGTCTTCGCCCTGTTGCAAGGCGGCCAGCCCGGCACGCTGGATGAACGAGGGCGCGCTGGTGGAAAAACATTCCGACAGGACCGCCAGTTGCTCGCCGAAACCGGCCGGCGTCACCATCCAGCCGAGGCGCCAGCCGGTCATGGCAAAAGCCTTGGAGAACCCATTGACGACGATCAGCGGATCGTCATCACCGGCGACCTCGAGGAAGGAAGGCGCGACCTCGGCATCGTAGACCGTGCGGTGATAGACCTCGTCGGCAATGATCACGATGCCGCGTTCGCGGCAGAACGCGAGCAGGGCGCGCTGCTCGTCGGCTTGCATGATCCAGCCGGTAGGATTGCACGGGCTGTTGACGAAGATGGCACGAGTCTGTGGTTGCACCGCGGCCGCCACATCGTCGAGATCGAGATGCCAGCCACTGTCATCGAAACGTTGCCGCACGGTGTCGTAGTGCGCACCCGTGACGCGATAGGCGCGATCGATATTGGGCCAGTGGGGCGTGACGATGAGGCCATGCAGACCGCTGGTCAGGGTCATCTGCGCCGCCATGGTAAGGGCGAGCATCGATGAACCGGGCACCGTGATGCGATCGACGTCGAGTTCGACCCCATAGAGCCCCGCCAGGTAGCGCTTGATGGCTTCGCGCAGCTCAGCACGCCCGCGCGTATGGCCGTAAAAAGTATAACCCTCGTCCAGAGCCCGTTTGGCCGCTTCACGAATGAAATCGGGGGTGACCCGGTCCCCTTCGCCGAACCACAGTGCGATGACGTCCGGATCGCCGATCCGGGGCAGGGCAACGCGCATGATGCCGTTCTGCTCGAGATGCTCGATGTCATCACGCAGCATGAGGGAATGTCCTCGCATACGCGGCCGGCGGCCGCGCGGGATTCAGGGATGCTCGAACAGCTTGACCACCTTGGCGACGCCGCCCACGGTCGACGCCGCCTCAGCCGCGGTATCGCCGGACGCCGCGTCGACCAGCCCCATGAGATAAACCACATTGGCTTCGGTGACGACCTTGATGTGGCTGGTGGGCAAACCCTTGATGGTCAGGAGTTTGGCCTTGACCTTGGTGGTGATGAGACTGTCGCCCGAGCGGGAGCTCAAGGTGCTGGGCGCAGCAATCGCTATTTCGTTGAAGACGTTGCGCACCTTGGCAACTCGCCCAGCATAGTCGGCGGCCTTGGCCCGCAGCTCCTTGGTCGGGCATTCTCCGGTCAACAGGACCTGCTGGTTATAGCTGGTGACGTTGAGATGACAGGCCTGGCTGAGTTCCGCGTCGGACCGGAAGAAACCGTTCGCGTGACTCTCGATTTGCGAATCGTCGAAGACCGTGCCGGTCGTGCGACGATCGCCGGTCACGGCCGCACCGGTCGCGTTCAACGGCGCACAACCGGCGATGCTCCACAGACATGCCATCAGGGCCGCCGCTTTCACCCCTGCAATCAGTTTCGAAGTCACGATTTGCAATCTCCTGATATTCAGTCAAGTTCGTCGGTAAGCGGGCGAGTGCGATCTTCGCACGTCGCCCCGGCGACGTCATGCGGGCAAGGCGTGGTCACACGACACGATTCACAATCCGCCCGAGACCGCCGATCGAGACCTCCACGACGTCGCCGGCGCGCAGGAACTTCGGCGGGTCGAAGCCGATGCCGACGCCGGCCGGGGTGCCGGTCGCGATGATATCCCCGGTCTGCAGTGTCATGCCGGCCGAGAGCGTGGCGATGATGTTCGGGATATCGAAAATCAGATCGCGGGTGTTGGCTGACTGACGCAGTTCACCGTTGACCCGACACTCCAGGGACAAGTTCCCGCCCTCGACTTCGTCGGCCGTGGTCAGCCATGGTCCGATCGGACAGAAGGTATCGAGGGACTTGCCGAGATGCCATTGCTTGTGCCGCGCCTGCAGATCGCGTGCCGTGACATCGTTGATGAGAGTATAGGCCCAGACGTGATCGAAAGCAGCCTCGCGTGCGATGGCCCGACCCGGTTTGCCGATGACGATGCCGAGTTCGCCTTCGTAGTCGACCTGTGCAGTCAGATCCCAGGGCACCTCGATGTCGTCATGGGCACCGCTCAGACAGCCGGGTGCCTTGGTGAACACGATCGGCGCGACCGGCACCGGGTCGGCAGAGGCGGCGGAAGAGGAATCGAAACCGCTCGCGGTAAATTCGCGTGCATGGGCCAGATAGTTCTTACCGATGCACAGAATGTTCTTGCGTGGTTGAACGATGGGCGGCAGCAGCCGGGCCTCGGCCAGGCCCACAGCAGCGCCCCGGGTCTCCGGCACCCGGCGGCCATCGAGCAGGTGCTCGATGAGCGCAATCATCGGATCGCAAACGTCCATGTCGACGGCCAGTTCGCTGACCGATTCACGCGCCGGATCGACGAGGCCGATATGCTCACAGCCCCGCAGGGCATAACGCGCCAACCTCATCGAGGTTCGGGCACGCACGGATGACGAAGCCCCGTGGAACTCAATTACATTGCGCCTCTTCTTCGTCGTCGTCGTCCTCTTCTTCTCCCTCTTCCTGGCCCGAGTCGCGACCCAGCATGGCCAGGATGGCGTCGACCGTCGGTTCCAGGAAAATACCGCTGACAAAGATCCCGGTCTGTGCCTGGCTGTCGGCCAAGGGATCGAAGAGGAGTTCGTCACAGCCGTTGCATTCGTTGAAAGTGATGTTTGCCACGCCGCCGAGCCCGAGCAGCAGGGCGTCGGCATTCGCTGCACTGCCGGCCTGGAGATCGATGCGTTGGGCCTCGACGTCGAATTCACCGAACGATGCCAGCGCCGCGAACGCGCCTTCGCTGCCGCCGCCAAGGAGTTCGATGTCGTCGGCGAAGACAGCGAGGCCGCGCAGACCGAAAACGAGCGCGATGGGAGCGCTTACCGCTTCGGGATTGACGAGGAAGCCGTGCACGATGTCCTCGCTCGCCCCCGGCACCAGGCCGGTGCCCGGCGCCGTGCCGGCCTCGAGTCGCAGCAGTCCGCTGCCGTGGGCGTGAATACTGGTCGTACCGAGGCCGATTACCGCGGCATGCGCGCCGGCTTTGTCTCCGGCCGAGACGAAAATGTTCTGGGCGTCGAGGGACAGCTCGCGGGCCATGATGCGCAATCCGCGGTCGGTTGCGGCCAGGTAGATGTTGCCGTCGCCGGCATCCCGATTGGCGGCGTCCGCACCCGGCGCGTTGGCGAGCAGCGAGAGCACGCCATCGCGTACGATCAGGTCACCCTGGATGTCGATGCTGCGCCCGGCCTCGAAGAATAGCGAACCGCGATCGGCGACGATGCCGAGCCCGGCGGCCAGAATGATGTCGTTGTTGGCCTGCAGGGTCAGCGCGGCACCGCTGTTCAGCAATTCGATCAGGGACGCGATGGAGACCAGCAGTTCGCCTTCCGGGTTCGTGCCGAAACCGACGTTGCCGGTGAAAGGCGTCAGCGTGCCCGCATCGATGATGTCGAGGCGGCCCGCCCCGGCGATACCGTTGACGCTGGCCAGCGGGCTGCGCACCAGTGCGCGCTCGCCGCCGAGCAGGGTAATGCCGCCGCTGCCGAGGAAATCGTCGGGCAGCACGCCGACCAGGCTGTTGCCGGCGCTGATTTCACCGGCGATGCCCTTGCTGACGTCGATGAAAGTCACCGCACCGCGATTGGCGAACCAGTTGGGGTTGCGCAGCAGCAGATTGCCGCTCGGCAGCGTCGTCGGGAAGGTGTTGCCCACGGCGTCGTCGGCGTGGCTGCCGACCAGGCTGTTCGCCGCCGATACGAAGCCGGTGGTGCGCTGTACGCGCCCCACATTATTCGACGTCATCAACGTCACCGCGCCGAAGTTCATACCCTGGCCATTCGACCAGGCCGGGCTGCGCACCAGCAGTTGGCCGCCGCTCAACTCGGAGACGCCGAAGCTGCCCACCTGGTCACCCGCGCGGCCGACCAGAGAGTTGGCGGAGCTGACCGCTCCCGTAAAGGGACTGAGCGGGTTGAAGACGGTTACCGCGCCGGCATTGTTGTTCCAGGCCGTCGAACGCAGCACCACCAGCCCCTGGTTGCCGCTCCGGAAGAGCTGCTGGACGAACTGGCCGACCTGATCACCCGCGCTGCTGCCAACCAGACTGTTGGACGACGACACAGCACCGACCCGCGGTGCGGTCGGATTGATCACCGTGACCGCACCGCGCGAGGCGTTCCAGGCCGGGCTGACGGCGAGCAGCCGGTTGGTGGCGAAGAGATTCGTCACCTGCTGGCCGATGCGATCGCCGGCGCTCGAGCCGACCAGGCTGTTCATCGCCGAGACCGTGCCCGAGACGCCGCTGGTGATGCTGCCGAAGGTCAGCGCGCCCCTGTTGTTGTTCCAGTTCGGCGCTGCCACGTAGTAGCGGCCGCTACCGCTGACCTCGGACACCGACCAGCCACCGATCCGATCGCCGGTGGTGAAGCTGCCCGCCGTGGAGCCGACCAGGCTGGTGGCGGAGCCGAAATTGCCAGAGAGATCGGTGTTCGGGTTCCAGAAGGTCACCGCCCCGGTGTTGCCGCGCCAGTTGGCATTCACGAGCAGGCGATTGCCGTTGCTGAGCGACTGCAGGAAGCCTTCACCCACGCGGTCACTCGCCTGCGTGCCGACCAGGCTGTTGACGTTGTCGAGCATGCCGGTCTTGGGGGTGCTCGCGAGGAAGGTGGTGATGGCGCCGGCATCGGCCATGCCGCCGTTGTCCCAGTCCGGGCTGCGCACGATGACGCGGGTACCGCCGGCCGCGAATACGCTGCTTATGCCGCCGCTACCGAGGTCGTCGCCCGCGGTCGAGCCGAGCAGGCTGTTGGCGGCGTCGATCTCACCGAGCGGCGGCGTGCTCGGGTCGAAGAAGGTCAGTGCGCTCTTGCCGCCATCGAAGTCCGGCGTTTCCACCACCCACAGATCAGTCGCGACGAAATCGATGGGACCGCAGCAGTCACCCACCCGATCGCCCGCGAAAGCACCGACCAGGCTGTTGCCCGTGCCGACTATGCCGGTAGCGCCGGCGCTGGTGTCGCCCCAGGTGATTGCGCCGGCTTCCGCGGCGCCGCCGTTGCTCCACTCGGGACTCAGGATGGCGTAGCGGTCGGTGCCGAACAGTTCGACCAGGCCTTCGCTGCCGATGAGGTCGCCGGCGGCACCGCCGACGATGCTGTTGCTGTCGTCGACCGCGCCGCTCAGGCCCAGGCCGTTGACCAGATCGACGAAGGTGGCGGCGCCGCGATCACCGTTCCAATGTTCGGAAAGCAGAACCAGGTTGCCGTTGGACAGGGTCTGGTAGGACTCGCCGACGCGGTCGCCATCGAACATGCCGAAGAGGCTGTTGCCGCTGCCGACGGCACCCGCGATGCCGATAGCGATGTCGGCGAAGGTCGCCGCGCCCACATCAAAGTCCTCTCCGGGCGAATCGACTTCGGGGCTGAACACCCCGTAATAGGTCGACCCGAAGGTAAAGAACTCCTCGATGCCGCCCGAACCGATGGCGTCGTCCGAGAACGAGCCCACGAGACTGTTGTCAACGTCGATGGTACCGGTGAAATCCGCCTCGCCGAAGATGTTGTCGCCGATCATGTCGAAGAAAGTGACGGCACCGGCGCCGCCATCGAAATCGGGACTGAGCGCCAGCACATTGCCGTTGGACAGGACCTCGATGCCGCCGCTGCCGACGTGGTCGCCGAAGTTGGCGCCAACGAAACTGTTGGCGCCGCTGACGATCCCGGCGATACCGGTATCGATGTCGGCCACCGTGACGGCGCCGCCTTCGAAACTGGTGCCGAACAGCGGGCTCAGTACGAAGTAATGATTGCCGACCAGTTCGATGCCGCCGCTGCCGATGCCGTCGCCGGGATCGTCGCCGACGAGGCTGTTGGTCTGGCTCAGGCTCGCGATGAAATCGGTGTCATTGAGCAGCGCGCCGCTATCGAAATCGAGATAGGTCACGGCGCCCGCGCCACTATTGAAGTTCGGGCTGACGACCAGGGCATTGCCGTTGAAGAGGAACTCGATGCCGCCGCTGCCGAGGCGGTCGTCGAAGAAGGTCCCGATCAGGCTGTTGCCGCCGCCGACGAAACCGGTGATCCCGAAGGCGTTGTCCACGACCGTCACGGCGCCGGTATCGATGTTGCTGCCGTCGTCGAAAAAGGGCGTCAGCACGACGTAATAGTCGCTGAAGATCTGGATACCGCCGCTGCCGAGCTGGTCGTCGAAACCACCGACGAGCGCGGTGGTATCGTCGAGGTCGCCCATGACTGGGTTGGCCGTGTCGATGAAGGCGACCGCACCGGCATCGAGATTGTAATTCGGCGCGACGAACAAGGCATCGCCCGTCGGCAGACTCCGGAAGCTATGGGTGAAACGGCCGAGTTCGTCGCCGTCCTCGATACCGAGCAGGCTGTTCGATGCATCGACCAGGCCGGACAAGGGGTTGCCGGTCATGTACCAGGTGACGGCACCCGTATCGCTGTTGCCCACACCGACGTTGTCATGGAAAGGACTGCGCACGGCGTACAGCGAACCGCCGACCCAGGAGATGCCGTCGCTGCCGACCGCGTCGCCGGCGCTGCCGCCGACCAGGCTGTTGACAGCCGAGACGGCGCCCGCGAACGCATTGGCGGTGCCGGCAAAGGTGCCGGCGCTCGCGTCGAGCAAGCTCACCGCGCCGGCATCGATGCCGTTGCCGTCCCAGCCCGGGCTCAACACGGCCCAGGTGGACGCGGCAAAGGAGCCGACCTGCGCTATACCGCCGGCGCCGATTTCGTCGCCTGCGAGGCTGCCGACCAGGCTGTTGCCGGCACCGACGGTGCCGGCAATGCCGGTCATGGTGCTGCCCAGCGTGTAGGCGCCGGCCGTGCCGTTCCAATTCGGGCTGCGCACGCCGTAATAGTTGCCGAGGAAATCGATACCGGACGCGCCGACGGCGTCCGTCGGCGCACTGCCGACCAGGCTGTTGGCGGCGCCGATGACGCCGCGCGGGGCGTTGGCGGGGTTGACGAAGGTCACCGCGCCGGCACCGCCGTGGGTGCTGCGCAAGACGAAATTGCCGTTGCCGACGCTCTGGAAGAATCCGCTGCCGAGCTGATCGTTGGCGTTGGCGCCAATCAAGCTGTTGGTGCCACCGACCACGCCGCGCAGGGCCGCCGGCGCGGCAATGGTGACGGCGCCGCGCAGTCCTTTGAACTGCGGACTGCGCACCGCGATCGAGCCACCCAGCGTCTGCAGCCCGCCGCTGCCGATCTGATCGCCGGCAGTGGCGCCGACCAGGCTGTTGGCGCCGCTGAGCACGCCATTGACGCCGTTGACGGTATCGAACACAGTGACCGCGCCGGCGCTCAACTTCCACTCGGTACTGCGCAATACCGACACCCCGGCGACCGACGATAAAGTGTTGTTGCCGACCCGATCGCCGGCACGGCTGCCGGTCAGGGCGGAGAGCAGCGCGCCGTCGGACAAGCGGTAGAGATAGACCGCGCCGGCGTCGGCGCCGCCGAAATCGTCGAACTGGTCGAAGACAGCGAGACGGGAAAAGGCCGAGAAATCGACGCCGTCGTAGAAGAACTGGGTGCTCTGCCCGAAGTTGTTGTTCTCTCCGGGATGCGGATCGATGAGCCGGAAATTACTGACACCGACCGGGACGTCCTTGTCGGTGAAGACGATGTCCTTCGGGTCTAGCAGCAGCGAGCCGGCCTCGCCCTTGCCCAGCGCGGCGGCCGGCGCCGAGACATCGACCTGGCCATAGAAGCCGAGGGCCTCTTTGCCCGAGACTTCGACTTCGCCACCGTTACCGAAGGCTTCACCGCCGCGCACCGAGATGATGCCTTCGAACTCGGTCTGGCCATCGGCCCACACCACCACGCTGCCGCCGTTGCCGGCATCCTGGGCATCGGCCTTGATCACGCTGGACGCATTGACCAGCGTCGTCGTTGCCGCCGGCAAATCCTCGCCGCCCTTGAAGCCGCCGCCGACCCGCACCGTACCGCCGCCGGTGGTGCCACTGGCATCGATAGTGGCGCCGGCCAGCTTGACGTCGTCACCGAGCACTTCGACCCGACCGCCGGCCAGGCCGGTGGCGGTCATCAGTGCCGAGCTGAACGTGCCATCGCCGCCGTCGACGGCCACCGTGCCGCCCTGGCCGGCTTCACCGCTGGCATCGAGATGGGCTGCGGCGGTCGCAATCACTTCCGTCGTCGCGTCGAGTTCGACCGTACCACCGTCGGTGCCGCCGCGCGCGCTGAGCGTGCCGGTGACCAGAATGCGATCGGAGGCGAGGCTGAGCGCGCCGCCGCTTTCACCTTGCGCGGCGGCGCGGCCCAAGGCGTAGATACGCCCTTCGCCGTCGCCTGCACCGGCACTGATCTCGACCGTGCCGCCGGCCTTGGCAGCCGACGCGCTGACACTGCTGCCTTCATCGAGATAGACCCGGCTGGAAGCCGCCAGCACGATGTTGCCGGCGGCATCCTGCATCACTGCGTCGGCATTGATCGAGCCGCCATGATGAATGCTGCCGGCGAGGACGTTGACGCTGCCGCCCGCGGCCAACAGGCGGCCCAGATTGATCGCTTCGTGCTCGGGCGCGCGCACGTCGAAGGTGATATCGGGATGGTCTAGGCTGGCGATGGTGATGGCCTCGCCGGCCGCCAGTACGAGTTCGCCCTCGGGACTTTCGATCAGCCCGCTTTGCGCGTTGCCGGGCAGCGTCTCGTTGACGATGCGGGGCGCGATGAGAATGATTTCGCCGCCCGGCGCGCTCTTGATGTAGCCGTGGTTGGTAATGGCGCCGCTGTCCGCGTCGCCTTCGAAATGCAGACGCCCGGCGAGAAAATCCTCATCGCGGATCTGCAGCGTCGACATGACCAGGCCGGCGGTGTCGACAACGGCGTCGCGGCCGATCAGGATACCGGCCGGATTGATCAGGAACACGCGGCCGTTGGAGAGCAGATTGCCGAGGATGTCGGAGGGATTGCCGCTCATCACCCGGTTCAATACCGCGCTCTGCGCGCTATCCTGGATGAAGCGCGTAGTCTCACCGGCGCCGATGTTGAATGACTGCCAGTTCAGGATCGCGCTCGGCGAGTTGGTGACCTCGAGCGTGTGCGCGTTCGGCATGGCGAAGCTCGCGTGCCCGTGCACGACCTGGGCACCGCTCGGATTGGCCGCGGTCACCGTGGCCGCGAGGAGGCCATAAAGGAAGCTCAGGGCCTTCAGGGTTTGCCCGCCGCGCCGGCGGGAGCAGATCAGCGTACGGTGCATTGCAGTGCTCCCCCATCGAGGGATTCATTGATCGTGGACAGGGTATCGCCCAGGTCGACCGCTTGCAGAATCGGGTCCTCGGCCTGGAAGGGCGGTACTTCCTCGAGCGCCGCGGCCGGCCCGCCGCCGGCGCTCACATGGCCGGCTTCGCCAGCTTCGAGTTCGACCAGGTTGTCGTCGGTCTCGAGGGCGCAGGTGCCGGCGTAACAGCTGACGTAGAGGCCTTCCTCGGGATTCGACGACGACGGCGGCGGCGGCGGCGGCGGCGGCAGATCGACGGTATTCGGCGGCGGTGCTTCGAGTTCCATCGGCAAAGCCGGCACGGGCACCGGCGTGAAGCCCCGATCGGACAGGAATACGACCTGGCCGGCTTCGACAACGTGCACCTCGTCGAGGGTGATCGAGCCGTCCCAGACCTCGGTGAACAGACCATCGCCACCCGGGCCAGCCGCGGGATCGGGGTTCTGGCAGGTGCCCTGACAGATGGCGTCGTAGCCCGTACCGCGGATGCCGATGGTGGCAACCGCGGTATGCATGCGATAACCACGCTTACCGATGAGGCCGGTCACGGCCCGCAAACCGCCGCGCAGGAGGCGGAACGCCGCCCTGCCGCGGCTCGGTTTGTCTGGTTCGAAGTCGAGCTTCTCGACCCGGAATTCGGTGTTGGGCAGGATGGTGACCCGGCTCTCGTCGCGAAACGCGACCACCGCCCAGGCGCCGGCATCGCTGAGCAGGGTGTCGCCGCTGTAGACCGGCGCGCCCGCACTCAGTGTCCGCGCGCGGCCGCCTGGGGCGCGGGCCAGCACGCGCCCTTTGACAAAGCCGGCGCGGCCGGCGGGCGCGGGACGCCGGGCGGCTTCCGCGGCGCAGTCGGCGGCGCACAGGCGGACGTCGAACTCGGTGCCACGGATACCGATGGTCGCGACCGAGGTCTTCAAGCGCATCGCATCCGGATTACGTTTGCTCAAGAAACCGGTGACCGAACGCAGCCCGCCCTTGAACAACGTGAACAGCGCCGATTCCTCGTTCTCCGTGGTATCGAACTCGGTGATCTCGAAAGTCGTATCGGGGCGCAGCGTGATGCGCGTGCCGTCGACGAGCTTGAGCAAGGCGAGACTGCGTGTGCCGGTGCTGATGACCTCGCCGCCGAAGACTTCGGAGCGCGGACCGACAACGCGCGCGGTGCCGCCGCTGGTATAGGCCGTCACCACACCACGGGCGATGACGACCTCGCCGGCAGGCGCGGGGGGATCGGCCGCCTGCACACCGGGACCGCACAGCACGAGTGCGGCTATCACGACGAACCACCTGTTCAATAGCGGTACTCCAGATTGAAGTGCACTTTGGAGGTGCCTGAATCGGCCGCCTCGCCGCCGGCGCTGGCGATCGGCGAGCCGTAATCGAGCGTGGCGACGAGTTGATCACGCCACTGCCAGCGCGCGCCCACACCGACGCTCGAAATGGTGTCGTTGGGCTTCTGGCCGGGCAGCGCATCGACCAGCACCTTGTGGGCGGCGTCGAAAAAGGTCAGGAAACGCACCCCGTACAACTCGGGGATCGGCGGCGTCCAGATCTCGACATTGAGCTGCAGGCCGCGATCGGCGGCGATGGTGCGCTGCTCGAAGCCACGCACCGAGCGGTCGCCGCCGAAACCGAGCTGCTCACCGGGGATCAAGGCGTCCCGCGTCCACTGCCCGGTCAATTTGCCGACAGCGAGGAAGGCCTTCGGCAAGCGCTGGGTGACCAGTGAGCCGAAACGCATGACGTACCAGGACGGATCGGCCGGTGCGCGTACGGCGCGATAGCTCGATTCGCGGTTGTGGCCGCCGAAGCTCAGGTTCTGGGTGAAATCGACATAGAAATCGAGGCTGGTCGCGGTCCAGTTGTAGCCGCCGTCGTAACGCAGCGTCCACGGCCGCGTCCGCACCTGGGTGCTCAGGGTCGGAAACGGCAGGCCGGTCACGGCGCTCGCAATAGCGGTATCGAACAGCCGGTCCTGCAGCCCCACGGAGAGGCTGTGACGATAGCGCCCGATGCCGATCAAATCGTGTTTGAAATTGATGCCGATGAAATCGCCCGAACCGCTGATGTCGAACAGATTCTGCACGTTGCCGACATCGACGTCGGACTTGACATAGAACGCCGTCAACCAGCCTGACAGGGCGTACACAGGCACCTGGTAGAAGGCGCCGTACTGCTGAACGTCGTCGGCGTTGTCGGGGGCGGTGGTGAACGAACCGGTGAAGACGTCATCATGGCCGGTCACGTTGCTGTACTGGCCGCCGACCGTCAGCCGCAAATCGCCGGTCGCCTCGTTGCCGATGTTGTTCAGCCCGGCAAAGACCGCCCAGGGTTTGTCGTCGACCACGGCCACCACCGCGTCGATCGCATCGGGCTCGGCCTCGCTGGCGCGGAAATTCAGCTTGAGCTGCTTCGCCGGGTGCTGGTTGGCAACATGCAGCGCCCGCGACGTGCGGCGGATGTCCGGGGTCGAGCCGGCGACCAGTCCGGGCAGACTGCGTGCCACCGATTCGGTACTGAAATGCTGATTGCCGGTGATGCTCACTTCACCGAGTGTGGTGCTCTGCACTTCCAGCGTGACCACCCCGCCGCTCAGGGTCTGCGGCGGCAGGATCACACGGCGAAAGCTGTAGCCGGCGCTGCGCAGAGCCTGTTCGAGGGCGTCACGCGCGGCGAGCAGACCCTCCATACCGGCGTGTTCGCCGGTGAACGGAGCGAGGATCTCATCGGTCGCGAGCGTATCGAGGGGGTTGTCACCGGCTACGGTGAAACGCTCGACGGAAAATGACAGCGGTGGCGCATCCTGGGCTAACGGCGCAGCGCTGAACAGCAAG
>JBBDTC010000292.1:0-18646 GCA_040904625.1 Gammaproteobacteria bacterium
CGGCGCAAAGCAAACAGGCGCGTGCGCGGACTGCTGCGCGACCGGAGGCGTGATGCGGGCTAGCGCCTCTCAGATGCCGGCAGCGCGGACCATTCCGGCTCTGCTCGATGAGCTCGCCGCACGTTATCCCATGCACGAAGCACTGGTCGGCAGCGGGCAGCGCTATACCTATGCCACGCTGCGTGAGGCCGTGCGGCAGACCGCCAAGGGGCTCTATGCGCTCGGGGTGCGCCGCGGTGACAAGGTCGCCCTGCTGATGGGCAACCGCCCTGAATGGATCATCGCGGACTTCGCCATTACCAGCCTCGGCGCGGTGATGGTCGGGCTGAATACCTGGGCGACGGCACGCGAGCTCGAATATCTCCTCGCGCATTCGGATACGCGCGTGCTGATTACCTCGGGAAGCTATCTGAAATACGACTACCTCGCGATGCTCGAGGCCATGAACCCCCGTAGCGAGCGCTTGCCCGAGCTGCGCGAAGTGGTGCTGGTCGGAGACATCGATGCGCCGGGGTGTCACGCCTACGCGGCGCTCGCGGCCGCGGCGGACGACGTCGACGACGCGACTTTAGCGCGGATGGCGGCCGCTGTATCCCCTGAGGACCAGGCCTATCTGCTCTATACCTCTGGTTCGACCGCCTTGCCCAAAGGGGTGATGCTGCAGCACTACGCCTTGATCGAGAACATGTGGCACATCGGTGAACGCCAACAGGTGACGGACGCCGACCGTGTGTGGCTGGCGGTGTCGATGTTCTGGTCATTTGCGTGCGAGAACGCGCTGTTCAATCTCGTCACTCACGGCGGTTGCGTGGTGCTGCAGGAGTCGTTCGAGCCTGCCGCAGCTCTAGAACTCATCGCGCGCGAACGCTGCAGTATTTTCTACGGCACGCCGAACATGGCCCAGGCCATGCACGAGCATCCTCATCGAGACAAGCACGACTTGCCCTGTCTGCGCAGCGGCGCCACGCTGGGGACGCCGGCGCAGGTGCAGCGTGTCGCCGAGCTCGGTGCCGGCGCCGTTTGCAACATCTACGGCCTGACCGAAACCTATGGCAACTGCACCGTGACGCCTGCCGCGGACGCGCTCGAACGGCGCCTGATCTCGGTCGGGCCCGCTTTGCCGGGTGTGACGCTGCGCATCGTCGAACCTGACAGCGGGAGGCTTTGTGCCGCAGGCGAGGTCGGCGAGATCCGGGTCAAGGGCTATGTCACCACCGGCTACTACAAAGATCCCGAACAGACGCGCGCGGCTTTCGATCAGAACGGCTTTTTTCGCACCGGCGACCTGGGTTTCCTCGACGGCGACGGCTATCTGTATTTCCGTGGCCGCATCAAGGAGTTGGTCAAGACCGGCGGGATCAACGTCGCCCCGGTCGAGGTCGAAGAGATCCTGCTCGATCATGCGGCCGTGCGGCTTGCGTTCTGCACCGGGGTTTCCGACCCGGTTCGCGACGAGGTCATCGGTGCGGTGATCGTGCTCGAGCCCGGGCAATCAGTCTCGGCCGCGACGCTAGCGGCCCATTGTCGCCAGCAACTCGCCGCTTACAAGGTGCCGCAGCGTTTCTGTTTCGTCAGTGAGGCGGAGTTGCCGCTCACGACGACCGGCAAATTGCAGAAGAATCGTCTGGCAGCGGCGTTCTTCAACGATCCCAGATGACGTGATCGTCATTGGCGATCGCGGTCTCGAGCATGGCTATGAGCGGCAGGGCACGCTGCGCGGCGCTGACTTCGGCCCGCCGCGAGCCGTCTTCCCCGGGGTCGTCCGGCGGACGGTCGGCGGCCAGAGTGCCGTCGGCTGCAGCGCTGATCCCGGCCTTGAGGCGGGTCAGGGCGGCGGGCAGGTCGGCGGCCGTGAGCGCACCGGGGACAGTGCCGGTATGGCCCATCAGGTGGAGCAGTTCGAGCGCGACGGTTTCCAGCATGATCACGTTCGGCGTATGGCGACTCTTGAAGGTAATAGGCATGGTGCTGGCCACCATACGCCCATTCGACGGCGAAGTGGATAACATGGCCGTCTGCAATGCTGCATACTTTCGAGAGGGGAGGTTGGTGCAATGCGTTTTCACCATATGGCGATTTTCGTTTCCGATCTGCAGGAAGCGATTCATCGCTTTTCTACGACAAGGACGGCAATATGATCCAGATTTGGCAACATGCCGGCGAAGCACGCTGGCAGTGAATCGAGGCAAGGCCCCGGAGGAGCATGCAGCCATGAGCAGACTCGAAGTCCTCGTCCCGGTAGCGGTTACGCGCACCGTGAGTCATCCGCTCGCAGCGCGTTGCGCGACGCTCGACCATGTCCGCATCGGCTGGCTGGACAACATGAAAGCGAATGCCGCAGCCTTGCTCGAGGAGGTCGCCACTGCGCTCCGCGGGCGCGGCCATGCCTTCGAGATGGTGCGGGTGTCGAAGAACGCCACGGCCGCTGCGCCGCCGGGCGTAATGGCACACCTCGAGACCTGCGACGCCGTGGTGCTGGCGATTGCCGACTGAGGATCGTGCACGTCGTGGAGTGTCCATGACTCGATAACGCTCGAGCGCGCCGGTATCCCGACCGCGCTCATCGTGAGCGATGAATTCGGCCCGCTGGCGCGGGCCGAAGCGGAAGTGCTCGGCATGAATGCGCTCCCGCTGACAGCCATTCCGCACCCGCTGGCCGGCAACGAGGCTGAATTGGTGCGGGCCAAGGCAGCGGCGATCGCGATGGAAATCGCGGCGGCGCTGACCGACTCTCCCGACGTCCTCGCCGAGCGCCACGCCAGCCGCTTCCTCGCTCTGACCGAGCGTCGTCTGTCCGGTGGCGCGGTATGCGTGGACGAAGTGTGCGCATTCGATCCGGCCATCGTCCGGCCATCGTCCGATCGCGAGGAGACGGCATGAGCGCGACGGTGATGGTCGACGCCGAGGACTACGACGACGAGTTCGAGGCGCGCGGCTGGTCGGACGGCTTACCGGTCGTCCCGCCGACCCGCGCCAGAGTCGATGCCATGCTCGCTTATGCCGATCGCGCGCCGGAAACCGAGCTCGGCGCGATGCCGCCGCGCCAAGGCGTGGCGACGGTCGAGATCCTCGCCGTCAACGCCGTCATGGCCGGCTGCCGCCCGGCCTATTTTCCCATCGTCCTGACAGCCGTCGAAGCGCTGCTCGACCCGGCTTTCAATCTGTTCGCCGTGCAGGCGACGACGCACCCCTGTGCGCCCTGCCTGATCGTCAACGGCCCCATCGCCAGTGAACTCGGCATCAACGCACGCTATGGTGCGTTCGGCCCCGGGGTGCGCGCCAATGCGAGCATCGGCCGCGCCATTCGTCTGATCCTGATGAACGTCGGCGGCGCCCGCCCCGGGATCCTCGATCGTTCCACGCAGGGCCAACCTGCCAAGTATGCGTATTGCGTGGCCGAGAACGAGGCCGAGAGCCCGTGGCCGCCGCTGCATGTCGAGCGCGGTTTCGCGCCCGCGACCTCGACGGTCACCGTCACCGCTGCCGAAGGGCCGCATAACCTGAACGACCACATCAGCACGCGCGCCGCCGGCATCCTCGCCACGCTGCGCGGGTCGATGAACGACATGGGCACGAACAACGCCTATCTCTACGGCCAGCCGACGATTGCCTTCGGTCCCGAACATGCGGCGATACTCGCCGCCGACGGCTACGACAAGGCGGGCGTCCGCGAATTCGTGTTCGAGCAGGTCCGCCTGGACCGCGCTTTATGGCGTCAGGGCGGCATGGCCGGCATGTTCGAGGATCGCTTTCCGAACGCTGAGCGGGTGCCGATCGTGAAGGCACCGCAAGACCTCGTCATCGTCGTCGTCGGCGGCTTCGGCCGCCATTCCTGCTGGCTGCCGACGTTCGGTGAGACCACGCGGACGGTCACCCGCGCCGTCACGCGCGGCGACGGCACCCCCCTGGCATCGATCGCCGAGCTGCGCGGCTGAATGCGCGCCGCCGGCTGCGTCACGTTCCCGCAGGCCAAGCGCCGATGCATCGATCACGGCCAAACGCGAGTACACTCGTCTCCTTTCATTGAAGGAAACGACGACATGCCCAAGGAACGCAAGAGCAACAAAGAGAACAAGAAGAAGGCGCTATTGACGCCCAAAGAGAAGAAAGCCGCCAAGAAAGCCAAGGGCGAGATCAAGGCTGGACTGGGGATCGATCGGACCCGCTGATCACGCTTGCAGTCCGCGATCCGATAAGCCCCGCCGCAGTAGTGCTTCTTCGGCCCAGCTCCTGCCGCGGCATTCGTCCACCCAGCCTGGCGCGTCGTCAAGCTCTCAACGCCAGTCCCGTTGGCCGTGGCGCGGGTCCTCACTTCCGCAGCGGTGAGGTCATCGCCTCCAGCACACCCACGCCGATATTGGCTGCGCCCTTGACGGCCTGTCCGGCGGCATTGGCGCCGCCCTTCAGGCTGCCGGTGACCACGCCGATGGCGCCGTGTTGGTCGGTTTCTTCCTGGATGCCGTCGAAAATACGCGCTGGCGAGGTAATGGTCTCTGTCGCGCCGCCGACGGCGCGGTCGACGCCTTGCTCGGCCAGCGCCGTAGTGGCCGCCAAGACCAGAATGCAGGCCAACAGTGCACGGTTCGAATCAGTGTTCATGCGATAGTCCTGTGAAATGCGGGCTAGGCTGGCGGGATCATGTGCGTCCGGCCGCGCCCATTGCCGCCACCAGTGTCTGCCAGCGTGGATCGTCCTCGAGTGCTTCCAGCGGTAGATTCACTTTGCGCTGCCAGTTGGGGTACTCGCGGTGGGTGCCGGGAATGTTGACGGGTTCGATTTCGCCGGCGATGTCGTCGAGCTGAACGACCGCGAGCATGGCTTCGCTGCGCGCGATCACGGCATGGAGGGCGTGGGTCACGGCCGCAGCGGTCGGCTCCGGCGGAGCCAGGCCGAGCTCGGTGAAGAGCGCGAGCAGGCCGGCACGTTCGTCTTCGCGGCGTGCCGTTTCGGCGGCGGCGAGGTCCGGCTGCGGATACAGACCGAGCGCTTCGCGGCGCGGGATGTCGTTGCCGGACCAGTAGTCGGCGATGGTCGGCATGTCGTGCGTGGCGACCGTGGCCAAGGCTTGCACCGGGTATTCGTGGGGATGCTTGAAACTGCCGTCGCCATCCCAGTGGCGCTCGAACAGGAGCACGCGATAGGACAGGAATCCACGCGCCGCGAGCGCCTCGCGCAGGCCCTCCGGAACGGAGCCGAGATCCTCGCCGATGACGAGGCAGGCTTGGCGCTGGCTTTCCAGTGCGGCGATGCCGGCGAGCTTGTCGAAGGCCTGGCGCACATAGGCCCCGGCGTCACCGTTCATGCCTCGTGGGATCCAGAACAGGCGCGTCAGCGCCATGACGTGATCGATACGCAGCGCGCCGGCGTAGCGCATGTTGGCGGCCAGCAGCGCGGCAAAGGGGGCATAGGCGCGTGCGGCCAGGACGCGCGGGTTCCACGGCGGCAGGCCCCAATCCTGACCCTCGCGATTCAACAGGTCGGGTGGCGCGCCGACACTTGCGCCGGCGGCGATGAGCGAACCGTTGGCCCAGGTTTCGGCGCTGTCGTCGGCGGCGCCGACGGCCATGTCGCGGTACAGGCCGATGGCCATGCCGGCGTCACGAGCCGCGCTGGCGGCTGCGCCGAGCTGGCGATCGGCCTGCCATTGAAGGTAGCGCTGGAACTCGATGTCGACGGCGTGCCGGACGCGGAAATCCATCACTTCGGCTGAGTCCGGGTCGCGCCAGGCGGCGGGCCAGCTGCGCCAGGTGCTGGCCGCTCCGTCGCTGGCGGCGCGCCACAAGCGCAGCGCCTCGAAGGTCGCGAATTCGCCGAGCGGCACGCCGCCGTCAGTGACGAAGGCATCAAAGTCGGCGGCGCGCGCGGCGTCTGCACCGGTATCGCGACGGCGGCGGAAAGTGTCGAAAAGCTGGCGCAAAATGGGCAGTTTGAGCGCGGTGACGGCACTATGCTCGACCAATCCGGTGTCGCGCACACGCGTGAGTCGGTCCTGAAAATCCGTACTGTCGATGAGAGCCCGGGCGCTTGCGCAGTGTTCGAGATCGGCGCACGCCTCGATGTCGATATACAGCGGATCGAGCATCAACCGTGACGACGGCGCGTAGGGGCTCGCGTCCTCGGAGTGGACGAGATGGCGGGCATGCAGCGGATTGACGCCGATGAGTGCCGCTCCGCCGCGTGCTGCAATAGTGGCGAGTTCGGCTAAATCGGTGAAATCGCCTATCCCCCAGTTGTGGGCCGAGCGCAGGCTGTAGAGCTGCACAGCCACGCCGAAGACGCGCCGGCCTGCCTCGAGATCGGACGGGATATGGCAGCGCGGCGGGATTGCAATCAGCGTGCAGGCGGCACCTGTCGCCGGCAGCGTCAGGTGATGGTAACCGGGGGGTAGCGTCGTCGTGGGTGTCAGCGACAGGTGATAGCGCCCACGTTCGCGGCCATCGACGACACGTCGATGGTGTGCGGCGAGCGCTTGCGGCCGGCTCGTCCCGTGCATGACGGTGCCTGACTCCAGTGTCAGCTGCCAGGCGACTTCGGTTTGTTCGTCAAGCACATCGAGGACGAGTTCGAGTGTGGGCAACTCATCTGCCGGGAGGCAGACGACCGGCGGCAGGGTCTCTCTCCATTGGGCTTCTTCGAGGCCACGCAAAGCGGCCCCGGGGTCGTCGGCTTCGAATCCGAGTGTGACCAGCAGGGCACGTGCAGTGGGCTCGGTCAGGTCGCGGCGCGTCCCGAGCGCATCCCAGTAGCCCGCTTCGATGCCGGCCTGGTCGGCGAGTCGGCGCAGGTCCTCATCCATGGGGGTAGGTCTCGGTCGGCAGCGCGGCGAGCAGAATGACCACGCCTTCGGCGGGGATGGTCTGCATCCCTGCTATCGGCGTGCCGGCCTGACCGGCACTGTCCACTACCAGGCGCCAGTCACCATGCGGCGCCGGCGGCAGCTCGAACTCGGCTTCTTGCGATGCGGCATTGAGGAGCACCAGTACCGCCGTCTCGTCGGTGTGGGTACGGCCGAGCAGAAAACCGAAGGCGCGATTGGCGGGGTCTTCCCAGTCGGCCGGCGTCATGGGCTCACCGTGACGAGCAATCCAGGCGATGTCGGGTTCTCCGAGTACCGTCGGCGAGCCATCGAACCAGGTCTCGCGATGCAAGGCCGGGTGCGCGATGCGCAAAGCGGCGAGCGCGGCGACGAAGGCAGTGAGTTCGCCGTCGGTGCTCGACCAGTCGATCCAGGTCAGGGGGCCGTCCTGGCAATAAGGGTTGTTGTTACCGACTTGGCTGCGGCCGATCTCATCACCGGCGGGCAGCATGGGCACCCCTTGGGAGACATACAGCGTCGCGAGCATGGCACGCATGAGGCGTCTGCGGCGCGCCAGCACGGCCGCATTGGTGGTCGGGCCCTCGACGCCGCAATTGGTGCTGCGATTGTCGTTGGTGCCGTCGGCGTTGCTCTGGCCGTTGGCCTCATTGTGTTTGTGCTCGTAGCTCACCAAATCGGCCAGGGTGAAGCCGTCGTGAGCGGTGATGAAGTTGACGCTCGCCTGCGGTCGCCGGCCGTCGTGGCGGAACAGGTCACTCGACGCGGCCAGGCGGCGCGCGAGTTGCCCAGTACTTGCCCCGCCGGTCAACCAGAAGTCACGCACGGTATCGCGATAACGGTCGTTCCATTCGGCGAACGGCGGGGGGAAATGACCCGTTTGCCAAGTCTGGATGTCCCATGGCTCGGCGATCAGCTTGACCCCGGCGAGCAAGGGGTCCTGACGCAGGCAATCGAGGACCGTCGCGTGGGCATCGAAACCGCTCGGACCACGTGCCAGCGCAGTGGCGAGATCGAATCGGAAACCATCGACATGCATGTCCTGCACCCAGTAGCGCAGCGAATCCATGACCAGTTGCAGCACGCGTGGATGGCGCAGGTCGAGGGTATTGCCGCAGCCGCTGAGATCGTCATAGTGGCGCGGATCGTCGGCACTCAGGCGGTAGTAGCTGGCGTTGTCGATGCCGCGAAAGGACAAGGTCGGCCCCAGTCCATCGCCTTCGGCGGTGTGGTTGTAGACGACGTCGAGGATCACCTCGATACCGGCGGCGTGCAGCGCCTTGACCATGGCCCGGAACTCGACGATCGGATCGCCGCCGCCTGCATAGCGTGCTTCCGGCGCGAAGTAGGCAAGCGGATTGTAGCCCCAGTAATTCCTGCGGCCGGCGGCGGCGAGCATGCGTTCATCGACGAAAGCCTGGATCGGTAACAGTTCGACGGCACTGAAGCCGCCTGCTTGCAGACGCGCGATAGATGCCGGATGGGCGAGCCCCGCATAGGTTCCGCGCAGGCGTTCTGGTACCTTCGGGTTGAGCATGCTGTAGCCCTTGACGTGGGCTTCGCAGATCACCGTCTCGCTCCAGGGCGTGCGGGGGGGCTTGTCGCCGCCCCAGTCGAAAGCCGGATTGGCGACGCGCGCCCGGTACATGGCTGGCGCATTGTCGCGTCGGTCGATGACGAGGTCGCCACGGGCCTGTCCGGGACGGTAGCCGAGGTGGGCGTCCGTCCAACGGTAGCGGCCGGTCAGGGCACGTGCATAGGGATCCAGGAGCAGTTTGTGCGGGTTGTGGCGGTGGCCGCGTTCAGGTGCGTAGGGGCCGTGTACACGGTAGCCGTAGGCCTGTCCCGGCCGCGCATCAGGCAGGTAGGCGTGCCAGACATCGTGGGTACAGGCCGGCACGGCGATGCGTGCAAGCTCGCGCGCGCCGTCGCTGTCGAACAGACACAGATCGACCGCCTCGGCATGCGCGGCGAAGAGCGCGAAATTGACCCCCGCCCCGTCGAAATTCGCCCCCAGCGGATGAGGGCGACCTGGCAGGACGCGCCAGTCGCCGCCGCCGGGATGGCTTTGCCGTGCTACGTTCATCGGCGCCTCACAGCGCGAGAGCGTGGACGTGCCAGGTCCCTTCCGCGTACTCGCGTATGGTGCGGTCGCTGGAAAAAGGTCCCATCGCGGCGACATTTCTGATTGCCGTGGCGATCCAGGCGTCTGGATCGGCGTAGTGGGCGTCGACGCGATCCTGGGTGCGCAGGTAATCGGCGTAATCGGCCAGCAGCAGATAGTAATCACCGTGGTCGATCAGTGACTGGATGATGGGTTGGTAGCGGGTTGGTTCCTCGGACGAGAAATACCCGCCTCCGATCTGGTCGAGAACTTCGCCCAGGCGGGCATCGGCGGCCGCGAAGTCGCGCGGCCGGTAGCCTTGTGCACGCAGGTCGCGCACGCCTTCGGCTGACAAGCCGAACAGGAAGATGTCGTCGCTGCCGACGGCGTCGCGGATCTCGATGTTGGCGCCGTCCTCGGTGCCGATGGTGAGGGCGCCGTTCAAGGCGAGTTTCATGTTGCCGGTGCCGGAGGCTTCGGTGCCGGCCGTCGAAATCTGCTCTGAGAGATCGGCTCCGGGAATGATCATGCGTGCTACCGAGACGCTGTAATTGGGCACGAACACGACCTTGAGGCGGCCGGCGATGCGCGGGTCGTCGTTGATGGTCGCGGCGACGTCGTTGATGAGACGGATGACGAGTTTCGCCATGTAGTAGGCCGAGGCGGCCTTGCCGGCGAAGACCACCGTGCGCGGCTGCCAGTCGTGTTCGGGGGCAGCGAGCATGCGGTTGTAGCGGGTAATGACCTGCAGCACGTTCAACAATTGGCGTTTGTATTCGTGGAAGCGCTTGATCTGGACGTCGAACAGGGCGTTCGGATCGACCTCGATGCCGGTGTGGCGTGCAATGAAGGTGGCCAATGCACGCTTGTTGGTCGCTTTGACGGCGGCGAACGCGCTACGGAAGTTGGGATCGTCGGCCAGGGGGCGCAACGCCTCCAGGTGGCTCAACTCGCTGCGCCATGCAGGTCCGATACGGCTGTCGATGAGCTTGGACAGACCGGGGTTGGCGAGTGCCAGCCAGCGCCGTGGTGTGATGCCATTGGTGCGGTTGACGAATCGCCCGGGGAAGAGCTGGTGAAAGTCGGCGAAGATAGTCTCGCGCAGGAGTTCGGAATGGAGCTTGGAGACGCCGTTCACGGTATGGCTGGCCAAAACCGAGAGCGAGGCCATACGTACCCGGCGGTCGCCGTCTTCGTGGATCAGCGATAGCCGCCGCAGCAGCTCGGCGTCGGCATCGGCGTGGCGACGCACGTGATCGAGAAACAGTTTGTTGATGTCGAAAATGATTTTCATGTGGCGAGGCAGCACGCGTTCGAGCATCTCCACCGGCCAGGTTTCCAGTGCCTCGCTCATCAATGTGTGATTGGTGTAGGAGAATATCTGAATTGTCAGTTTCCAGGCCTGGGGCCACGGTACGCGGTGTTCATCGACGAGCAGGCGCATGAGTTCGGGGATGGCGATCGCCGGATGTGTGTCGTTGAGATGGATGGCGACCTTGTCAGCCAGCGCTTCGATGCTGTCGCGGGTCTCGAAATAGCGGTGCAGGAGATCCTGCAGCGAGGCACTGACGAAAAAGTACTCCTGGCGCAGCCGTAACTCACGGCCGTGCTCGGTGGAATCGTCCGGGTAGAGGACGCGGGAGACGTTCTCCGAATGGTTCTTGTCCTCGATGGCCGCGGTGTAGTTGCCCTGGTTGAATAGCGACAGATCGATCGCTTCGGTCGAGGTCGCCGACCACAGGCGCAAGGTATTGACGGCGCGATTGCCATAGCCGGGGACGAGATTGTCGTAAGCCATGGCGAGGACGTCGTCGGTGTCGACCCAGTGCGCGGCCTTGTCGTGGATCTCGACCCGCCCGCCGAAGCGAATGGTGTAGCAGATCTCGGGCCGCGGGAATTCCCAAGGATTGCCGGCGACCAGCCAGTGATCGGGATATTCGACCTGGCAGCCATCGACGATGTGTTGCGCGAACATGCCATATTCGTAGCGGATGCCATAACCGATACCGGGCAGCGCGAGTGTTGCCATGGAATCGAGGAAGCAGGCGGCGAGGCGGCCGAGGCCGCCGTTGCCGAGCGCCGGATCGTGTTCGAGTTCGGCAAGATCATCCAGGTCCTGACCGAGTGCGGCGACGGCGGTAGCACAAGGCTCATAGATATCGAGCGCAATCAGCGCATTGGTCAATGCGCGGCCGGGCAGGAACTCCATCGACAAGTAGTAGACACGCTTGGCATCCTCGCGGTATTGCGCACGGGTGGTATCCAGCCAGCGCTCGACCAGGCGATCGCGTACCGCCATGGCGATGGCGTGCAACCAGTCGCGCGGCAGGGCGGCCGCGGCATCCTTGCCGACGCTGTAGAGCAGGTGGTTGGCGATGGACTGGCGCAATGCGCCCTGGTCGCAGCCGGCCGGATCGGGGTGGAAGTTAGCAGAGCCTTCGAGCATGTTCATCATCACGATTCTCGTCGTCATCGTACAGGTGACCGGCGCCAAAGTGCGCGGGCGGTCCAATCTCGATACCCTCTGGTGCCGGGCAGCGCTGCCGCTCAGGCCTGCGGACGCAGCTCGCGGTACAGCGCGATATAGCGCGCGGCGGGCCGGTTCCAGCTGAAATCGCGCCGCATCGCCGTGTCCTGCACGCGACGCCAGCCTGCCCGGTCGCGCCACAACGCGAACAGGCGGGCCAGGGCAGCAAGCAGGTCGTCGGCTTCGGCGGCGTCGAACACGAAGCCCGTCGCGCTGCCGTCGGCGAGGTTGGCCGGGCCGGCATCCTGAACCGTATCGGCCAGCCCGCCGGTGCGCCGTACCAGCGGCAGGGCGCCGTAGAGCATCGCATACATCTGGGTCAATCCGCAGGGTTCGAAACGCGACGGCACAGCAATGACGTCGGCCGCGGCGAAGATGCGATGCGCGAGCGCTTCGTCGTAACCGATATGCACCATAATGGAGCGCGGATGTGACTCAGCCGCCGCGCGCCAGGCGGCCTCTTCGCCCGCATCCCCGCTGCCGAGGAGGACGAGTCGGGTACCTTCGGCGAGTATCTGCGGCAGGCAGGCGCGCAGCAGATCGAGACCCTTCTGCGGTGTCAGTCGACTGACTACACCGAGCAGTGGGCCGCTGCCTGCGGACAGTCCGCAGGCCTTTTCGAGGGCTTCACGACAGCGCGTCTTGCCGTCGATGCGGTCGGCGTCGAAGCGGGCGGCGATATTCTCGTCCGTGCGCGGATTCCAGGCCTCGGTGTCCACGCCGTTCAGGATCCCGAGCACCGCGTCGGCGCGCGCGCGCAGTAAGCCATCGAGACCGAAGCCCGCGGCCGGGGTCTGGATTTCTGCGGCGAAACTCGGACTCACGGTGGTGATACGGTCGGCGTAGAAAAGGCCGGCTTTCATGAAATTGACCTGGCCGTGGAATTCCAAGCCGTGCACGGCGAAGAAATGTCCGGGCAGGCCGAGCGCGCTGAAGCGCGATCCGGGAAATTGCCCCTGGTAAGCGAGGTTGTGCACGGTGAACACCGTCGCCGGACCGTCGCCGCCGCGGGCACGCAGGTAGGCTGGGCAGAGCGCCGCATGCCAGTCATGGCAGTGCACGATATCAGGCCGCCAGCCGCCGATGCCGCCGTCGGCGAAACGGGCCGCGGCCCAGCCGAGCAGGGCGAAACGCTCGAGATTGTCCGGCCAATCGCGTCCGCTGGCGTCGACGTAGGGGTTGCCTGCGCGCGCGTAATAGCGCGGTGCATCGATGAGCCAGGTGGCCCGCCCGTCGAGGCGGCACGGCAACACGGTCACACTTGGCGCACCGAGCGCCGGACCGAGCGGGCAGGGCGGACCAATTTCAGTGGCGTGCGCCAGTAGTGCCGGGAAGGCGGGCAAGAGCAGGCGTACGTCGGCGCCGGCAGCTTCGAGTGCCCGCGGCAAGGCGGCGTTGACGTCGGCGAGCCCGCCGGTCTTGAGCGCCGGGTGCACCTCGGTGCTGACATAGAGAACGCGCATGGACGTTGAGGTTGGTGGCGGAGTGCCGCGATCAGCAGCCGTGGGCGATGACGCGGTCGATCATCTCCTGGGTCACGAGAGTGATGCCTTGTTCGCTGACATCGAAGCGTTGCCGATCGAGTGCGGCATCTTCGCCGATGACCATGCCTTCCGGGATGCATACGCCACGGTCGACCACGACCCGGCTGAGGCGCGCGTTGCGGCCGACATCGACCTCGGGAAGTAGTACGGCGCCGTCGATGCGGCAATAGGAATTCACCCGCACCTTGGAAAACAGGACCGAGCGCGAGACATGCGCACCGGACACGATGCAGCCGCCGGAGACGATGGAGTCGACCGCCATACCGCGCCGGGAATCCTGGTCGAAGATGAACTTGGCCGGCGGCAGTTGTTCCTGGTAGGTCCAAATCGGCCAATTCGGATCGTACATGTCGAGCGCCGGGGTGGGCATGGTCAAATCGATGTTGGCCGACCAGTAGGCATCCAGGGTGCCGACGTCGCGCCAGTACGGATCCGACTCCGCGCCACCCACCGGGTTCACGCACGACAGGTCGAAGGGGTGGGCACAGGCAACGCGCATGCGCACGGCGGCGGGAATGACGTCTTTTCCGAAATCGTGATCGGAATTCGGGTCGTTCAGGTCCTGCTCCAGCAGATCGAACAGGAAGCTCGTGTTGAACACATAGATGCCCATGCTGGCCAGGGCCCGATCGGGCTTGCCGGGCATCGGCGGCGGGTCGGCCGGTTTTTCGACGAAGTCCAGGATCTGGTGGGAACGGTCGATCGCCATCACGCCGAAGCCCGTGGCCTCTTCACGCGGCACCTCGATGCAGGCAACGGTGCACTGCGCGCCGCGCTCGACATGGAAACGCAGCATGCGGCCGTAGTCCATTTTGTAGATGTGATCGCCGGCGAGAACGACGACGAATTCGGATTGATGGTCACGCACGATATCGATGTTCTGGTAGACCGCATCGGCCGTGCCGCGGTACCAGGTTTCGTCGATAGTACGCTGCTGGGCCGGCAGGAGCTCGACGAACTCATTGGCCTCCCAGCGCAGAAAGCTCCAGCCGCGCTGCAGATGACGCAGCAGACTGTGCGACTTGTATTGAGTGACGACGCCGATACGGCGGATGCCGGAGTTGATGCAGTTGGACAGCGTGAAATCGACGATACGGAACTTCCCGCCGAAATAGACTGCGGGTTTGGTGCGGCGCGAAGTCAAGTCCTTGAGCCGAGTGCCGCGCCCGCCGGCCAGCACCAGGGCGACGGCGCGGCGCGGCAAGGGCAGTCGAGTGAAGCTGTCGTGATTGTTCACGGGTGGTCCTGGGACATCGCGAAGTTTTTATCGATGGGCCTCATCCTCGCACTTTACGTTGTCTGGAGGTTCGGCGTCGACCCCGAGTGCGGCCAGGCGACAAGTGTTTGCCGATGCCAATCATCGCAATGCGCGTTGCAGTGGCTGCCGGACTGGCCATATGCTTGGCGCAAGGACATCACCTACTGCGTTCCTCGTTTCGTGCGGCGATTCTTTTACCGACGAGTACTCGGGCCCATAACCCGACGTCCGTGCTGCGATACGCGCCTGCCTGGAGACGTGCAAACGTGTACAAAGAAATCCTCATCCCCCTGGACGGTTCGAACGTCGCCGAACAAGTCCTCCCTTATGCGACCTTGCTCGCCGAGCGCTTGCATCTTCCTCTGCGCCTGCTGGCCTGTGTTGCCGGTGAGGCGCACGGTAGCGAGGCTTGGGCGAAGCGCTGCGACCTGGCGCGGGATTACCTCGATCAGACGGCTGCCCCACTCGCCGACGCGGGTGTGCAGGTCGCAACCCTGGTCACCCAAGGTGACGATGCTGCGTCGCAGATCGCCGCAACCGTGGCGGAAGCTGACGCCCCCTTGGTGCTCATGGCCACCCATGGCCGCGCCGGTGCGCGACGCTGGCTGCTCGGCAGTGTGACCGAGCGAGTGCTGCACACGATACACAAACCCTTGCTGGTGGTTCGTGCCGCAGAGGAGGAGGCCCCCACACCTGCGCGCCTGAGCACGATCGTCGTCCCTCTCGATGGTTCGTCTTTTGCCGAACAAGCCCTGCCGGAGGCTGTGCGCTTGGCCGAGGCGTTCGCGGCGTCCATCGTGCTCGTACGTGCCCTGGGCTCGGCAGTCGATTATTACCTGCATCCAGAGAGCTTCGGCGGAGCGGCTCGCGACCTGGCCGAGGAACTCGAGGGCCAAGCCGAGGACTACTTGAGCGAGGTCGCCGAACGCTTACGGGGCATGGGCGCGACCCGTGTAGACACGAAAGTGCTGCATGGGGACACCGCTGGCGTGCTCGTGGAGTTCATGGAACAGACCCCGGATCACCTGGTCATCATGACCTCTCATGGTCGCACCGGTGTGAAGCGCTGGGCGCTCGGCAGCATCGCCACACGCGTGGTACGTCATGCTCCCGGAACGGTGCTGATCCTGCCGGCGATGGAAAAATAAGGGCGCTGGCAGAAATTTGCGGTACTTTCGGTGGGCCCTTAGCTCGGCTTCAAGCTGGTCGTCTGTCGAGTGGAATGCTAACGTTACCCCGGTCCACCGGGGAGAACAGATAGATGACTGGCGCCACTTTCGCCTCTGCGAGCACCCTCGTGGCGGACTTGCGCGATGGCGTGCTGAGCTCGGCCGAACTCACTGAAACCTGCATCGAGCGCATCGAGCGCCTGGATGGCGCGCTCAATGCCGTGGTCGTGCGTTGTTTCGAACAGGCGCGGTCGGCGGCACGGGCGGCCGATGCAGCGCGCGCCGCGGGCAAGTTGCTCGGGCCCTTGCACGGCCTGCCGATGACTATCAAGGAAGCATACGATCTGGCGGGCACCGCGACGACCTGGGGCATCCCGGACTACGCCGGCAATGTCGCGAGCCGCGACGCCGAAGCAGTGCGCCGCCTGCGCGCGGCCGGGGCGCATATCCTCGGCAAGACCAACGTGCCACTCGGGCTCGCCGATTTCCAGAGTTACAACGACATCTACGGCCAGACCAGCAACCCCTGGGACCTGACCCGTACCCCGGGCGGCTCGTCCGGTGGTTCGTCAGCTGCGCTGGCCGCCGGCTTCACAGCGCTGGAGATCGGATCGGATATCGGCGGTTCGATCCGTAATCCCGCGCATTATTGCGGCGTCTATGGCCACAAGCCGACCTGGGGCATTGTGCCGGACCGCGGTCACGCGCTGCCGGGTACGGCGGCACCGGCCGATCTCGCCGTGTGCGGGCCGCTCGCGCGCAGTGCGGAGGATCTCGCCTTGGCCCTTGAATTGCTCGCCGGGCCAGATGCACGCCAGGGGCGTGGCTGGCAGTTGGCATTGCCCCGGCCGGCCAAAACGCGTCTGGCCGACTTTCGCGTCGCGGTCTGGCCGCAGGCGGACTTCGCGCCGGTCGCGGACGCGGTTGCCGCGCGCGTGCAACACGTGGCGGACGTCCTCGCACGTTCGGGTGCCAGGGTCTCCGATCGTGCGCGCCCGGCGATTGACGTCGACCATGCACTCGATACCTATTACGCCCTGCTGTGGGGAGTGATTGGCGCCGGCGTTCCGGACGCAGTGCACGAAAAGCGTAAGCATGAAGCGCTCGGTTTCGCGCCGTCCGACCGCAGTCCGCGCGCCCGCGCCATTCGTAACGCCGTGCAGGATCAGCGCACCTGGATGCAGCATCACCAGCAACGCTACCGCCTGCGCGAGGCCTGGGATGCTTTCTTCGAAGAATGGGACATCCTGATCTGCCCGCAGATGCCGACCACCGCGTTCGCGCACGACCATACCCCGCCGACGACACGCGAAATCCTCATCGATGGCCGCCGGCATCCCTATCTCGAGCAGCTGCATTGGGCGGGCCTCGTCACCGTCGCCCATCTGCCGAGCACGGTGTTCCCGACCGGCCCTGCCGCGGACGGTCTGCCGCTCGGTCTGCAGGCTGTGGGCCGCGAGTTCGATGATTTCGTCACCATCGATTTCTGTCGGCTGCTGGCCGCGGAGGTTGGGGGCTTCGTTCCTCCCCCGGGTTATGCGTAAGCACGTCGGGCTTGATGTGGTGGTTTGGAATAACGGGGAAACGAGACCATGGACCTGAAAAACCGCATCGCCGTCATCACCGGCGGCGCCAGTGGGATCGGTGCCGCGCTCGCGCGACGTTTCCACACCGAGGGGGCCAAAGGGATCGCTATCGCTGATGTGCAGTCGGGGCCGCTGGCCGCGGTCGCAGCCGAGATAGGCGCCCTGGCCGTACCCTGTGATGTTGCCCGTGAAGCCGATGTCCAGGCGCTGGTCGCGCACGTCGAGGCGGAGCTCGGGCCGATCGATGTATTCTGCTCCAACGCCGGCATTGCCCGTCTCGGCGACGAGGACGCGCCGAACGAGGAATGGCAACTCAACTGGGACATCCATGTCATGGCCCATGTCTACGCGGTGCGCGCGGTGGCGCCGTCGATGGCGGCGCGCGGTGATGGCTACCTCATCCATACCGCCTCAGCCGCTGGCTTGCTTTCGCACATCCAGTCGGCCACTTATGCCGTCACTAAACACGCCTGTGTCGCCTTCGCCGAGTGGGTCGCGATCAAATATCGCGAGCAGGGCGTGAAAGTCTCGGTGTTGGCACCGCAGGCCGTCCGCACGCCCATGACCGATCGGCCTGACGGCGCTTCGGTCGCCAGTCAGGACGGCATGATCGAAGCGGACGAACTTGCCGAATGCGTCATCCAGGGCATGGCGCGTGAGGAATTCCTGATCCTTCCGCACCCGGTGGTACGTGATTACATGCTGCGCAAGGCCACGGATGTCGATCGCTGGCTCAGCGGTATGGGGCGTTGGCGTGCGCGAAGCGGCCCCGCGGCATCATGAGCGTTCAGGCGCGGCGTGTGGCCGCGCTAGGCAGGTTGGTGATGCGCTGCATCTCGGGGTCGTCGAACAGGCTTGGGTCGGCGAGGTAGTCGAGCAGGAGATCGGTCGTATCCAGGCCCCAGAAGAGTTCGCCAGCGACGGCGAAGGTCGGCACCCCGTAGACGCCGCGTGCGAGCGCGTCCTCGGTATTGTGGCGCAGCGTGGCCTTGACCTGATCATCTCCGATCAGGGCGTCGACGTCGTCGACATTCAGGCGCGTCGCGAGCGCATGCAGCCCTGCAGAGGTTTGCACGTCGCCACCCTCGCCCCAGATGTAATCGAAGATGTTGCCGACGATCTCGCGCCCCGCGCCGAGAGCAATCGCTAGACGCAGGGCACCGAGCGGATTGAACGGGTGCGCCGGCGGTGTGCGGTAGGGTACGCCCAGGCGCGCCGCCAGCCAGTGGCAGTAACGATAGGTCTGGACGCGCTTGGCCGGGATCTCGGCCGGGCCCTTATGCTCCCAGTGCCATAGCAGGCCAGCGAAGAGCACCGGCGTCAGGCGCACTTCGACATCGTCCGGCAGGCGATGGAGATGCTTGAACTGGAGGTAGGCGTACGGCGAGATGAAATCGAAATACCAGTCTGCGCTGCGTTTCACGTCCGGGCTCCTGTTGCCATGTGGTGGCGCCATTGTGCGCGGCAGGTGCAAGTTGCGAAAGACTGTTCGGCGCCCGCCCGCGGTCGCCACTAAATGTGGCTGAATGCGGTATGGTCGTCACCCATGCCCTAAGGGTCCGTGCCACAATAACTCAGCTATTTGGAATGCCGATCCATCTCGTCTGGCAGCGTTGCTCGTCAGTTGAATAGAACCACTATTCG
>JBBDTC010000293.1:0-3062 GCA_040904625.1 Gammaproteobacteria bacterium
GCGACACCGCGGCGATGGCCCAGCTCAGCCAGGCCGAAGGCGCGCTCGGCAGTGCCCTGGGCCGGTTGTTTGCCCTGTCGGAGGCCTATCCCGATCTCAAGGCCTCCACCAACTTCATGCAGTTCCAAGAGGAACTGACCTCGACGGAAAACCGCGTCGCCTATTCCAGGCAGGCCTACAATGACGCCGCCATGACCTACAACAACGCGGTAGAGTCCGCGCCGTCCAACCTGGTCGCGCGACAGTTCGGCTTCGAACCGGTCGGCATGCTGGAGTTTGCCGACCGCGAGGCGATCCAGGAAGCCCCTGACGTTTCGTTCAGCTGACCCTGGTCAAGGCCATGGCGACGTTCGATTTCCGCGCCGCACAGGAGAGCGCCAGGCGCGACTCGATTCTCCTGGTGCTGGGCTTCGTCGCGATGGTGCTGGTGATCGGCGCGATCATCGGCACGCTAGGCGCCGTAGCGCTGCAAGGCGAAGCCATCGCCGCCGCGGGCGTCGCGGCCCTGGAGCCCGCGACCGTGCTGGGCATTGCCGCTGCGGTCATCGTCGGCATCGCGGCCGTGGCGCTGATCCGCATCGCCATGCTCGGCAGCGACGGTGCGAAGGTGGCGCAGTCCCTCGGCGGCCATGAGGTCACCGAGGATGCGACAAACCCTTACCACCGGCGCTACCTGAACGTGGTGCACGAGATGGCGATCGCCGCCGGGCTGCCGCCGCCGCGCGCCTTCGTCATCAAGAACGAGAAGGGGATCAACGCCTTTGCCGCGGGCGCGGACCCGGAGCGCGCCGCGGTCGGGGTGACCCACGGCGCGCTGTCCAAGCTCACCCGGGAGGAGCTGTCCGGCGTGGTGGCGCACGAGATGGCTCATATCGCCCACCGCGATACCCGCCTCAACACGCGCCTGATGGGCATGGTGTTCGGGCTGGTGGTTCTGTACTGGCTGGGCCGGGCGGTAATGCGCAGCTTCATGTTCCGGCGCTGGCGCGGGCGTGGCGGCAACCGATCGGCGCTGCCGGCGCTGGTGCTGGCGATCGGGCTGATCGTGGTCGGGCTGCTCGGCGTGCTGTGCGGTCGCATGCTGCAAAGCGCCGTGTCGCGCCGGCGCGAGGCGCTGGCCGATGCCGGCGCGGTGCAGTTCACCCGCAACCCACGCGGCCTCGCCAATGCGCTCAAGAAGATCGGCGCCACCGCCGAGGGCAGCCGCGTCGGCAACGCCCATGCCGAGGAGGCCCGGCACCTGTTTTTCGCCGAGGCGGCAGGTGGCCTCGCCGGCCTGTTCGCCACCCACCCGCCGCTGGTCGAGCGCATCCGGGCACTGGAGCCCGGCTTCGACCCCGCGAGCGATCCCGTCTGGCGCATGGACGATCGCGCCATCCTGCAGGAGTCCCGGGCCGAGCTTGCGCTGGGCCCATGGGACCGCCGGAATCCGTAAGCTGCCAGGTGTGGTCTTTTCCACCGCCGGCGGGTATCTCGGACTTGTGAGGAATTACCCGGAGGATGCCAAAGATGACCGAACCCGACCAAAAGTCCGCCCCCTATCGAAAGCCCCAGCCCGCGGACAGCCCGCCGGAGCTCGTGATTCCGGATGCGATCCCGACCGACGAGCGGATCTGGGTCCCGGTGGAGGAGAATGTCTGGTTTCGGCCGCTGTGCCTGTGCGCCTCCCGCGGTTACTGGATGAACCTCCTGCGGGTGCGCCGCGCTGGCGTGCTGTCGCGCCACCGTCACCCGCAGCCTGTCCACGGCTTCGTCCTCAAGGGCGAATGGCGCTATCTGGAGCACGACTGGGTGGCGACCGAGGGGGGCTATGTCTACGAGGCCCCGGGGGAGACGCACACGCTCGTCGTCGACCCTCACGTGGAGGAGATGATCACGTTTTTTCAGGTCAACGGCGCGATGATCTACGTCGATCCGGACGGCGCCGTGACCGGCTTCGATGACGTCTTCACCCGGATCGAGAAATGCCGTGCCTACTACGAGCAGAACGGGCTCGGCGGCGCCTATGTCGACCAGTTCATCCGATGAGCCAGACGTTCGTTCCCGAGCTGTTCGCGGACCGGAGCGTGCTGGTCGTCGGCGGCTCCAGCGGGATCGGCGCGGCATGCGCCAGGGCGTTCCGCGATCTGGGCGCCACAGTCGTGGCGACCGGCGCACAGGATTCGGAGGCCGAAGCGGCACGGGCCGATGAGGCCAACCGGGACATCGATCTGCGCGCGCTCGATGTCGGAGACGAAGCCGCCATCGCCGCGCTCGCCGGCGGGTTGGCGCGGATGGATGTTCTCGTCAACGCGGCCGGTGTCATCCGCCGCGATGCCGAGCACGACCCGGCCGTCTTCGCCGAGGTCCTGGCGATCAATCTCACCGGCACCATGCGCATGTGCAGCGCCTGCCGCCCGCAACTGGCCGAGGCACAGGGCGCGGTCATCAACATGGCCTCGATGCTGTCATTCTTCGGCGGGGCGCGTGTGCCGGCCTACAGCGCGTCGAAGGGCGGCGTGGCGCAGCTCACCAAGAGCCTCGCCGCGTCCTGGGCGGGCGACAACATCAGGGTCAACGCCGTGGCGCCCGGCTGGATCGCGACGGCGCTGACCAGGGGGCTGCAGGACGACCCCGTGCGGCGGGAGGCGCTGATCGCGCGTACGCCGATGGGCCGCTTCGGCCAGCCCGAAGAGGTCGCCGGCACGGTCGTCTTTCTCGCCTCTCCGGCCGCGCGCTTCATCACGGGCGCCGTCTTCCCCGTAGACGGCGGCTATCTGGCGGTGTGAGGCCTACCGCCCGAGCGAACGGCGCAACCCCCGGCGCGTTGACGCTCCGGGGCAAGCTGTTATGTTCCTCGCCAGGGATTTCGAAAATGACATGTTCATGGAAACGATGGCGAAGGTGAGGACCTTCGACCGATGGCTCATCGCGACGAACAAGCTTGCTCTCGTCTTCCTGATGACGGCGATGACGGTGCTGGTGTTCGGCAATGTCGTGGGCCGTTACGTCTTCGGCGTTTCCTTCGGCTGGGCGGAGGAACTGTCGCGCTTCGCCATGATCTGGATTGCCTTTCTGGGCGT
>JBBDTC010000294.1:0-18597 GCA_040904625.1 Gammaproteobacteria bacterium
AGGCAGGATGCATCGGCGGCCCCAATCGGGAACTTATTCTTGCGCGGGCCCTAAGCGAAGCTTTTCCACTGGCCATGACAGGAACGCAATTGATGCCTTGCCACCGTCACCGCTCATCGTCACGATGTCTGTGGCGATCATCGATCTCGCGCTGCTCACGGTCTTCCGCGATCCGCGCGGCGCCGCTGGCGCTGCTGTTGAGGACTTCGCCCAACGCATCGCTACGCCGCGCGGCCTGCTGCCAACGACCGATGGCGTCGCCGCAGAGCCGCTCCGTTCGCTGCGTCTGCCGAGCCAGCGTCTCGATGGTGCGCTCGATCTGCTCGATGAACCGGCGCAGTTCACGCGCCCGGGCCGCGCTCATGCTGTGCTCGCCGACCCCCAGCGCTCGGGCATATTCCGCTCGATAGCGCCGAAACTGTTCGATCTGGGCAAGATTCTCCTCATGCGCCCGGCGCGTACTCGCGACCTGCTGCGAGGCTTCGCGGCGCGTGACATCCGCCAGGTCGACGATCCGCTTGATGCGCTGCGTCCGCGTCACGTGCCGCTACCGCCGGTGACTTCGTCGAGCGCGGCGACGGCAGCCTTGAAATCGACGGCTTCGCGCATGTTCTGATTGAGGAAGCGCAGGATCGCGGGCCGCTGCTCTACCGCCAGATCGAGATCGGGATTGGCGCCGCGCTGGTAGGCGCCGACATTGAACAAGTCGACATTTTGCTCGTAGAGGGAATAGACATGGCGCAGGGCTTTGGCACGCGCCTGGTGCTCGTCCGTGGTGATCTGCGTCATCACCCGACTGATCGACGCCTCGATGTCGATCGCCGGATAGAGTCCGCGTTCGGCGAGGCGCCGCGACAAGACGATGTGGCCGTCGAGAATCGCGCGCGCGGCATCGGCAATCGGATCGTTCGGGTCATCGGCTTCGGTCAACACGGTATAGAACGCCGTGATCGATCCGCGCCCTCCGATGCCGGTGCCGGCGCGTTCGACCAGCTGCGGCAAGCGCGCGAACACCGACGGCGGAAAGCCGCGTGTCGCCGGCGGCTCGCCGATGGTCAACGCAATCTCGCGCTGTGCCTGGGCGTAGCGTGTCAAGGAATCCATGAGCAGCAGCACGTGGCGGCCGCTGTCGCGAAAGTATTCGGCGATGCTCGTCGCCATCGCTGCACCATGCATCCGCATCAGGGGCGGATTGTCGGCCGGGGTCGCGACGACCACCGCCCGCGCCAGCCCGGCCGGGCCCAGGATCTGATCGACGAATTCCTTCACTTCGCGGCCGCGCTCGCCGACCAGACCGACCACGATCACATCGGCGTCGGTGAAGCGTGTCATCATGCCGAGCAGGACGCTCTTACCGACGCCGCTTGGCGCAAACAGTCCCAGCCGCTGGCCGCGGCCGACGCTGAACAAGGCATTGATGGATCGCACACCGACATCCAACGGCTCGGTGATGGCGACGCGGCGCAGCGGATTGACCGGCTCCCCGTAGAGCGCCTGTCGTGCATCGAGACGCAGCGGACCGAGCTCGTCGAGCGGGCGGCCGCCGCCATCGATGACGCGGCCGAGCAGCGCCTCGCCGACAGCGACGTCGCCGGTGCCGCCCATCGGCATGACGCGCGCGTTGGGGGCCAATCCGCGCGGGGTCCCGGTTGGCATCAGGAACAGCCGGTCGCCGGAGAAGCCGACCACCTCCGCGTCGACGTCGCTGCCGCCGGCCGTGAATACGCGGCAGCGCTCACCGATCGCCGCCTGGCAACCCACCGCTTCCAGGGTCAAGCCGACCATGCGCGACAGCTTGCCCTCGACGACGACCGATGGCGGCTCCGCGAGGCGATTGAAATAGACCTGCATGCCGGCAACCCACTGCGCACTGCTGTTGCGCGGCGAGATCATGCGCCACCCCGGTCCGATTCGCGTTCGCCGCCGAACATGCGCGAAGCAATCGCGGCCAGGCGGCTCTCCACGCTGGCATCGATACGCGAAGTCTCAGTTTCGACCAGGCAGCCGCCGCGAGTGATCAGGGGATCGGCTTCGAGACGCCAGTTCACCGGGTCGTCGCCCAGCGCCAGAGCATTGCGGACGAGTTCGACGTCTTCCGGATTGAGATGAATGGCTGTGCCGCGAGTCGCCACGGGCAGATGCCTGAGCGTCTCGCGTACGACGCCGACGACCTCTCCTGGCGTGGCCTTGAGCTCGCGCCGCACGAGATGGCGGGCGATGAGCAGCGCGAGTTCGGCGACGCTCTCGACCAGTTCATGATCGAGTCGGGCGAGCGGTGCGGCGAGTTCCGACAGTACGCCTTCGAGTATCTCTGCGCGCTGTCGCACATCGTGCTGGCCGCAGGCCTCGCCGTCGGCGTAGCCTGCGCTGCGGCCGGCGGCAAACCCTTCGTCCCAGGCGGCACGGTGCAGTTGTTCGATTTGACCGGCCGTCGGCATGCTCGCGCCGCTGCCGTAATCGCCGACCAGCTCACCCTCGACGTTGGGGAACTCGAAGCGTGCGACGGTCTCACCGCCCATGGCTCGCTGCGTCTCGCTCATACCTTCGCCTCTCACCCTGCGCGGTCCTCCACACTGTTCATATCATGGTCTCGCTGCCGCCGCCGCCGAGGCTGATGGTGCCTTCGTCGGCCAGACGCCTGGCGATGGCCAGGATCTCCTTTTGTGCGGCCTCGACCTCGGACAGCTTGACCGGTCCCTTGGCATCGAGATCGTCGCGCAGCATCTCGGCCGCGCGCTGCGACATGTTGGAGAAGATCTTGTCCTGGATGGCGTCGTCGGTGCCCTTCAGTGCAAGCACCAGGTTCTCGGTCGAAACCTCTCGCAGCAGCGCCTGCACGCCGCGATCGTCGATCTCGACGATATTCTCGAAAGTGAACATGAGGTCCTGAATCTTCTCAGCCAGCGCGGCATCGACTTCGCCGATCTGCTCACTGATCTGGGCTTCGACGCTGCGATCGATGAAATTCAGTATTTCCGCCGCGCACTTGACGCCACCCATCGACGATTGCTGACCGCCGACACCGCCGCGCAGCTGCTGTTCGAGCATGTCGTTCAATTCCTTCATCGCCGCCGGTTGAATGCCATCCATGGTCGCGATGCGCATGATCAGATCGGCGCGCGAATTTTCGGGCAGCAAGCCCAGCACTTCCGCCGCCTGATCGCTGTCGAGATAGGACAGCACGATGGCGACGATCTGAGGATGTTCGAAGCGAATCAATTCGACCACCGCGCGTGCATCCATCCACTTCAGGGATTCCAGGCCCTTGGTGTTACCGCCGAGCAGGATGCGGTCGATCATACTGCTCGCCTTCTCGTCGCCGAGGGCGTTGGTCAGGACGCTGCGAATGTAATCCTCGGTGCCGATGCCGATGCCGGTGTGCTGGCGAACCGATTGCATGAATTCGTTGACTGAACTCGAGACGTTCGCTGGCGACACCACTTCGAGGGACGACATGGCGACCCCGATGCGTTGCACCTCGCGCGGCCCGAGATGCTTCATCACCTGCGAGGCGGGGCCTTCGCCGATCACCATGAGGAAGACGGCCGCCTTCTGGGCACCGTCCATACCGCTTTTCGTCGCTTCGACCATGCTCGACTCCGTGGATCGAGTGATGTCAGTTGTCGCTGACCCAGCCCTTGATGACCTGGGCTGCGATCTTGGGATCCTGGGCCACGAACTGTTTGACCTGGTCGATGTTCGGATCGACCTCGGAAGAGGCCAACAGCGGCTGGGTCGAACCGGCTTGTCCCGGCAGCAGGGCCGCGCGCTCACCATCGCCGCCGAGCTGGCGCTGGCCTCCTCCGCTCAGGACTTCTCCGGCACGTGCGCCGTCATGGGCTGCCGCCAGGCTGCCCGCCGGACGCGCCATCAGGGATTTGACCGCCGGCCGGATCACACCGAACAGGACGAACAGCGCGAACAGGCCGCCCAGGACCTGTTTGCCGACGCTCCAGATCCACGGCCGTTCCCACAGCGGCGTCGCCGGCAGCGGCTCGGGCGCCGGCGGAGCATGAAAATCGGCGCTGGTGACACTGACCGAATCACCGCGCTCGGCGTCGAAGCCGACGGCTTCCTTGACCAGGCGTTCGATGCGTTCGAGCTCGGCGGCATCGAGGCCGGGCGCCGCTGTCGAGATGGCCGCATCACCCGCGGCGGGCGTCGTTGTCGACGCTTCCGGCGCGGCGGCCGGATTGCGTACGACCACGGCGACCGACAGCCGGCGCACCGTGCCGACCGCGGGTCGGGTGTGGCTGATGGTGCGATCGAGTTCGTAGTTGCGGGTCGTCTGGCTGCGCCGGTTACCGGGCTGATTGTCGCGGCTCGCCGCCGTCTGTTCGTCGTCCTCGGCGGCGCCCGGCGCGGCCTCGGCCAGCGTTTCCGGCGCCGTTGCCGCCACCGGCGGTTCATTGCTGAGCGCACCTGGGATACCGCCCGGCCCGCTGCCGCGACGTTCTTCCTCGAGCAGACTCTCGCTGCGCACCGCGGGCGGATCCGGATTGAAGCTCTCGCGGGTTTGTTCGGTCGCGGTGTAGTCGATGTCGGCGGTGACCTGGGCGCGCACGCCATCCGGCCCCACCAGGGGCATGACAATGGCCTCGATACGCTCGATATAGGATTGTTCGAGACGGCGGGTGTGCTCGAAGCGTTTGACCGAGACCGCGAGTTCATCATTACCGCCGCGACCGTCAGTGAGCAATGAGCCCTGCTGATCGATCACCGCCACCCGCTCGGGAGAGAGGCCCGGCACGCTGGCCGAAACCATATGCACGATCGCGCCGACCTGGTGCGCCTCGAGGCGACGTCCGTTGTAGAGGTCGACAATGACCGAAGCCGTCGGATCGCGCCGCGTGCGGCTGAAGGCGGTCTGCTTGGGCACGGCCAGATGCACGCGCGCTGCTCGCACGTTGTTGATGTGTCCTATCGAGCGCGACAGCTCGCCCTCGATCGCACGCTGGTAGCGGGCCTGTTCGAGGAACTGGCTGGTGCCGAAACCGGTTTCGGTCTCGAGCAACTCGAAGCCCATGCTCGCGCTGCGCGGCAGGCCGGCGGCGGCGAGCCTGAGCCGCGCATCGTGCACCTTGTCCGCCGCGACCAGGATGGCGCCGCCGCGCGGGTCCATGCGATAGGGGATTTGATTCGACTGCAAGGCATCGACGACCTGCGCCAGATCGCGTTCCGCGAGATCCGTGTACAGCACGGTGTAGTCAGGCGCACGCGCCCACAGCACGACATACAAACCGAGCGCGACGCTCGCCGCGAGCGCGACCAGCACGCCGGCCTGGCGCAGGAGCAGCATGGCAGAGGCCTGGGAATTGAGTGCGAGTGCTTCAGCCATGATCGTATTCGCTATGCTGGTCTGTCATGGATTACCGCGCCGATCAGATCGGCATGTTCATGATGTCCTGATAGGCGGAGACCAACCGGTTACGCACCTGGGTGGCGGCCTGAAAGGAAATGTTCGCTTTTTGTATGGCGACCATGACTTCGGCCAGGTCGACCCCCGTCTCGCCGCGTTCAAAACTCGTCCGCATCGCACTGGCCGTGTGCTGCGTTTCGTTGACCGCGTCGAGCGCGCCCTTGAGAACTTCCCCGAAGTCGACCGCGTTATCGGCAGGCGGCCGCTGCGTCTCCACCCCACGGGCCTGACTCGCGAGGGCCCGCATACGGGCGAGGACGGCTTCGGCATCGATGGAATTGACCGACATGGGTGCTGCTCCTCGTACTTGCGGCTGCGCGACTCAGGCGCCCGGGACGGTGATGCCCTGATCGCGCATGCGCGCAATCTTGTAGCGCAGCGTGCGCGGACTGATACCGAGTTTCTCGGCGGCGAACTTGCGGCTGCCACCGCCTTCGGACAGGGCACCGAGGATCAGGCGACGTTCATGATCCTTCAGATCCCCGCCCAGGGTGTCCTCGCCCTCTTCGGGTTGAGAAAACGTGCTGTCCGGTGCCGATCGCGGTGCGACCGCCATGCTCTCGAAGAGGAGATCGTGGGCTTCGATCGACAGACCTTGATGCAAGATCAAAGCGCGCTGCATGACGTTGTCGAGTTCGCGCACATTGCCCGGCCAGTCGTATTCCGTCAGACGCCGTGCCGCCGCGGCCGCCAGGGCCGGCGCGGAGCCTTGCCCGCGCGTGGCGGCGCGCTGTACCAGCGCGCGCGCCAGCGGCACGATATCCGCGCGCCGCTCGCGCAGTGGCGGCACGTGTATGGGCATGACGTTCAGGCGATAGTAGAGGTCTTCGCGGAAGCGCCCCGCCGCGACTTCCTCGCGCAGATCGCGATTGGACGTCGCCACGATACGTACATCGAGATCGATCAGACGCTGGGCGCCCAGGCGCTCGACCTGACGCTCCTGCAACACCCGCAGCAGCTTCGCCTGCAGCGTCAACGGCATCTCGGAAATCTCGTCGAGCAGCAGGCTCGAGGCCTGCGCCTGCTCGAACTTCCCGGGGCAGGCTTTGTAGGCGCCGGTGAAGGCCCCTTTCTCATAGCCGAACAGCACCGCTTCGAGCATGTTGTCCGGGATCGCTGCACAGTTGATCGCAACCGCCGTGTGCGCCGCGCGCGACGAATATTGGTGGATGGTGCGGAATACCACTTCCTTACCCACGCCGCTCTCCCCGGTGATCATCACCGAAGCATCGGATTGCGCCACCCGCCGCGCCAGCTCGAACATCTGGCGGCTGGCCGGGTCGATGCTTACGGTATCGTCCAGCACTGCGGCTGGCGGCGCCGGAACCCAGCTGTCGATACGGCCGAGCAGCACCTCCGCCTCGAACGGCTTGACCAGGTAGTCAGTGGCGCCGTCGCGGAGCGCGGCGACGGCGCTGGCGATCGATTCGTGTGCGGTCATCAGGACGACCGGCAAGTCCCGATCGAACTTGCGGATCTCACGCAACAGCGCATGGCCATCCATGGGCTGCATCTGGATGTCGCTGATGACGAGATCGAAGCGGTGCGCAGCAAGCTGTTGCAGCGCCGCCGTACCGTCGGCGGCGGCGCCGGCTTCCAGCCCGGCCATGCTGGCGGTGTCGAGCAGGGCTTCGCGCAGGGCTTCGTCGTCTTCGACGATGAGTAAATGCGGGGGTCGGTGGGTCATCATGCCTCCTGGTCCGGTGCACAGATCTCGGCGGGCGCCGTCGCGCCGGCCAGCGGCAGCGTCAGCAACAGACAACAGCCGCGCGCGGCCGACTCGATGACCAGATCGCCGGCATGGGCCCGGGCCACCGCACGGGCTACGGCAAGACCGAGGCCGGTGCCGTTGCTGCGCGTGGTGAAGAAAGGTTCGAACACTTGCTCGCGGCAGTCATCGGCTATGCCGGGGCCGTCATCGGTAAAGCGCAGTTCCAGTCGCTCGCCGACGATGAGCGCGCTAATCGCGATCCGCCCGCGTCCACCGGCCGCGAGATGGGCATTGTCGATGAGATTGAGCGCGATGCTGGTCAGTGCGGCGACATTGGCGTGCACGTTACCCGCACCCGCGAAGGGATTGATCGCTATCTCGTACTCGGCGTAGCCGAAAGCCTCCGCGGCGCCCGCCGCGAAGGCATCGAGCAGTGCATCCACCGGGACTGCCTCGACGTCGAGCCGGCCGCCGCGGGCGAACAGCAGCATCTCGTCGACCAGGCGCTCGAGGCGGCGCAGCGATTTCACGCTGCGCTCAGCGGCGCGCTCGCGCTCGGCTGCGCTGCGCGCGCGCTTGAGGTTAGCGGTCGAGAGTAAGGCCGAAGCCAACGGGGTCCGGATCTGATGGGCCAGCGCGGCGGCCATCTCGGTCTTTGCCGACAGACGCTTGTGATGGGCGAGTTGCTCGTGCAGGCGACGCGTTTCGGTGACGTCCTGGAGCAGCAGAATCTGCCCGGGCTCGCCTGGCAAGGCCTGCGTGGCGATGTTGACCCGGCGCCCATCGCTGAGCGAGATGTCGTGGCCATCGTCCCAACGCGGCGCGAACGCGCGCGCCACCACGGCGTTCCAGGCTTCGCCGCGGATGTCCGCCCCGAGGAGATCGCGCGCGACCGGATTGCATTGCTGAACCTGCCCGCGCTGATCGATCACGACCACCCCGGCCGGCAACGCTTCGAGCAGGCTCACGAAGCGCGCGGCGAGACGATCTTTCTCCGCCGCTTCGTGACTCTGCGCACGCCGCGCTGCGGCGAGTTCTTCTGTCAGTTGGACCACGTGCTGCTCGAGATCGCGATAGGAGCTGGACAAGGTCCGCGATGCATCCTCGAACTCGGCAAACGCGGCAGTCAGCTGCGCGGCTGTATTGTGGGCCAGTCTGGACATACTCGCTTGCGTACCCTTCTTGCCAGTGCGTCAAGACACCGGCGTTCCGGATAAGGTTGAGCAAGGAGCGTGCCACGTGTCGTGTGGCTTGGAGATCAGCGAGTTAGCGAGCGATCCCGCTCAGTCTCGCGCGCGGTGCGTCAAACTCCCGACGCCTGCGCGGCGTCCGCGGCGGGGTTCTGGTCGTCGCGGACCAGATCGAGCTTGCGCATCTTCTCGACCAGGGTCGTGCGCCCCATGCCGAGTTCCTTGGCCGCATGGGCCACCACCCAGTCGCAGATATCGAGCGCCTGGCGGATCAGATCGCGCTCTATCTTGGTCAGGTGTTCTTTCAGATCGAGCCCACCGGGCCGCAGATGCGAAATGGTCGGCGGCGGCGCGGCGCGGGGGGCGTATTCGGCCGGCGCTCGCGCCGGCAGCCGCGCGATGACCTCGGCGGAACGGTACTTTTCGGGCAGGTCGTGCACTTCGACGATGCCGTTGGGATAGAGGATGGACAAGCGCTCGACCAGGTTGGCGAGTTCCCGCACATTGCCCGGCCAGGCATAGTCGTTGAGCGATTCGAGGCAGGCCGCGGCCAGCCGAATCGAACCACGTCCCTCATGGCCGAGACGCTCGACCAGGTCGTTGACCAGCAAGGGCAGATCTTCGGTGCGCTCGCGCAGCGGCGGCGTCTCGATCGGGAAGACGTTGAGGCGGTAGAACAGATCTTCGCGGAAGCGGCCGTCGTGGATAGCCTGCTCGAGATTGACGTGGGTGGCGGCGATGATGCGTACGTCGACGGTCTGCGTGCGCGATGAGCCGACCCGCTCGAAACTGCGCTCTTGCAGGACGCGCAGCAGCTTGACCTGCATGGGCAGGCTCATATCGCCGATTTCATCGAGAAACAGCGTGCCGCCGTCGGCCATTTCGAAGCGTCCCTGCCGGCTGGTGATGGCGCCGGTGAAAGCACCTTTTTCGTGGCCGAAAAGCTCGCTCTCCAGCAAATCGGGCGGTACCGCGCCGCAGTTGAGCGGCACGAAGGGTTTGCTGCGGCGATCCGAATGGTGATGCACATGGCGCGCTACCACTTCCTTGCCGGTGCCGGATTCACCGGTAATCAGTACATTGGCGTCCGAACGCGCGACCATTTCGATCATCTTGCGCACACGCTGGATGCCGGGGCTCGAGCCGACCAGATTGCGAAACAGCTCCAGCGAGCGCGGCGAGCCTTCCTGGTGGCGGGTCTCGCGATAGGTCTTGACCTTCTGCAGCGCTGCTTCGAAGGCGTGCTGACGTAAAGGCAGGGCAACGCGCGCCAGCGCACCGGCTTCGAGATCGACCGCGGGCGCAGCGCCCTCGCGGGCGAGCAGAACGAGTGGTGTATAGGGATCGGCTTTCTTGATGCGGCGGAACACTTCGCCGCGAAGCCCGGCATCGCCACAATCATCGAGCAGGATCATGTACGGCCCGGGGTGGGCGTCGATATGCTTGATGAGATCGGCCTGCGGCTCCAGGGTCAGCGATGGCAGGCCAAGATAGTCGAGTACGGAGGCAACGTGCCGCGCCGTCTCGGCATCGCACCCTACCAGCAGCACGGGGGCCGGGTTATTCACCGTCGTGGTCATTTGTTCTACCCGTGTTGTCTCGAGGTCAGCGCCATCCACCTGGCCACCGGGACCCGACCTTCGCTGTCGGCACGATACCGCGTCGGAATACCGACACGGAATCCACTTCGCGGGCTGATTAAACGGATCTCAACTGGCAGTGTCAAGATGTTGTCACCATTCATGCTCAACTTGAGCTACTTATCTCAACCGTCAGATTTTCTTGAATTCCGGGTTCGAGTACCGATTTGCCAGGCAGATCAGGTAGCGCTGACCGGGCAGCCGGGTGGCGCCCAACACCCTATACGCGCGACGCGGTGCGCCCTCACAGGAAATTGAACAGACTCAGCCCCTGGACCCGCACGAACGCGGCCTGGGCCGCTTCCAGCGCGGACGACTGCTGCGCCAATTGGCTCACCGCCGCGGTCAGGTCGACATCCTGCAGGCGCGAGCGCAGCGTCTCCAGGTTGATACTGATGTCCTCGTTGTTGCGGCGCTGCGCGTCGATGGTGTTGAGGCGTGCCCCGGTGGTCGCACGCAGTTCGGCGACCTTTTCCATCGCCTGATCGATGTCCTCGATCGTACGGTCGAGATCGAAACCGAAGCGCGCCTGCTGGGCGGCGTCGAAGTACGGCGTTTCGAGCGCAACGGCCAGCCGGCGCGCCGTCTCGAACATGGACTGGTTGGCGCTCGGCTCGACCAGGACCTCGTCACCCGCTGCCGGATCGCCGAATACCGTCACCGCCAAGCCGGCGAATTGAATCGCGGCGCCGGCGTTGTAGGGCTGGCCACTGTACACGGTCGTACCGGAAGTGTCGTCGATGACGTCGTAGGTGGTGGCGCTGGTGAAAGCGATGCGAAAGTCATGGGCGGGATAAGCGCCGGCATCCAGGACGATATTGTCACTTACCTGAGCCGTGCCGGTATTGCCGCTGCCCAGCCGCGTGGTGAAAGTCCCGTTGCCATTGCGCACCGCGACGAAGGCGTCGTGCCCGCTGAAACTTTCCTCTACCGGACGCGATTCGGACACCTGGATACGCCGCACCGTCTGGTCACCGTTGTAGCTGACCTGGCCATCGGCGTCGCGCGTGAACGGACGGGTGGTGACCGCCGCACCGGCGAAGATGTACTCACCCGAAGCGTTGCGCGTGTTGCCGAGGTCGATCAGCACATCGAGCTGCTCACGGATCTCGGCGGCCACCGCTCGCCGGTCACCTGCGCCGAGCGCCTCACTGCGCCCCTGGATGAGGAGTTCCCGGGTTCGCTGCAGGACATTGCTGACGCCGCCGAAGACGTCATCGACCTGGTTCAGCCGCTGCTCGGCAATCACGCCGTTGCGATCGAACTGGGCGATGGCCTGCAGGCGTTCCTCGAGCTGCAGCACCGTGGCCGCGGCGACCGGATCGTCGCCCGGCTGATTGACGCGCCGACCGCTGGCGATCTGCTCCTGCAGTTCGACTGAATTGCGCTGCAGCTCGAATATACGGTTCAAGGATTGGACATAGAGTTGGTTAGTGGTCACGCGCATGGCGTCATCCTCGGGTGGCTTCGATGAGCGACTGAAACGCCGCATCGGCAGCGGCGATGACGCGTGCGGCAGCCTGGAAGGCCTGCTGGAAGCGCAGCAGGTTAGCGGCCTCCTCGTCTAGATTGACCCCGGACAGGGCGTCGCGAGCGGCTTCGGCATTCTCCTTCAACGAGGCCGACGCCGCCTGGCTGATACGGCTCTGCTGGGCGATAGCTCCGACCTCGCCGACGAGGATGCCGTAACTCTCCTGATAGGTCGCCGTACCGCCGACCAGCTGCGGGCGAAACTGCAACTCGCTGAGTGACAGCCCGTTGCCGTTGTCACCGATGCCACCGGCGTTGTTGCGCACCGAGAACGTGTCGCCCGGCGCTGGGGAACCGGAAATCTGTACCCGCCAGCCGTTGATGTCGATGTCGGCACCGCTGGTATAGGGAATCAACGCTCCGGCGCCGTCGATCTGGAAACTGGTCGGTGGATCGGCGAACACCAGGTCGGCCGGCACCAGCAAATTCGGATCGGTCGCATCGAGGACCGTCGCTCGGCTGATGTCCGCCTGGCTCAGATTGGCGGATGCCGTGGCGGTCGCCACTGGCGAGGCGAGCGCGAGTTGGCGCGGATCGCTCGTTGCCAGAGCCATGCTCCGCGGAACGAACTTGGTCGGCTGCAGGAGATACTGATCGCCCGCTGCCGGCGGCGAGCCCACCGTGATGACCAGGCCGTCGACTTCGAACGGGCCGCTGCCGCTCAGGGTCTGAACCTGATTGTCGCTGAGCCTGGTGAGGGTGAACGCGGCGCCGTCGTGGGCGAGACGATAATCCGAGGTGCTGAGAGCGCTGACCTGAGCGGGATCGATGGCGAGGTCGATGGTGCCGCTGTTGCTGTCCAGTGCATTGACATCCGGCAGCGGAATGGTGAACAGGTCGCCGCCCATGGCGCCATTCAGATCCATGCCCTGGCGGTGCTGCGCGTTCAGCGTCACGGCGATGCTTGCCGCGAGGCGCCCGATGGCATTGCGGGCAGGCTCGAGTGTCTCGTCGCGGAAATCGAGCAGTGCGCCGAGTTCACCGCCATTGATGCTCTCGGTGATTTGATTGAGCGCGCCGCCGACGACAAAGCTGACTTCGACCCTCGAGGCGTCGAGCGGGTTCGGACTGGTGCGCAGCGGTGATTGCACCCCGCCGGTGACGACCAGTTGTCCGTCGCCGAGCACGACGTTGACCATGCCGTCGTTGCGGCTCTGGGTCTGCACACCGACCAGTTCGGAGAGTTCGTTGAGCAGCTGATCGCGCCTGTCTAGCAGATCGTTCGGCGGCTCGCCCGAGGCCAGCCCGGCGCCGCGCGCGATGTCGACATTGACACTGGCTATCGCCTGCGTCAGCGCATTGATTTTCTGGACATTGCCGACGATCTGCTGGTTGACGCTGCGTCCCAGGGCGTTGAGCTGTTGTTCCTGCTCGGCGAAGCGCGCCACCATCGAACGGGCGCTCTCGAGAAGCACCTGACGTGACGCCATCAGGCGCGGATCGTCATTGGCATCGCCGAGCGAATCGAAGAAGTTCTGCACACCGCCGCTGATGAGGGCATCGCCGAGCTGGGCGTCGACCTGGCTGACGAGTTCGCTCATTTTCGCCGCGCGCGCTTCGTTGGCGGTCGAGGTTCGCAGCTGGTCGACCAGGAACTCATTGGCCACACGTTTGATGGACTGGACGTCGACACCCTTACCCGTATAACCGTAGCCGACGAGCTGCGGGTCGCGCGTTTCGAACGTGACGCGCTGGCGGCTGTAGCCGGCGGTGTTGACGTTGGCGATGTTGTGGCCGGTGGTCGCCAATCCCTGCTGTGCGGCCAACAGGCCGGACAGGCCAATACCGAAAGTACTGCTGGTCACGCGTCAGCCTCCATGCGGTGCATCGGGTGGACGCGCATGCGCGCTCCAGTCGCCCGTTTCTATGATCGCGATGATCTTCTCGGCATAACGCGGATCGGTCGCGTAGCCGGCCGCGGCGAGACCGCGGGCGAAGCCCGCGCCGTCGCTGCCCTGACCAATAGCCTCGCGATAGCGCGGGCTGCGGCTGAGCAGGCTGGTGTAGTCTCGGAACGCCGCAGCCGCATCGGGATAGGAGCGGAACGCGGCGTCGATGGTTACCGCGCGCCCGTTGACATATTCCGTGGTCGGCACTTCGACCACCTCGCCATGCCATTCAGACCCGGCCTTGATGCCAAAATAATTGTGCGAGCTGCGGCCATCCGCGTGACTCATGACATGGCGTCCCCAGCCGGTTTCGAGCGCCGCCTGGGCGAGGATGGCGCGGGGTGCGACACCGAGCGCGCGTGCCGCCTGCTCGGCGTGCGGCGTGAGTGTCGCGATGAAGGTCTCGCGGTGCTCGCCTTGATCACCCGTGAGCGGCTCGGGTGCTGTCACCACGGCTCGAGTCCGGGCGTAGGGTGACGGCCCCATTTGACGCCGGAGGTCGACCGGCAAGGGGCGCAGCGCGCCGTCGCCACCTGCTTCACGTTGGCGATCGGCGAGAGCCCTAGCGGCGTCGTCCCCTTCGATGAAGCCCGCCAGCTGCCGCGCCAGGACACGTCCTATACCCAGATCCTGCTGACTGGCGAGGGTCCGCGCGACCTGTTGGTCGAACATGTCCTGATAGGTATCGCCAGCGGCGGAATCGAACAAGCCGTCGCCGGGGCTGGCGCTGCGCGCCGCCGTCAGCATCAGCTCGACCAGCATGGCTTCGAACTCGTCCGCCACCTGCTCGAGCGTCCCTGCGCCATCGACCTGCGAGGCCTGGCGCAGCGCACTGAAGCGCGAGAAGTCGACGTAACCGCCGGCGGTCGAAGTTTGCATCACACTATCCTGTCTGGATTCGCGCCTGGTTCTGGCCAAGCCCCATCAGCGTCAGCTGCATAAGCAATGCCAAAACGCACGAATGCGCTCGAAGCAGGCAGCTGGCGAGTCTCGCCGCTGCCGCGAGCGCCGAGGGCGGCAATTTCTGCCAGCGGTGACGGCAGCGCCTGCCGCGGCTGGCCCGGCAAAAGGACCGGTCACCGACCGTTCGCCCTGAGCCCGTCGAAGGGCCTGTCCTGAGTCCTTCGGCAAGGTCAGGCCTGTCGAAGGACGAAATTGCGTGGCCGCATGGCTCGCTCATATCACGATGAGCTCGGCGCGCAGCGCGCCGGCCTCTTTCAAGGCCTCGAGGATGGCGACCAGATCGCCCGGTGCGGCGCCGACGCCGTTGACCGCCTGCACGATGTCATCGAGCGACACCCCCGGATTGAACAGGAACATGCGGTTCGCGGCCTGTTCTATCTCGATATCCTGTCGCGGTACCACCGCGGTCTGCCCGCCGGCGAGCGGCGCCGGCTGGCTGACGATGGGATTGTTGCTGATGGTGACCGTCAGACTGCCATGGGTCACCGCCGCCGCACTGACCAGGACCTTGTTGCCGATGACGACAGTGCCGGTGCGGGAGTTGATGACGACCTTGGCCGCGGCAGCGCCGGGCGCGATCTCGATGTTCTCGACCAGCGACATGAAGGCGACCCGCTGGGCCGGATCCATGGGCGCGACGACGCGCACCGAAGTACCATCGACGGCAACGGCCGAACGCTCACCGAGCACCTGATCGATGGCCTTGACCATGCGCGACGCGGTCGTGAAATCATTGCGATGGAGATTGAGTGTCAGATAGTCGTCGTGCATGAACGGGGTTGCCACTTCGCGCTCGACGGTGGCGCCATTGGGAATACGCCCGACGCTCGGCACATTGACGGTGATGCGGGAACCATCGTTGCCTTCGGCACCGAAGCCGCCGACGATCAGATTACCCTGCGCCATCGCGTAGACGCCGCCGTCGGCGCCCTTGAGCGGGGTCAACACCAGGCTGCCCCCGCGCAGGCTCTTGGCATTGCCCATCGAGGACACCGTGACGTCGATGGCGCTGCCTGGTTTGGCGAAGGGCGGCAGGGTCGCGTGGACGATGACCGCGGCGACGTTCTTGAGCTGGGGGTTGGCATTCGGCGGCAAGGTCACGCCGAGCTGATTGAGCATGTTGCGGATGCTCTGGATGGTGAACTGGGTCTGGGCCGTCTGATCGCCCGTGCCATCGAGACCGACCACCAACCCATAGCCGACCAGCTGGTTGTCGCGCACGCCGGCGAGTTGGGCCAGATCCTTGATGCGCTCGGCCGCGGCCGGCAGCGCCAGCAATGCGCAGCAGAACGCGATGGCGATAGTTGAGGTTTTCATTGGTCGGGTTCCATGGTTGCTGCAGGGCGAAGGCGGCCGCACGGAGACTCAGAACGGCGCGGCCGCGCTGGCGAAGAAACGCGTCAACCAGCCCGCCCGATTGGCATCGGCAGCGACGCCGTCGCCGTTGTAGATGATGGTGGCGTCGGCGACCCGGGTCGACGCGACCGAGTTGTCGGAGGCGATGTCGATGGGGCGGACGATGCCGGCGATCTTCACGTACTCGTTGCCCTGGTTGAGGTTCAGACGCTTCTCCCCGCGGACCAGCAGATAACCGTTCGGCAGCACATCGGCGACGGTCACGGTGATGTCGCCGGTCAGGGAATTGGACAACTGGGAATCGGCCTGACCGGAAAAGTCGTGCTCGGCGGCAAGATTGCTCTCGAGCGTGTTGTTGCGCGTGTTAGACAGCGGCAGGATCGACGGCAGTGCGAACTCCGGCGAAGCGCCGAGGATGGTCGGGTTGGCGATGCTCGATGCGCTGTTCTTGGCAAAGGCGGTATCGGCCGTCTTCTGAGCATTGGTACGCTCGGTGAGGCGTATGGTCAGGATGTCGCCGATGCGCCGCGCCTTGGCATCCTCGAAGAATGCGAGGTCGTAACCGGCCTGATAAATCGCGCCGCTCGCGGCCTGTGCCGGCTGCGGACCGTCGACAGCGGCCGGATAGGACGCGGCGAATTCGGGGTCGCGCCGCGGCGTCGAGTTACAGGCGCTGGTCAGCGTGACGACGAGGCCGAGAATGATGATACCGAAGCGAGCCTGATGCGGATTCATACGCTGTTCCGTGACGATGGTCAGAGTGTCTGGGTGACGAACTGGAGCATTTCGTCGACGGTCTGAATGGCTTTGGAATTCATCTCGTAGGCCCGTTGGGTCTCGATCATGTCGACCAGCTCCTCGACGGCGTTGACGTTCGACGACTCGACCGCGCCCTGGACGAAAGTACCCAGGCCATTCAACCCGCCGCTGCCGGTCTGCGGGTTGCCGGAGGAGACGGTTTCCTTGAACAGGTTCTCGCCGATCGGCTGCAGGCCCTGGGGATTGATGAAATCGGCGAGCTGCAGCTGGCCGACCTGGCTCGGTGTGCTCTGCCCGGCGACCAGTACCGACACCGTGCCGTCCTGACCGATGGTGGTCGATATCGCCTCGGTCGGAATCGAGATGGCGGGATCGACTTCATAGCCCGATGCGGTGACCAGCTGGCCCTGGGCATTCATCGACAAGCCACCGTCGCGCGTGTAGGCGGTACTGCCATCCGGCATCAGCACTTGCAGAAAGCCGCGCCCCTGGATCGACACATCCAGGCTGTTGCCGGTCTGCGAGAGATTGCCCTGCGTGAAGATCTTCCGCGTCGCGACGGTGTGCACACCCGTGCCGAGCATGAGCCCTGAGGGCAGTTCGGTGCTCTGTGAAGAGGCGGCGCCCGGCTGGGCGATGGTCTCGTAGAGCAGGTCTTCGAAGATCGGCCGCGATTTCTTGTAGCCGGTAGTGGCGACGTTGGCGAGATTGTTGGAGATCACGGCGAGGCGCGTCTGCTGTGCGTCGAGGCCGGTTTGAGCGATGTTGAGTGCTGATGCCATGGCTGTTCTCTCGAAGTGTCCTTAACCGTTCAGATTGAGCAGGCGCGCGCCGGCCTGGTCGAGCTGTTGGGCGGTACTCATGGCCTTGACCGCCATTTCGTACTGCCGCGCATGGGTGATGATGTCGACCATCGCCGACACGCTGTTGACGTTGCTGCCCTCGAGTGCGCCGTGGGCGATTCGAACCGCGGCATCGGCCGGCGCGTTGCTGCGATCGGCAAGCCGGAACAGACCGTCCGGGCCCTTGACCAGGGCCGCAGGGTCGGGATTGACCAGCTTGATGCGATCGACCTGGGCCAGGGTGTTGGCTTCCTGGCCGAGCGGCCGCACCGAGATGGTGCCATCGACGCCGATGACCAGCGCCTGCGATTGCGGCACGGCGATCGGCCCGCCGTTGCCGAGTACGGCGTGCCCCGCACCGGTCAGCAACTGGCCGTTGACGGTCAGCTGCAGATCCCCCGCCCGCGTGTAGGCCTCGGTACCGTCCGGGGCCACCACGGCGATGAAGCCGGCGCCGTTGACGGCGATATCGAGGTCGTTGCCGGTGTTCTCGATCGAGCCCGGCTGGAAATCGGTGCCGGGCCGCTCGGTCATGGCGAACACCCGCGCGGGATGGCCGGAGCCATAGACCGGCATGGCGCGCATGGCTTCGAAATCGGCCTTGAACGCCGTGGTACTGACGTTGGCCAGATTGTGCGTCGCCAAGGCCTGCGCATTCAGGGTCTGCTTGGCGGCCGACATGGCCAGATAGAGCATGCGATCCATGGCGTGGTTCCTTGCCGCTTACGTAGCGCGCGATCAGCGGATGTTGATGACCGACTGGGTCACCGAATCGGCGGTCGATATGACCTGGGTATTGGCCTGGAAATTGCGCTGGGCGATGATCAGCGCGACCAGTTCGGCCGATAAATCGACATTCGAATCCTCCAGCGCGCCGCCCTGGATCAGGCCGAGACTCGCCGTGCCCGGCTTGCCCTCGAGGACCACGCCGGCGGCAAAGGTTTCCGACCAACCGTTGCCGCCGAGCGGCCGCAGGCCCTGCGGGTTGGGGAAGTTGGCCAGGCCGATCTGGCCTTGAATGGCCGATTGGCCGTTGGTGAAACGGGCCAGGATGACGCCCTGGTCGTCGATGTCGATACCAGCCAGGCGCCCCGTGGTGTAGCCATCCTGGGTCAGTTCGCTGACCCCGAAAGGGGCCCCGAACATGGTCGTATCGGTCACGGTGGTCGTCAGGTTCATGGGATTGACGCCAGGCGCCGGCGTGAACGGCGGCAGTGTAATCTGGCCGGACGCGGGGCTGGTCAACATGCCGGCACCATCGAAGACCAGGCTGTCCGGCCCCGCTACCGCGTTGCCGT
>JBBDTC010000295.1:0-16995 GCA_040904625.1 Gammaproteobacteria bacterium
CCCCTCGCAGGAGCGACCTCTCCGCTCTCGAGTAAGTGCCATGTATGTAGGAATGTTTGACCATTTGCCGGACAGACCGGCCGGAGGTAGGCGATAGATGTGCGGAATCAGTGGAGCAGTCGACTTTTCCGGGGTGCCGCCGAGCATTGCGACCGTCGAGGCGATGACGCAACGACTCGCCGCACGGGGTCCCGATGGATTCGGCCTGAGCTGCCACCAACACGTCGCATTTGGCCACCGACGCCTCAAGATCATCGATTTATCCGACCGCTCGCGTCAACCTCTGGTCGATTCCGAGTTGGGTCTGGTAGTGGCCTTCAACGGCTGTATCTACAACTACCGCGAACTGCGTCAGGAGCTCGAAGGCCATGGCCATCGTTTTTTCTCGCAGGGCGACACCGAAGTCATCGCCAAAGCCTGGAAGACCTGGGGCCGCGACTGCGTGTCACGCTTCAACGGCATGTTCGCCTTCGCCGTGCATGACATCGAAACCGGTACCGTCGCGCTCGCCAGAGACCGTCTGGGCATAAAACCGCTATACGTGATCGACGACAGCGCACGGCGGCGGCTGTACTTCGCCTCGACGCTGCCGGCACTGCTGGCTGTGGATGACGTGGATACTTCCATCGATCCGGTCGCGCTGCATCACTATCTGAGCTTCCACGCCGTGGTGCCGCCTCCGCGAACCATACTCTCGGGCGTGCGTAAAGTGCCGCCGGCAACGGTCATCGAATACACGCGCGATGGTCGCCGCAGCGAGCACCGTTATTGGTCGCTCGAGTTCGCTGATGCCGTCGCCGACCGTCTGCTCACCGACGAGGAGCTGATTTCTCTGACCGAAGAATCCCTGCGACGCGCCGTGCAGCGCCGCATGGTGGCGGATGTGCCGGTAGGAGTGCTGCTCTCGGGCGGTCTCGATTCCAGCCTGATAGTCGGCATGCTGGCCGAATCCGGGCAGCGCCATCTGCATACCTTCTCGATCGGCTTCGAGGACGTCCGCGGCGAACGCGGCAACGAATTCGAGTATTCCGATATCGTTGCACGACACTTCGATACGACCCATACCCGCCTGCATATCGACTCCAGCCAGATTCTCGATCGCTTGCCGGAAGCCATTGCCGCGATGTCGGAGCCCATGGTGAGCCATGACAGCGTGGCTTTCTTCCTGCTTGCGGAGCAGGTCAAGAAGCAGGTTAACGTCGTTCAGAGCGGTCAGGGTGCGGACGAAATATTCGCTGGCTACCATTGGTACCCACCGATGATGAAATGCGACTCTGCACTGGACGCCTACCGCCAGGCATTCTTTGATCGCGACCATGCCGGGTTGGAGGAAATACTCGAAGCCGGGTGGTTGGGCGAAGATTACAGCAGCGCGTTCGTGGCAGATCATTTCGCTGCCGACGGCGCCCCTGCTGCCATTGACAAGGCGTTGCGCCTCGATATCCAGATCATGCTCGCCGACGATCCGGTCAAGCGCGTAGACAACATGACCATGGCGTCCGGGCTGGAAGCCCGCGTGCCCTTCCTGGACCACGAACTGGTCGAAGTCGCCGCGCGTGTACCGCCGCGGATGAAAATCGCCGAGGGAGGCAAGGGCATACTCAAGACCATCGCGCGGAAAGTCGTGCCGCATGCCGTCATCGATCGTCCGAAGGGCTATTTCCCGGTACCTGCGTTGAAGTACATCGAAGGCGACCTGCTCGAGCAGGTCGGCGATGTGCTGACCGGGCGGCGCGCGCGCGAGCGCGGCATCGTGCAGCAGGCCTATGTCGAGAAGCTGCTGGCGGCGCCTCATGACCACATCACCACGCTCGGGGGATCCAAGCTCTGGCAGTTGGGCCTGCTCGAGATGTGGCTGCAGACAAACGGGGTGTGACCACAGCCATGACCGCGCAAACGGATCGGGACGACAAGCCACTCGCGTCGGCGCGAGCCGATTGTGGCTGGGGACACGTGCTGTTCGGGCGTACCTTCCCGTCGCACCGGGCGCTGCTCGACGGCTTGCTCGAAGAGCGCCCCGGCGAACGCGATATCGCCTATCACATTACCGAACCTCATGTGCTCGTGGCGCTGGCGCCGCAGGACCTTTTTCTCGACCCCTCGAACACCTACCGTCTCGATCTGCGCCAGTCGACGCCGCCGCGGGCGCGCGGCATCAGCGTGCGTCCCGCCTGCGCCAAGGATCAGGCTGCGATCAATCGCATCTACGCACAGCGCCGGATGGTCGAATTGCGCGATGGCTATCTAGACGACCTCGATGATGATGGTGAGGTCGCGGTTCTGGTCGCGGTGAGTCCCGCTGACGACACCGTCATCGGGGTCGTCATGGGCATCGACCATGTCGCTGTATTCGATGATCCGCTGGGCGGTTCCAGCCTGTGGTCGCTGGCCGTCGATCCCGATGCGGCCGCCCCCGGGGTAGGGCGTGCCCTGGTCAGCGCGCTGGCTGAACTTTACCGTTCGCGCGGGCGCGCATTCATGGATCTCTCCGTGATGCACGACAATGAGGAAGCCGTACGGCTGTACGAGGACCTCGGCTTCGAACGTATCGATCTCTATTGCGTGAAGAAGAAGAATTCGATCAACGAAGCGTTGTTCATAGCGCCGCAGCCGGGCGGCGGCGAACTCAATATCTATGCCGAGATAATCGTCACCGAAGCGCGCCGCCGAGGCATACGGGTCGATATCGTCGATGCTCAGAGCGGCTTGTTCGAGCTCGCACATGGCGGGCGCACGATTGCCTGTCGAGAATCGCTGAGCGACCTCACCTCGGCCGTTGCCTTGAGTCGTTGTGACGACAAAGGCTTGACCGCGCGCTTGCTCCGCAAAGCCGGCCTGCGTACCCCCGAACAGGTGGCGGCGGGCGATGCCGAGACCAATGCTGCTTTTCTGGAACGCCATGGAGCGATCGTGGTCAAACCTGTGTCCGGCGAGCAGGGGCAGGGCGTGCACGTCGATCTGCGCAGCGCCGCCGAAGTCGAGGAGGCTGTGGCCGACGCCCGCCGTTTCTCGAACACGATCCTGCTCGAGCGCTGCCACCATGGCATCGAACTACGTATTATCGTCATCGACGGCGAGGTTGTCGCGGCCGCCGAACGCCAGCCGGCGACGGTGATCGGCGATGGAAACAGCACGCTCCGTGAACTGATCGAGAAGCAAAGTCGGCGCCGCGCAGCTGCGACCGGTGGGGAGAGTGTGATTCCTTTGGATGCCGAGACCACGCGCTGCGTCGCGAACGCCGAATACAGTCTCGATGACATCCTGCCTGCCGCGAAAGCCCTGGCCGTGAGGCGTACTGCCAATCTGCATACGGGTGGAACCCTGCGGGATATCACCGCCGAACTGCCGTCGGTTCTGGCGGACGCGGCAGTGCGCGCCGCGCGTGCGCTGCACATACCCGTAGTCGGCCTAGATGTTCTCGTCGATCTCGACGCGCCGGCAGACTACGTCATCATCGAGGCCAACGAACGCCCAGGCCTCGCCAATCACGAACCGCAGCCGACCACGCAGCGGTTCATCGACCTTCTGTTCCCGGAGACACGCAGTCTGCGGGACGCTTGAAACGGAGATTCCTATGGCTGCCACCAACCCCATGGAAACGCGTGCCGGCATGGTGATCGACGCTGATTACCTGTCCAATACCCTGCTCCGACTGCTCGAGATCCCGAGCCCGACCGGCATGACCGATGAGATCGTCGGCGTCGTGTGCAAGGAACTCGAGGCTCTCGGCATCGGTTACGAGCTTACCCGCCGCGGCGCCATTCGCGCCGACCTGGCCGGGCGACGCAGTTCCCCCGATCGCGCCATCGTTTCGCACCTCGATGTGCTCGGCGCGATGGTCAAGAGCGTCAAGCCGAATCAGCGGCTGGCAGTGGTGCCCATCGGTACCTGGTCGCCGCGCTTCGCCGAAGGAGCGCGGGTCACCGTTTTTACCAGCAGTGGTTTGACTGCCCGCGGCACCCTGCTGCCACTCAAGGCATCCGGGCATGTCTTCCATCACGAGATCGAGACCCAGGATGTCACCTGGGAGAACCTGGAATGCCGGCTCGACGAGATCACGCTGGACAACGGGGGCGCTGCGACGCTCGGTATCGAGGTGGGCGATTTCATCGCCGTCGATTCGCAGCCCGAAATGTCAGCCAATGGTTTCGTCAATGCGCGCCATCTCGATGACAAGGCCGGCGTCGCGAGCGTGCTCGCGGCCGCCAAGGCTCTACGCGAACAAGGTGGGGAGCTGCCGGTAGACTGCCATCTGCTGTTCACGATTACCGAGGAGACCGGCGTCGGTGCCTCGCACGTGCTCCATGGCGATGTCGCGGAGATGGTCTCGGTCGATAACGGCACCCTTGCGCCGGGTCAGAATACGACCGAATTCGGCGTGACCGTCGGCATGATGGATTCGAGCGGGCCCTTCGACTTCCACCTCACGCGCCACCTGCTCAGACTTTGTCGCGATCAGGAAATTGCCCACGCCAGAGATATCTTCCGCTACTACCGTAGCGACGCCGCGGCGGCGGTCGAAGCCGGTAACGATATTCGCACGGCCTTGGTCTGCTTCGGTCTCGATGCCTCACATGGCTACGAACGCGTGCACATGTCTTCGTTGCTGGCCTTGTCGCATCTGCTGATGGCCTACATGCGAAGCGCGCCGCTGTTCGATCGCGACACCGACGCGATAGGGCCGCGCGGTGATCTGCCGCTCGATGCGGTCAGCGCCGAGTTGCGCCGGTTCGCCGATTGAAGCAGGGGTCCTCAGGTCCGCCCATCGCGGGCCTTGAGTGTGTTGGCGATGGTCTTGCTGAGCAGGCGCAGTTCGCTGCGTAAATCCTCGTTCAGTGCCGTGTCAGTATCGCGGCGAGCGAGCCGGTCGAGTGATTTCGCGAGTTCATCCTGGCTGCGGGCAATGCGTTCGAACTGTTCGGTGTGGGCGCCCTGCAGGCGATTCAAGCGGGACAAAGCCTCGGCCAGCTCAGCCAGATGTGCGCCGAAATGCTCATTATGCGCGTGCTCAGCCTGACTCGTGCGCTGCATCCTGTCCAGGGTATCGGCGGTTTTCTCCAACAGGGCTTCGACGTAGGCGGGCGCGCCGCTGCTGCCGCCGTCGTCCGGCAGCAATCCACTCGACAGGCGTGTACTGCCGGACAGCCATTCCTCGAGTTCATTGACGAAGCGGTTCTGCGCGTGTGCTGCCTGCAAATCAAGGAAGCCGAGGATCAGGGCCCCGGCAAGGCCGAAAAGTGACGAGGAGAACGCGACTCCCATACCAGACAGCGGTCCGTCCAGGCTCTGCTTGAGGTTCTCGAAGATGAGCGCGCCGTCGGCGCCTTCGACCGCCATGCCACGAATGACACCGGCAATCGAGCCGACGGTCGCCATCAAGCCCCAGAATGTGCCGAGCAGGCCGAGAAAGATCAGCACCCCGATGACATAGCGCGAAAGATCGCGCGCTTCTTCGAGTCGCGTGCGGATGGCGTCGAGTAGAGCGCGCATGGAACTGGCCGACAGCGACAAATCGCTGCGGCCGCTGAGCATGAGTGCCATGGACGCCAGCAGACGCGGCTGCGGCGCATCGCGGGCGGCGCTGCGTAATCCGCTTCGCCAGGCTTCGGCCCAAGCGATTTCCGGGTACAGCGAGAGCACCTGGCGCACGTTGATGGCGATACCGATGGCGAGCACGGTCAGGATCACGGCATTGAACCAGCCGTTGGAGAGAAAAGCCGCGGCCAGCGGTTCGGCAATGAAAGCGCAGCCGAACAGCACGCCGGCGACGAACAGGCTCATCCAGATCAGGCTCGGCGTCGGCTGGGTCATGACGGATGGGATTCCAAGGTGTTCGGCAAAGGGGGCCGTGTTACCTCAATTGCACTCAATCGTCGACATGGCCGGCATCGAACTGATCGATGACCAGTCCGCCGCGGGTGGCGGCGCTGAGGATGCGGATCTGCTGCGGCTGCGCAGTTTGTTCGAAATCGAAGATCCCGAGAAAATGCGTGGAGTAGACGATGGCTTTGTACTCGGCAATGGCAACGGCGCTGCGTCCATGGGCGCTCTCATTGGGCCCGATCACGCGATGCTTGAGTCCGAGCTGTTTGGCTGCGACATCGTTGGCGACGACCATCCGTGCGTTACCCCCGATCGAGACCAGTTCGACGCCGCGTACGTTCCATAATGGACTGTTGATGTCGAGATAGCGTTGCAGCCGTGTCTGCCAGGCCGTGTCCAGGAGATGCGCGCCGGCGTCAACGATCAACAAGCGAGCAGGTTGCGCCGGGTTGAGTTGCGCTGACCAGACGCCTGGCAGCAGGCAATTGCGCGGCGCAGGCTTGAACAGCCTGGCCATGGTCGCATCGCCGTGAGCACCCTGCTCGCAGGCCATACGTGCGACCTGGAACTGCTGCGTGGGACGTTCGGTCGCGTAGCGGAAGAGGGTATCGAGATAGTTTTCGATGACCTGCGGGCGCAGCAGTGCGCCGGCGCTGTCGCGATACGGGACGGCATAGCTGCGACCGCTCGGCCCGCTGGTACAGCTCGACTCCGCGCCGTAGTACTGGAAGGCCAGCGCGGCGCTCTCCGAATCGTGTCGTCCGGCGAGATCGCTGCCGAAGACCAGGATCGGCTCCACCGTGCTGTCGTGCGATTTCAAGTCGATGGCTTCGCCCGCCACGGCAAGCTCCCCGTGCGATTATGGAGTTCAGGCTCCGTTGCATTGTACGCGAATAGGCCCGGCGGGCATGCGGCGCTTCTGGTCAGGTTCGGCGCCCCGCCAATCCGAAGCGTTTGGCCAAGGTGCGGAAGGTTTGCTTGACGCGTAGGGCGAGTTTCGGCTCGGGTTTGCTGGCGGCCGGTTCATGCGCGGGCTTCTCCGCCGCGGTCGGACGCGTCTTGCCGGCCGTGGCCGTGTCTTCGCCCGAGCCGCGCCGTTTACCGCGCCCACGGCGGCGCTTGCGTTCCGGTGCGGCATGGGTGGGCGGCGCCGATGCCTGGTCGCCCGGCGCGTCCGCGGTCGGTTTGTCCGCAGGGGTCGCCTCCGCGACGCTGGGATCACCGTCGGTGCCCGGCGAGTTGGTGGGCGGTATCCGGCCCTGTGGTCGCCGCTCGCCGCTGGCCGGGCGCTCGCTGCGCGAGCCGTCGCGGCGGCCAGCACCGCTGCGCGCGGTATTGCTCCGACTACTGCCGCGTCCGCCGCCGTCGCGTTCGCGTCGCTTACGGCGCGTCTCCGCCGCGTCGGCTATGGCGTCTTCGATGATACTTTCCTGCGGTTGGCCGTCGGCGTCCAGCCGTCGCCGCCGCGACGGCAGCGGCGCCAGCAGATCCTCGGTAATCGTCATGACCGGGATCTTCTGATCGATGAACGCCTCGATATCGGGCAGGCTCATGGCGTACTCGTCGCAGGCGAAGCTGATCGCGTCACCCTCGGCGCCGAGGCGTGCGGTGCGGCCGATGCGATGAACATAGTCCTCGGCATCGAACGGCAGGTCGTAGTTGTAGACATGGCTGACGGCGGGAATATGCAGACCGCGTGCGGCGACATCGGTCGCGACGAGCAGCTCCAGCTCGCCGCGGACGAAGCGTGCAAGCAGGGATTCGCGTTTCTTCTGTGGGACGTCGCCGGACAGCACGCCGACCTTGAACCCGGCCCGTTCGAGCGTGAGAGCGACTCGTTCGCAGGCGGCCTTGGTATTGACGAACACCATGCTGCGATCGGCGCTGCCCTTGCCGAGGATGCCGAGCAGTAGGGGCAGCTTTTCTTCGCGGGCTGGCAGGTAGACGCATTGGCGAACACTGGACGCCGTGATCTTCTCGCTTTCGACGACGAGCTTCTCCGGATCGTTCATGTGCTCATAAGCGAGTTCCAGCACGCGATGGCTCAAGGTCGCCGAGAACAACAGATTCTGACGTTCGCTGGCGCCGGGCATGCGCCGCAGGATGTAACGAATGTCCTTGATGAAGCCGAGTTCGAACATGCGATCGGCTTCGTCCATGACCATCATCTCGATGGCGCGAAAACTGACGGTGTTCTGCTTGAGGAAATCGATCAGGCGGCCGGGCGTGGCAATGATGACATCGACGCCGGATTCGAGCAGGGAGCGCTGCTTGTCGTAGTCGACTCCGCCATAGATGAGCGCCAGGCGCAGCCCGGTGTAGAGGCTGATCTGGCGCGCATCCTTCTCGATCTGCACGGCCAGTTCGCGCGTCGGTGCAATGACCACCGCGCGGGGGTCTTCGGCCTGGCGCTGGGCCATGGCCGGTTGCGTCAGCAGACGGTTGAACAGGGCAACCAGGAAGGCGGCGGTCTTGCCGGTGCCGGTCTGCGCCTGCCCGGCGACGTCGCGACCTTCGAGCGTCAGCGGCAGGGTCATGGCCTGGATGGGCGTGCAGCGGATGAAACCGGCTTCCTCGAGCCCCTTGAGGAGTTCGGGATGCAGGGCGAAATTCTCGAAACAGACGTCTGTAAGGACTTTATCGGACACTGGATCTCCGGGCGTTGGAATGGATGATGGCGATGCCAGGCAAGCTGGATCCCGTGATTTTAATCGACTCTGGCTCGCTATCGGGAAATATTTTTGCATGTGGCCCACGCACGCCGCATCCCTCACAGCCCCTGGGCGTCCGCCTGCTCGGCCAGCTCCCAGGTCCAGCGGACCTCTTCTTCCTTGAAGAACTGGGCTTCCTTGAATGTCCGTGGGAGCTCGGCCACAAGCCGATCGTAGTGTCCGCGTGCCGCGGTAATGACCTCGCCGATGATCGTGCGGCTGGTGCGGGGCAGGTCGAGATAATCGAGGGCGATCAGGTATTGGTGGGCGAGCAGGGCATTGGCCAGATCTCGCGCCTGTCGGTCACGCTGCGCCGCGTCCATGGTCTGTAATGCCTCGACGGCGCTATCGATGTACTCGACATAGGCCGCTATGGCGGTTGCCGCGGCTGCGCGCCGCTCGATACGGACCATGGCATCGGCTTCGGCGAGCTTCTCGCGTGCGAAACCGAGCGCAAGGACGACGCGCCGGGTGTCGTCGGCGATGGCCAGTTGCGCGCGTTCGGCGAGGGTGTCGAGGGTGTAGCCGACCCGATCCGGTGTCAGTCCCGGCGGGGGCAGCGGCTCGATGTCCGTGAATGCATTGAAAAAGCCGTGCCCGGCCCTGGCCCCGATGCTGAGCAGCATGCATAAGCAAAGCAGGCCGGCTCGCATCAGTGCACGGTGTGATCGTCTGCGGGCGTGACCATCGAATCGATGGTGGTGTCCATGCCCGACTCGTACGGCACGACGTCGAGCATGAAGTCGAACACCCGCGGACTACCGCCCGGGGCGGCCTGCAGGAAGACGACATAGGTGCCCGGCGCAGGAAATACCAGGCGCACCGGTACGCGCGGGCCGGGAAAGACCAGCTCGGCCGGCATGTCGATCATCGCGACCATCATCTCGCTCATGCGCTTTGCGCGGGTCGCGGCATCGACTTCTCGATCGTGCATGGCGCTCAGCATGGCGGCCATATGGGGGGTATAGCTGTGGGCGTGGCCGAAATGTTCGCCATCGATGCGCCACAGGGCGACGTGTACTTCAGAGCCGAGCAGCAGTTCCAGATTGCTGACGGGCTCGCCGTCACGCATCAAGGTGAGCACGAGTTCGGTTTCGAAACCCGCCACGGGCACGTTCGGAGAAACATCCAGGCGGGCGCGGTAGGGCCCGAAGTCGCGTTCGCGCGAGAGGTCGACCTCGACCTGCGGCGCCGGCACGGGATCGCCGACCGTGAAATCGAACTGCTTGAGCCAACCGCGGTCGCGATGGGTGAATTCGCTGACCATGCGATAACGCCCGGCCCGTGGGAAGGTATAGGGGAAGCTGAACGTCGCCTGCGCCAGATCGCTGGCGGTCAATGCGCGAAAATCCTCGTGGTGGATATGCGCAAAATCCTTGAAGTCGAGGCTGACGATGAAGTTGTGCACCACCCGTTCATGCACGACCTGCAGATCCTGTACCGGGCGCTGGTCGCGGCGCGTGGTGATGCGGGTGGTGAGCGTGGTCGCTTGTCCGGGTCGCAGCGGTGCAGGGTCGAGGGTCAAATGCATGGCGTAAGGGCCACCCGCCGGGCGGCCTTCGATCTCCAGCGGTGCCGGCTCTCCACAGCCGCTGCCGCCGGCGGCCAGCACGATGAGCAGGGCGAGCGGGGCGGTGCCGCGCATCCGCTCAGTCCGCCGCGTCGCCGCCGCCCGTTTCGAAAATCAGCTTGCCGGCGGCTTCCTGGGCGCGGTAGCGGGCCTCGACCACCGGCTTCAGACGCGGATTGCGCACCGCGGGAAACTTGTCCGGGGAGAGATGAGGGCGCAAAAAGAATTGATCCGGCGAGTCGATGATGGCCTGCGTCTTGAGCGGCTCTATCTGCCACTGCCGGCGCATGAATTCGGCCGTGAAGATCATGTCCTTCTGTTCTTCGGTCCACTCACGCAGGGTATGGGCATCGTGATTGCTGTAGCCGATGAGGTCGAAATCGACGTTCCAGTAGGTCGTCATCATGGCGGCGTAGCCGAACTCGCCGAGAGCCGGATTCTGTTTTTCTGCGAGACGTGTCTCGATCATCATCAGGCGGTCATCGTGCCCATATTTCTCCTGGCGCAGCGGGTAGAACGTGTTCTTTTCGAGCCACAACACGAGGTACTTCTCGGCGTAGCCTGGCAGCCACTCGGGTTTCGCCGTGGCCTTGACCACCCAGCATTCGACGCCGCCGTCCGGGCCGTAATGGGGGAACTCGTCACCCATCGGCCGCAAGCTCGATGTGTCGCGCTCGACGAAGCCTTTTCCGGGAAAATTCAGTGTGATCTTGGGGCGTGTCACAGGGAAGCGCATCGTTTCGTAGATGACATCGGTGCCGATCAGCTCCCAGTCGAATTCCCAGGGGTCGCGTCCGATGACGTCGTCGAAAGTCTGTGAGTTGTCCGGGAAGCGCTGATCGCGCCGCGGCTCGGGCTGGCGTCGCACGCGGCGCAATTGGGGCGAATAGATGAAGAAATCCATCTTGGTGCGGAACTCGTCATCGGTGCGGTAGGGCAGCCACAGTTGTTGCGCGCCTTCGTTCTCCGGCGGGAAGGTGTCGTGCATCAACCAGCGCGTGTAGATCTCGCCCGCTTTTTTGTCGTGCAGATAGCCTTTGAAGCCGTCCCGTCCGCCGGTCGCGATGTAACCCACGGTCGCGCCCTGATTGATGTAGCCGGAACTGGTGACGACGCCGAAAACGTCGACCAGCGCGTAATCCCAGCGCGAGATGTGCACGAACTCGGCCGAGCGATAGCCCATCTCTTCTGCGGTATAGGGCGGCTCGAAGGGATAGGGTTCGGCCGGGATATAAGGTATGGCACTGTCGCGCGGCGTGGTGCGCGCCGGATCGTAAAGCGCGCGTTCTTCCTCATCGAGTTCGTCTACCGTGCGCCACGTGCGGTCCTCCGCGGCTGCCGGCGCGCCCGCACAGATCACGAGAACGAGGAGGCTCGTAGCGGGCCAGCGGATGATTGGACGCAGGCGCAGATCAAAACTCATAGCTCAGCTCCCAGCCGATGTTGTCCCATTTGTCATACTGGCCGTAAAAATCGCTCGGCGAACCGGAATCGTAACCGTTATAGACCAGCTGGCCGCGGACGAACTGCGAGAACTTGTAAATCAGCCGCAGCTTGGTCTTGATACCGCTCCAGCCGGCATCGGGGCCGCTGATTAGCGGAAAAGCGGTGAACTCGAGGCTCAGGCGGTCGCGGGTGAAGCCGAACGGGCGCGAAAAGAACAGTACCGGGAAGAAACTCCATTCGTCGCCGATGCCGCCGCCGAAGCCGAAACCCAGTTCTTCTTCGTGGTTGATAGTCTGGTACCAGGACGGTTGCAGGATCAGCGTCGAACGCCCGGGCAGCGCGAATTCCAGCGCGATGGCGGCGCGCAGGGTGTCGCGTTTGCTGGTGCCATCGGTGTTGCGTCCGGCCAGGGCATCGGCGCGCTTGCGGAAATCGGCGAAGCGCACCCCGTTGGTATAGAGCGCCTCGAAGCGCAGCACCGTCGGCAGGCTTTCGATGACGGGCACGTTCTGCACGGTCAGCGCGTAGTCGGCCGTGATGCCGGCGTGATGGAGGCGTTCGTGGCGCGGCGCGATCCGCAGGACGGTCTGACCGGCGTTGGTGGCCGTGCCGAGCACCCGGTCGACCGGATTCTTGTCCCAGGCATACATGTAGACGAAACCGTAAGTCAGCGCACCGGCGGACCGATCCACGCGCAGGCCATACTGGTGGTCGCCGAAATCTCCGGCCCGGGGGCGTCGCGTCGGCAGGACGAGATCGTTGCTGGTCGGCGGCAGCTGCGGTGAAGCCCAGGGTGAACCCGGCAGCGCCTGGCGGTCGTGCTCGAAATCAAAGATATAGAGCAGCTGCAGCGAGGTTTCACCGAAATGGAAGGTGGCGTTGGCCATCCAGGTCGGCAGGCGGCGCCAGGTGAAATCCTCGGTCTCGAGCTGCACCGCTTCGCGGCGGTCCATGCTGTTGACGATATCGATGAACTGCCCGTCCATCTTGCCCCAGGCGACCTGTTGTTTGCCGACCATCAGATCGAAGCCGGGGCGGCGCCAGCTCAGGTACAGTTCGCGCAAGACCCGCTCGCTGGTGTTGTAGTACTTGGCCTCGCTGTCGAGGCGGTCAGCGAACAGCCCGCGCGAATCCTGCCAGTCGTAGACGCCGTCGTACATCGCGTGGGCGACGCCGCGCAGATCGAGGCCCGGTGCGAAGTGGTAATTGGCCTGCAGCTCGAACAGATTCTGCAGCTGCAGGAAGCGGTAATCCTGATCGCGAAAGCCGACGGTGCCCGATTCGCTGAGCAGAAAATCCGACCAGTTGCGGTAGAAGCCGCGTACCGAGAGGTTCGGCACAGCGCGTTCGAGCGGCTGGCGCAGATGCTTCCCGACAGGATTGAAGCCCGCCATCGCGCGGTCGAACTTGGATGCCCAATTGCCGAGTTCGGTACCCAGACCGGTTACCGGCAAGCCGGCGCCGAGCGCGAGCAGCAAGCAGGCACGGCAGCGCCAGATAGTGCGCTTCATGATGCAATCTCCCCTCGAATGCGTATCGGCCGCGATCATCCGTGCACACCACCGACCCGCACGGGCCTGTGCGTCATATTCGATCACAGCAGCATGGCTCGACCGTATCCGGCGCTCGCTGGCGGTGTCAAGCGAGCCTCTCATGGGGCAACGCTTATGTCTCGTGTTGCGACAGGCTTTGCACCAGCACGACGCCGCTGCTGCGAGTGTTAGTGCATATATCGAGCACCGGGAGCCAGCGCGATATCGCAACTGCTTGATTGGTCGCTGCAACGGCGTTGGCATGCCGTGTGCAATGCAGCAATCAAGAGGCCATGGCCCGCTGCGGCCGGGGCCCGTCACAACGGATCCGAGACCTGGAGAACATTCGATGATCGAGACCCTGATCGAAGTGGACGTGAACACACCGCCCGAAGCGCAGGCCGACGTGCTCCACAACCGCTGGCACCCGGACATCCCCATGGCCCGTTCCGTCAAGCCCGGAGCAGAATTCCGCATCCAGTGTATCGACTGGACCGGTGGTCAGATCAGCAACGACGACAGCGCGGACGACATTCGCGACGTCGATCTGACCAAGGTGCATTACCTGAGCGGTCCGATTGCAGTGGAGGGCGCCGAGCCGGGCGACCTGCTCGTGGTCGATATTCTCGACGTCGGCGTGACACCCGAATCGGCATGGGGATTCACCGGCGTCTTCGCGCGCGAGAACGGCGGCGGTTTCCTCACCGAGCACTTCCCCGAGGCGCGTAAAGCGTGCTGGGATTACAGCGGCGTCTTCGCGCAGTCGCGCCATATCCCCCATGTGCGCTTCCCCGGGACCATGCACCCGGGATTGATCGGCTGTCTGCCCTCGGCGGAACTCCTGAGCACCTGGAATACGCGCGAGAAGGCGCTTTACGATACCGATCCGGATCGGGTACCCGCATTGGCGACGTTGCCCTATGCCGATACGGCGGTAATGGGCGGCCTCACGGGCAGTGCGCGTGACAAGGCTGCGGCCGAAGGTGCACGCACCGTGCCGCCGCGTGAACATGGCGGCAACTGTGACATCAAGAATCTCTCACGCGGTTCGACCGTCTACTTCCCCGTCTACGTCAAGGGCGCGGGTCTGTCGATGGGAGATATCCATTTCTCGCAGGGCGACGGCGAGATCACTTTCTGCGGGGCCATCGAGATGGCCGGATACCTGGATGTCCGGGTCAACATCATCAAAGGCGGTATGGCCAAATATGGTGTGGTCAACCCGATTTTCAAACCGAGCAAAATCGATCCGTCCTTTTCCGACTACCTCATCTTCGAAGGTATCTCGGTCGACGAAGACGGCAAACAGCATTACCTCGACGCCCATGTCGCCTACCGCCGGGCCTGCCTGAATGCCATCGAGTACATGAAGAAATTCGGCTATACCGGTGCACAGGGCTACGCCATTCTGGGCACGGCGCCGGTCGAGGGCCACATCAGCGGTATCGTGGACATCCCCAATGCCTGCGCGACCCTGTGGCTGCCGACCGGGATCTTCGATTTCGATATTTCCATCAATGAACGAGGACCGGTCGCCATCGATATCGGCGGCAAAGATCTCGCGATGACTTCCTGACTCACGGACAGCTGCTTTTCCATGACCCCTGCGCCGGCCTGCGGGCCGGCGGTTTTTTCGGCCGTGCCAACGAGAGTGCTCCGATGCCTGTCTACGATTACCTCTGCCCGCAACACGGGCCGGTCAGTGAGTTGCGCAGGATCGCAGCGCGTGCGGCGCCCGCGCGGTGTCCCTCCTGCGGCGGCGAGGCTCTGCGTACCGTCGCCGCGCCGCGTCTGGCTCTGATGGCGGCCGACAATCGCCGCGCCTGGTCGGCCAATGAACGAAGTCAGCATGAGCCGCGCCGGGCGCGGCGCGCTGCGTGCGGCCACGTGCACGCCGCCGGCGAAGGGTGCAGCCACACACGCAAGCCCGTTGCACAGAAGAGCGGGTTGTCAGCCGCCAGTCCCGGCGGACGCCCGTGGATGCTCGGACACTGACACGGTACTGCGCCGACATCCGCGCATGAGCCTGGCGCCGGCGACAAACATTCCTATCCTCGAGTCGACTACCTCGTGAGAACTTACAAGCCCGACCATCGCAATCCGCGTCGCCTGCGTTACGGCTGGCGGTTGTCTGCCGGCGGTCACATCATGGTCGACCCGGCGCAGCGCGAGTGTGTCTACCTCATTCTCTATCTGCGTCACCGCGGCCATACCTTGCGCCAGATTTGCGAGGCCTTGAGCGCCGCGCAACAACCTGCACCACGGCACACCACGTGGTATTGCACGACGGTCAAGAAAATCATCGAACAGAACGCGCATCTGATGGCTCTGCTGCCCTATGTTCAAAAGTGCCGTGATGATCGTTGGCAGACCGCTCTTGCCATCACGACGACCAAGGCAGGCGGCAGCGCTATACGTCACGCGGCCTGACGGCACTCATTTGCACCGGCAGCGCCGTGGGCGGTCAGGCCTTTAGTGCATACACAGAGTGTATCGCTCCCCTCGCTACCCCCAACTCTATGAATCAGAAGCTGATTTCTGCTTGGCATGTTTACTGCACTGCAGCATATGGAGAGTCAATGCAACGCTTCAGAGGAGCAAACATGGACAACAACGACACCTTTCGCTGGCTCGGCCTGACCGCCGCGCTGGCATTCGGCTCAGTGACTGCGGCAGATTTCCCGACTGCCGAGGTCAATACCACCGGGCTCGCGGTTACCGACGACAAGGTCACGGTAGGCATTCTGCATTCGGTGAGCGGGACGATGGCCATCAGCGAATCCGGCTCGGTCGAGGCCGAGAAGCTCGCCATCAAGCAGATCAACGATATGGGCGGGATCCTCGGTCGCCAAATCGAGGTCATCCAGGAAGACGGCGCGAGTGACTGGCCGACCTTCGCCGAAAAGGCCAAGAAACTCCTCGTCAATGACAAAGTCGCGGCGGTCTTCGGCTGTTGGACTTCGGCCTCGCGCAAGGCCGTGTTGCCGGTGTTCGAAAAAGAAAACGGCATGCTCTATTACCCGACTTTCTACGAAGGCCTGGAGCAGTCGAAGAACGTCATCTATACCGGCCAGGAAGCAACCCAGCAGATCATCGCCGGTCTCGATTGGGTGGCGAAAGAGAAAGGCGCGAAGAAGTTCTACCTGATCGGTTCCGATTACATCTGGCCGCGGACTTCCAACAAGATTGCGCGCAAGCACATCGAGAACGTGCTCAAGGGGCAAGTCGTCGGTGAGGAGTACTACCCACTCGGCCATACCAATTTCGGCTCTCTGATCAACAAGATCAAGCTGAAGAAGCCGGACGTCATCTATTCCATCGTGGTCGGCGGTTCGAATGTCTCCTGGTACAAGCAGCTCAAAGCGGCCGGCATCACCGCCGACAAGTGGACGCTGTTGACCATCTCGGTGACCGAGGACGAACTGCTCGGCATCGGCGGCGAGAACGCCGCCGGATTCTATGCCGCGATGAAATACTTCCAGAGTCTCGATAACGAGAACAACAAGGACTTCGTTGCCGAGTTCAAGAAGATGTGGGGTGAGGACAGCGTCATCGGCGATGTCACCCAGGCCGCCTATCTGGGGCCCTGGCTGTGGAAGCTCGCCGTCGAAAAAGCCGGCAGCTTCGACATCGACAAGATTGCGGTCGCCTCCAACGGTATCGAGTTCGACGGTGCGCCCGAAGGCTATGTGCGCATCCACGACTCCAATCACCACCTGTGGAGCAAGACGCGCATCGGCGAGATCCTCCCGAATGGTCAGTTCAAGGTCATCCACGAATCGAATCTGATCGAGCCCAATCCGTTCCCGGAAGGCTATCAATAAGCGCTGGAGAAAACCGGATCCGGGTACGTGGCGGTGGCGAGACGTATCCGGATCCAATGGCACTTTCTAAAACGCGGATAGGCCTCCCC
>JBBDTC010000295.1:17005-18230 GCA_040904625.1 Gammaproteobacteria bacterium
GGGAGCCATTCCGCCCAAGGACCTCTCCTGCGGGGAGGCCGGATCGGTCCCGAAACCCCTTGTCGCCCAAGGCAAGTGACATTGGTATCCGGGTCCTTTGACGCGCAGGGACGTTAAGGCGGTCGTGGCCCTCCGGTAGACGGGCGGTATCAGGAAGACGCCGCCCCGGGACGCCGCGACACGGTGCAGAAGAACCATCAAATACGAGGATCGGACATGTTCGAGGGATACTCCGCCAACGAACTCGGCGCCATATTCGCCATGCAGGGCTTCTCCGGGCTCAGCCTTTTCTGCGTCTTTCTGTTGATGGCCCTCGGGCTCGCCATCATCTTCGGCCAGATGAAGGTGATCAACATGGCCCACGGTGAATTTCTGACCATCGGAGCCTATACGACCTATCTGCTGTCGGTGCTGGCCGAGAAGCACATTCCGTGGTTCCTGGATTACTACTTCTTCGCGGCCATCGCGCTCGGCTTCGTCATCGCCTTCGCGGTCGGCTGGTTGGTAGAGCTGTCGATGATTCGCTTCCTCTACAAGCGGCCTCTGGACACACTGCTCGCTACTTGGGGATTGTCTTTGATCCTGCAGCAGTCGTTTCGTTCCGCCTTCGGTGCTCGTGAGGTCAGCCCGACGTTGCCGGAGTGGATGATGGGTTCCTGGCAGCTTACCGACATGATCGAAATTCCCATCAATGGCATGCTGGTGGTCGCTATCACCTCATTGTTCACCCTGGGCGTGTTCTTCCTTCTGTATCGTTCGCGCTGGGGTCTCAAAGTCCGCGCCACGACGCAGAACCGCGTGATGGCCGGTGCCGCCGGCATCAACACCGCAGCCGTCGATCGCAACACCTTCGCCTTCGGCTGCGGGATTGCCGGCGCGGCGGGTGCGGTCTTCACGACCATTGCCTCGACCGGCCCGACCAGCGGCTCCATGTATATCGTGGATACTTTTCTGGTCGTCGTCTTCGGCGGTGCAGCCAGCCTTTTCGGCACCATTGCTTCCGCGTTCTCGATCGCCCAGGCCCAGTCGATACTGGAGTTCTTTCTGTCCGGCTCGATGGCCAAGGTCATCACGCTCGCCATCGTCATCGGCATTCTCATGTTGCGCCCCGAAGGCCTGTTCTCGATTCGGGTGCGCAAATGAGTACTCGCTCCAATGTCACTTACTTCAGGCGACAACGGGTTTTGGGACCGGTCCGGCCTCTCCTGCGGGGGGCTTTTGGTGG
>JBBDTC010000296.1:0-2994 GCA_040904625.1 Gammaproteobacteria bacterium
GGAGCTCGTGCAACGCAGCCAGCGGGCGGCGCAGCCACTTTTGCAGAGCTTCCCTAGCCGACCTGCGGCAACAACAATCAGCTGCGCAGTCGGTCTGTCGGTTTACGCTTTGCCCGAGCCGCCCTGCACCGACGTTTTGATCGCGTCTGACCTTTTTGAAACATACTGAGTTTCGCCAGGGAAACCTCACATGCATGTCATAAAGTCCGCCCTCAACCCGCGCAGCGAGGATTTTCGCCGCAACTGCGAACACATGCGCGCGCAAGTCGAGGATCTTCGCGTCAAAGCCGCAGAGGTCGCCGCCGGCGGCGGCGAAAAGGCGCGCGAAAAGCACGTCCAGCGCGGCAAGCTGCTGCCGCGCGAGCGGGTCGACCGACTGCTCGATCCCGGCACACCGTTCCTCGAGGTCGGCCAGCTCGCGGCCCTGAACATGTACGACGGCGACGCCCCCGCCGCCGGCATGATTGCCGGGATCGGCCGGGTCGAAGGCCTCGAATGCATGATCATCGCCAACGACGCTACCGTCAAAGGCGGCACCTACTACCCGATGACGGTCAAGAAGCACCTGCGCGCGCAGGAGATAGCGGCGCAGAATCGCCTGCCGTGCATCTACCTCGTCGATTCGGGCGGCGCCTTCCTGCCCAAGCAGGACGAGGTCTTTCCCGATCGCGATCACTTCGGCCGCATCTTCTACAACCAGGCCAACATGAGCGCCCAGGGCATCCCGCAAATCGCCGTCGTCATGGGGTCATGCACCGCGGGTGGCGCCTACGTGCCGGCGATGAGCGACGACACCGTGATCGTCAAGAACCAGGGCACGATTTTCCTCGGTGGACCACCGCTGGTGAAAGCGGCAACGGGTGAAGTGGTCAGTGCCGAGGATCTGGGCGGCGGCGACGTCCACACCCGCCTCTCCGGCGTCGCCGACCATCTGGCCGAGAACGATGCCCATGCACTGGCCATCGCACGTGCCATCGTTCGCAACCAGAATCGCCGCCGGCCGCAATCGGTGGTGCTCCAGCCCGTCGAAGAACCGCTCTACGACCCCAAAGAGATCTACGGTGTGCTGCCAACCGACGCGCGTACCCCCTACGATGTACGCGAAGTCATCGCGCGCGTCGTCGACGGCTCGCGTTTCGACGAATTCAAGGGACGCTACGGCGCGACCCTCGTCACCGGTTTCGCTCATCTCTACGGCGTCCCAGTGGGTATCGTGGCCAACAACGGCATCCTGTTCAGTGAATCCGCGCAGAAAGGCGCGCATTTCATCGAGCTCTGCGCGCAGCGCAAAGTGCCGCTGCTGTTCCTGCAGAACATCACCGGCTTCATGGTCGGGCGCAAATATGAAAGCGCCGGCATCGCCAAGGATGGCGCCAAGCTCGTCACTGCCGTGGCCACCGTGCAGGTGCCGAAGATCACGATGATCATCGGCGGCAGTTTCGGTGCCGGCAATTACGGCATGTGCGGCCGTGCCTACTCGCCGCGTTACCTGTGGATGTGGCCGAATGCGCGCATCAGCGTAATGGGCGGCGAACAGGCCGCAGCCGTGCTCGCCACGGTGCGCCGCGACGGCATCGAAGCGCGCGGCGACAACTGGCCGGCCGACGAAGAAGAAGCCTTCAAGGCCCCTATCCGCGAGCAGTACGAACATCAGGGTCACCCCTATTACGCCACCGCGCGCTTATGGGACGACGGTGTCGTCGACCCCGCGCAGACCCGGCGCGTGCTGGGATTGTCATTGTGGTCGACTTTGAATGCCCCGATTCCGGACACCCGGTTCGGCCTGTTCCGGATGTGAGGACGCGCGGATGTTCGACAAGATTCTGATTGCCAATCGCGGCGAGATCGCCTGCCGCGTCATCAAGACTGCGCGCCGCATGGGCATCGCCACCGTCGCGGTCTATTCCGAAGCCGACGCCGCCGCACGCCACGTGCGCCTGGCTGACGAAGCCGTGCTGATAGGGCCGCCGGAGCCGCGCGCATCCTATCTCGATGGCGCGAAAATCCTCGACGTCGCGCACCGCACGGGCGCCGCGGCCATTCATCCGGGTTACGGCTTCCTCTCCGAGAACGCCGCTTTCGCCACCGCCTGTGGCGCAGCCGGGATAGTTTTCATCGGCCCGCCGGTCACGGCCATCGAGGCCATGGGCAGCAAGGCCGCGGCCAAAACCCTCATGGACAAAGCCGGCGTGCCGCTGACGCCGGGCTATCACGGCGACAATCAGGAACCGGCCTTTCTCGCTGAACAGGCCGCGGCGATCGGCTACCCGGTGCTGATCAAGGCCAGCGCCGGCGGCGGCGGCAAAGGTATGCGCCGGGTCGACGAAGCCGCCGACTTCGCTGCTGCGCTGGAATCCTGTCAGCGCGAAGCGGCGAGTGCGTTCGGCGATACGCAGGTGCTGATCGAAAAATACGTGCTCAGCCCACGACATATCGAAATCCAGGTTTTCGGCGACAGTCACGGCCATGTCGTGCACCTGTTCGAACGCGACTGTTCGGTGCAGCGCCGCCACCAGAAAGTCGTCGAAGAGGCGCCCGCACCCGGCATGACGCCTGAGCGGCGTGCGGCGATGGGCCGGGCTGCAGTCGACGCCGCGCGTGCGGTCGGCTACGTCGGTGCGGGCACGGTCGAATTCATCGCCAATCAGGACGGCAGCTTTTACTTCATGGAAATGAATACCCGCCTGCAGGTCGAGCATCCGGTGACGGAAATGATTACCGGCCTCGATCTCGTCGAATGGCAGCTGCGCGTCGCCGATGGTGAGGCACTGCCGCTCGAGCAGGACGCCATCGAGTTCAGCGGCCATGCCCTCGAGGCGCGCATCTATGCCGAGGACCCGGCGGCCGGCTTCCTGCCTGCGACCGGCCGGCTCGTCCATCTGGCGCCGCCCGCGGAAATGGCCCACGTGCGCGTCGATACCGGCGTCGAACAGGGCGACGCCATTACCTCCTACTACGACCCGATGATCGCCAAACTCATCGTGTGGGGTGATG
>JBBDTC010000297.1:0-2987 GCA_040904625.1 Gammaproteobacteria bacterium
GGAGCCCGCGCGCCTTGCCCCCGGGCATGCTCGCTCACTTTTGCAGAGCTTCCCTTGGTCAATTTACGTGACGTTTCGGCCGCTAAGATGTCCAGCGCAGCGCCGGCACGGTAGCATGGTGCCCGCGCGCCAAATCCAGCTCCCTTGATCGAGATCGCGAACCATGTCCTACCTGCTGCACGATACGCTGTTCGAGACCGCACAGCGCACCCCTGAGTGTGAGCTGCTCGCCCATGATCGGGCCGGCTCGGTCACCGCCGTGCAGCTCGCCGACGCCGTGCGCAACCTGGCCGCGACCTTCGCGGAGCTGGGCGTACACCGCGACCAGCGTGTCGCGGTCTTCCTGCCCAAGGTGCCGATGACCGTCTATGCCTTCTATGCCGCCAGTGCCGCGGGTGGTGTTTTCGTGCCGGTCAACCCGGTGCTGAAGGCCCCTCAAGTGCATCACATCCTCACCGACTGCGACGTCAGCGTGCTCGTCACCAGCCCCGATCGCGCCGCTCATCTCGATGAGGTACTGGCCGATTGCCCGAGCCTGCGCCACGTGGTGCTGAGCGAAGAGCCGCCGGCCGGCTTCTCCTGCCCGCTGCCGCACAGCGTCTGGGTGCCGGGCGCCTCGCCCTCTGTCGTCCATTTCCAGCCGCCCCGCCGGGTCGACAACGACATGGCCGCCATCCTCTACACCTCGGGCAGCACGGGGCGGCCCAAAGGGGTGATCGTCTCTCACCGCAACGTCGTCGACGGCGCGCGCAGCGTGGCCAGTTATCTCGAGCTGAACACCGCCGACCGCTTGCTCGCGGTCTTGCCATTCAGCTTCGACTACGGCTTGAATCAGTTGACCTCGGCCGTCCTCATCGGCGCGCGCTGTGTGTTGTTCGATTACCTCCTCGCCCGCGACGTGATCCGGGCGCTCGAGCGGCATGCCATCACCGGGCTCGCCGCGGTGCCGCCGCTGTGGGCCCAGCTGGCCCCGCTCGACTGGCCGGATGCCGTGGTCCAGACCCTCCGCTACATCACCAATTCCGGCGGCGCCATGCCCGAAGGCGTGCTCGCGCGGTTGCGGGCGAAACTGCCGCATACCCGCCCCTTCCTGATGTATGGCTTGACCGAAGCCTTTCGCTCGACCTATTTGCCGCCGGACAAAATCGACGAGCGCCCGGGCTCGATGGGCCGGGCGATCCCGAATGCCGAGATCCTGGTCGTGCGCCCTGACGGGTCCCCCGCCGCGCCCAACGAACCCGGCGAACTCGTGCACCGCGGCGCCCTCGTGGCACTCGGCTATTGGAACGATCCCGAACGCACGGCGACCCGCTTCAAACCGGTACCGGGCCGGCCGGCAGGGATCCCCACACAAGAACTCGCGGTCTGGTCGGGCGATACCGTGCGCATGGACGAGGACGGCTATCTCTATTTCGTCGGCCGCACCGACGGCATGATCAAGACCTCGGGCTACCGGGTCAGCCCGGAGGAGGTCGAAGAAGTCGTGTATGCGCACGGCGGGGTCGAAACGGTTGCCGCCATTGGCGTACCCCACGCCGAACTGGGGCAGGCGGTCGTCCTCATCGTGCGCCTGCTGCCCGCCAGCACCGTCGATGAAAGCGACATCGTCACGGCCTGCCGGCGTGCACTACCGAACTACATGGTGCCGCTGCAGGTCATCGTCACCGACGAAATGCTGCACAATCCGAATGGCAAGATCGACCGCACCCAACTGGCGCGCAGCCACGCCAATTTGTTCAATGCCGATGCCAATCGAGCAATGTCGACATGACCCGGAACAAACCTCGCCACGGCCGCCTCGAGTCCATCTGCGCCGATCAGGGCGAGCTGCTGATCAACGACGTGCCGCTCGGCCGCCTGGCCGATCGGGTGGGACGCACGCCCTTCTATGCCTACGACCGTGCGGCACTGGATGAGCGCGTGGCGGCGCTGCGTGCGGCCCTGCCGGCCCGCGTATCGCTGCACTATGCGATCAAGGCCAACCCCATGCCGGCGGTGGTCGCCCACATGCGCGGCCTGGTCGACGGTTTCGATGTCGCCTCGCAGCGCGAAATGCTGGTCGCCCTCGACAGCGGTATGCCGCCGAGCGAGATCAGCTTCGCGGGGCCAGCCAAGCAGGAGCACGAACTGCGCGCGGCCGTGGCGGCCGGCATCTGTATCAACTGCGAATCGGAAACCGAGCTCGAACGGATTGCCGCGTGGGCGGCGACGCTAGGGGTGCGCGCGCGCGTGGCCTTGCGCGTCAACCCGGCGTTCGAATTGAAAGGTTCGGGCATGAAGATGTCCGGCAGCCCGCGCCAGTTCGGGATCGACGCGGAACGGGTCCCGGCCGCCATCGTGCGGCTGCACGACCTCGGCCTTGTGTTCGAAGGCCTGCATATTTTTTGCGGCTCGCAGAACCTGAATGCGGACTCGATCATCGAAGCCAATCGATTGACCGTCGCGTTGGCCGTAGAGCTCTGCGGTCAGGCCGGCAGCCGCCCCCGTTTCCTCAACATCGGCGGCGGCTACGGCATCCCCTACTTCCCCGGCGACGAGCCGCTCGATGTGGCGGCCGTGGGCGGGGCGCTCGACGAGACCCTCGACCACCATGCCCGGGCGCTCGAAGGCATCGAAATCGTGCTCGAGCTCGGGCGCTATCTGGTCGGTGAAGCCGGCTACTATGTGTGCCGCGTCAGCGACATCAAGGTTTCACAGGAACACACCTTCGTCATGGTCGACGGCGGCCTGCACCACCATCTTGCCAATTCCGGCAACTTCGGCCAGATCCTGCGCAAGAATTATCCCGTCGTCATCGGCAATCGCCTTGACCAACCAGCGCAGCAGACAGTCTCCATCGTCGGGCCGCTGTGTACCCCGCTCGACCTCGTCGCCGACCGCATCGACGTACCGCCCGTCGCCATCGGCGATCTGGTCGTCGTGCTGCAATCCGGCGCCTATGGATACACTGCGAGCCCCCAGCAGTTCCTGAGCCACCCGCCCCCGCT
>JBBDTC010000298.1:0-18092 GCA_040904625.1 Gammaproteobacteria bacterium
ATAGCGGGACTATTGCCAAAAAACGCAACGCCGCAGCGGCCGCTCAGGGGCGGCCAAATGTACAGATAATTTTGGCCAGGGTCCTAAGGGCCCGCCTGGTGCTGCTCGTTCTATCGATCACGAGCCCGGTACTCGCCTTCGATTACGCAGCGGTGACCGCCGAACGTCTGGCCGCGCCCGCCGACGGCGACTGGCTCATGTACCGGCGCACCTACGACAGCTGGGGTTACAGCCCGCTGGCCGAGATCGATACACGGAATGTCGAGCGTCTGGTGCCACTATGGGCCTTTTCGACCGGCGTCAACGAAGGCCATCAAGCGCCACCGCTGGTCAACGACGGCATCATGTTCATCTCGACGCCGCGCAACCAGGTCATCGCACTGGATGCACGGACGGGCGATGAACTATGGCGCTACCGGCGCGAACTACCGGACGATCTCTTCCAGCTCCACCCGACCAATCGCGGCGTGGCCTTGTGGGGCGAGCGGGTCTACCTCGCCACGGTCGACGCCCATCTGGTTGCACTCGACGCGCGTTCGGGCGAGGTCGTGTTCGATATCGAAGTGGCGGATTATCTTGCCGGCTATTACATGACGCTCGCGCCGCTCGCGGTAGAAGGCAGGATCCTCATCGGCCTGTCCGGCGGCGAATTCGGCATCCGCGGTTACATCCAGGCCTTCGACGCGGCCAGCGGCGAATCCTTGTGGAAGACCTTCATGGTGCCAGGGCCGGGCGAAGCGGGCTTCGAAACCTGGAGCGATGATGCCTGGAAACGCGGCGGCGTCCCGGTGTGGATCACCGGCAGTTACGATCCGGCCACGCGCCTGACGTACTGGGGTACCGGCAACGCCGGTCCATGGATGGCCGATCAGCGGCCCGGCGACAATCTCTATTCGAATTCGGTCGTCGCGCTGGACATCGACAGCGGCGACATACGCGCCCATCACCAGTACCACTGGAACGACGCCTGGGACTGGGATGAAGTGACCGCGCCCCTGCTCATCGACTTCCCGCACGGCGGGCGCACCGTGCGGGGGCTGGTCCATGCCGGCCGCAACGGTTATATCTGGCGTCTCGAACGCAGCGCCGATGACATCCGCTTCGTCGATGCCACGCGTTATGTCGAACAAAATGTGTTCACCGCCATCGACCCCGAATCGGGACGACCGAGCTACGACCCCACCCGCGTCCCGCGCACCGGGCAGCGTACCGAGTTCTGTCCCAGCCTGTGGGGCGGCAAGGACTGGCCCCCTGAAGCCTACAACCCGCAAACCGGCTATCTCTACATCCCGGCCAACGAGAACCTGTGCAGCGCCTTCACCGGGGAGACGGCCAGATATCGGCCCGGTGAGCTCTACCTGGGCGTGACCTTCGAAACCCTGGAAGTGATCCCCACGGCGGCTGCGCGAGAACACATCGGTGAACTGCAGGCCTGGGACATGGCGACCGGCAAGCGCGTGTGGACGACCACCTTCGAATCGCACAACTGGGGACCGGTGCTTACCACCGCCGGCGGACTGGTCTTTGCCGGCGGCACCAACGATCGCTACTTCCGTGCCTTCGACGCCAACACTGGCGCGGTCCTGTGGCAGCAGCGCACCAACTCCGGCGTCACCGGCGTGCCCGTGAGCTATGCCGTCGATGGCCGCCAGTATGTCGCCGTGCTGTCCGGCTGGGGCGTCGATGCGCAACGCAAGCAGGACTATCTCAACAAAGCCTGGGACGGCGACGTACGCGTGCCGCAGGGCGGCGTGCTGTGGGTATTCGGCTTGGCAAAGAATGCCGCACCGGGCGCGGAAGATTCGCCCGGGCCCTGACTGGGTTTCAGATCAGGGCTTCGCGGATCGCTGCCGCCAGATCGGCCCGCCGGTAAGGTTTCTGCAGCAGGCGTACCCCGGGGCGCAGGCGGCCGCGGTGAACGATGGCATCCTCGGAATAGCCCGAGGTATAGAGCACCTTCAACGCCGGCCGCAGCTCGCTTGCGGCCTCCGCGAGCTCGGGCCCGCTCATGCCGCCGGACATCACCACGTCGGAGAACAGCAGATCGATGTCCTCGCGCAGCCGGATGATGGCCATCGCGGCCGGGCCATCCGGTGCCTCCAGGACCTCGTAGCCGAGCGCGGTGAGCTGGCCGCGGGCGTAGCGCAGCACCAGTTCGTCGTCTTCGACCAGCAAAATGATCGCCGAACCGCCAATCACGGGCGAGGGTTCGGCGACAATGGCGGGCACGTGCTCGACCGCGGCGCGCGGCAGGTACAGATCCACGCACGTCCCTTGATCCAGGCGTGAAAACAGACGCACGTCACCGCCGGATTGCTTGATGAAGCCATAGACCATGGCAAGCCCGAGTCCGGTGCCTTTACCGGTTGCTTTGGTCGTGAAAAACGGCTCGAACACGCGCTCCAGATCCTCCGGCGCAATGCCGGTGCCGGTGTCACGGATAGTGAGGCGCACGTAGTCACCGGCAGCCAGAACCGCGCCATCGCCGGCGTCGGACGCATCGCCCGCCGCTACGTGCTTGCCGGTCGTGATCGTCAGCCGGCCGCTCGCGCTCATTGCGTCGCGCGCATTGATGGCGAGATTGAGCAGGGCCGTTTCGAGCTGCCCCGGATCGATCATCGCCGGCCACACATCCGCGCCGCAGTCGAGGACGATGTCGACGTGCTCGCCGAGGGTGCGCCGGAGCAGGCCATCCAGGGTCCCGATGAGCTCGTTGACGTCCACCGCCTGCGGGTCGAGCGCTTGCCTGCGTGCGAAAGCCAGCAGCCGCTGGGTCAAATTCGCACCGCGCTGCGCCGCGCGAACGATCATGTCCGCCAGTGCGCCCTCTTCGGATGTCTGATCGAGCACCTCGGAGAGCAGCTCGGCGTTGCCGAGTATCACCGTCAGCAGATTATTGAAATCGTGCGCAACGCCGCCGGTCAAACTACCCACCGACTCCAGGCGCTGGGATTGTCGCAACTGGTCTTCCAGCGCCTGTCGCTCCGTGATGTCGTCCGCAACACCGGCGATGCGGTAGACAGTCCTGTCGGCGTCGTGCACCGGGAAGGCGCGGTCGCGAATCCAGCGTATCGAGCCGTCGGGCCTGACGATGCGATAGGTTTCCTGATAGCCGCCAGCGGCCTGGCTGGCGACAGCAGCCGTCACCCGCTGACGATCCTCCGCGTGGATGGTCGCCAACCAGCTCCCGGGGTCGTCATAAACGCCGGCGATGGGGCGGCCCCAGATGGTTTCGTACGCAGGACTGACGTAGATCATCTGCTGCTTGCCCGGATCGGTCAGCCAGAACACTTCGGCGATGTTCTCCGCGATCTGCCGAAAACGCTCCTCGCTTGCCCGCAGTGCGGCCTCGGTCGCCTGACGCTGGGCGATGTCCCGCTGCAGCGCACGATTGGCCTCTTCGAGCTGAATGGTCTTCTCTTCGAGCTTGCGTACGAGAACCTGGTTGTAGTCCTTGTGGATTTCCTCATCCTTCGTCGCCTGCCCGCCGCGCTCCGCCGCGGCGGCTGCGGGGCGTGACTGGATGTCGCGCAGGCGGGCGATAAACTCGTCCGGCTCGGCGGGTTTGAGAATGAAGGCATCGGCGCCCAGTTCGAGTGCGAGCTTTTCGTCCTCCGGCTCGGTGTAGGTCGCGGTGTAGACGATGAAGGGAACGTCGCGCAGCCGCGCATCGGCTTTCCACTGCCACAGCAGCGTGTAGCCGTCCATCACCGGCATGAGCAGATCGGAGATGATCACGTCAGGCGGCGTTTCACGCGCTATCGCGAGGGCCTCGGCGCCGTGCCGGGCGCAATCCACCGTGTAACCGTGGCCACTGAGTAACGCCTCGAGGTAATAGCGGTTCTCCTCCTTGTCGTCCGCAATCAAGACGCGATGCATAATGACTCCCTGATGAGCCTGGCGGCCATGGCACTTCCCGCGCTGCCGACTGCGCCCCGGCAGCCGGTCGAGCACAGTGTAAATCACCCGGCGCCGGCAGTCCTTGTGTACGAGTCCTGGGTGATGCGGCGGTGGCAACGCGCCGCGACCATGACAATCGGGCCGCCCCTCCACCACGCCCGAGGATCGACATGCCATCGACACCATCACCACGCCCCCTGATCCGACCCGTGACATTGCGCCACCCGCTGCATTGGCTGAAGCTGGCGTGGCGCGATTTCGCGCGAGCACCCGCGATCGGCGTCGTTCACGGGGCCGTCGTAGCGGGTTTCGGTGCCAGCCTGCTCGCCCTCGCCGGAGACCGTTTCTGGTTCCTGGCCGGCGCCTTCTCCGGTTTTCTGATCGTCGCACCGGTACTCGCCGTCGGCCTGTATGCGGTAAGCCGCACGCTCGAGCACGGCGGCGCTGCGAGCTTCGCCCTGGTACTGCGCACCTGGTTGAGTTGGCGGGGACGTCCCACCCACGATTGGCGCCTGGTCCGTTTCGGCTTGCTGCTGGGGCTGGCGGGTAGCGGCTGGGTAGTCACTTCGGCTTCCTTGATCACGGCCTATTCACCGCTGGCGGTACGCGAACCGCTGGATTTCGTCCACCATGTCGTGCTCGCTCGCGAAGGCTATTTGTTCGAGATCTGGCTGATGCTCGGCGGCGTGCTCGCGGCACCGGTGTTCGCTTCCAGCGTCATCACCCTGCCGCTGCTGCTCGACCGGCGCATCGCTGTGCTGGATGCCGTGCTGACCAGCTGGCGGGTGGTCGTGATCAACCCGCTGCCCATGGCCTTGTGGGTCGCACTCATCATGGCCATGAGCCTGCTCGGCGTCATGACATTACTGCTCGGCCTCGTCATCGTCGTGCCGCTGCTCGGCCACGCCAGCTGGCATGTCTATCGCGAAACCGTCGATGCCCAGAACCTACCGCCGCGCGACGGGAGCGTCGACGATGGGTAATACCGTGCTCGGCTTCACCGAAGCGGAAATCGCCCATTTCGGGCTGACCATCGGCATCGCTGCCTTCATGCTCTACATGCTGTTCATCATCGTCCAGCTCGCCCGCGAATCGAATGCCGGACGCTTCGGCACCTTCGTGCTGTTCCTGGGGCTCGCTTTCGGCATGGTCGGCTTCGTCGCCAAACTCATCATCCAATGGGTACTCGACCTCTGACGCCTGGCTGGTGACTACTGCGCCGGCTAACACACGGTTCGCGCAGCCGTCAAAGCCAAATAATCCGTGAATCCGACGACCTCGCCGGCCGCCGCCGTCACGCATTCGCGCAGCACACCGAAGAGGAACCGGGCATCGGCCGGCGTACACAGTACGCGCGTATGGGGAACCGGCGCACTGAGCTGCCACAGGCCGACATCGCAATGGGCGAGGCGCACACTGCGCCAGTCGTCAGCTGTGTAATCCATCTCGACGGCACACAGTTCGGCCAGCACGGCGTCCCGTGCGCTGCCACTGACGGCGATATCGGCCTGGTCGTGATCGAGGATGAGGACATCTGCGCCGCGATCAGGACTGTCGGCGAACAGCGCCGGCGCTGCGCCGCCATCGGGCTGGTCGATGACCAGGTACTGCCCGTAGTGGATTTGCGCCACCAAACCGCCGGCACCGAGTGCACACCAGCCCTGCACATCGCCGGGGCATGGCAGGCCGTGCGCCTCGAGCCACTGTGCCGCACCGCTACCGGCAATGAGCCGCCTGGGGATGGCGCTGACATCGACCACGAAGCCGTCGGCCGGTGGCGCGCCGTCGGTTCGTTCGGCGATACGCATGCCGTGATGCACGGCCACACTGAACCGCGGGCCGCGGAGATCGGCCAGCAGCGGGCTCTCGCGGCTCGCGTGTTGCGTTGATTCAGCCGCCATGTCCGGCCTCCTCAGTAGTGTCATGCTGGCGCGTATTGCCCGGGTCATAGAACGGCAGTGGCACTACCTCGACGTCGATCAGGCTGCGGTCGGTGACGCGTACCCGGCAGCGTTCGCCGCTCACGGCGAGAGGGTTCTCGACCATGGCGAGCCCGATGACTGCCGCGCAGTGCGGGCTCCAGCCGACGCTGGTCACGCGCCCGGCGATGCGTTCGCCGTCGATGACCAGATGACATTCTTCGATCGCCGCGGCGCGCGGGTCGGCGCAGCTGAAACCGATCAGCTGGCGGGTTACCCGCTCGCCGAGCACAGCCAGCGCATGGCGGCCGACGCAGCGCGTCTTGGACTTGGCGATGGCGCGGCCGAGGCCCACTTCGAAGGGGTTGGTGGTGCCGTCGCTATCGTGGCCGACTATCACATGGCCTTTATCCAGACGCAGCAGCCGCTGGGTGTCGACGCCGAACGGCAGCAGACCGTGCGCCGCTCCGGCGTCGCACAAGGCCTGCCACAACGTGCCCAGCGCATGCGCATTGACATGGATCTCGTAGCCGAGCTCACCGACGAAGCCGACCCGCATCAGCCGCGCCGGCACACCCGCCACCGTGCCTTCGCGGCAGGCCAGATAGGGAAAGGCAGACGCCGAGAGATCGACATCTGTGTGCGCGGCGAGCACTCGACGCGCGTCTGGCCCGGCCAGATTGAGCGCGCCGCAGTTGAAGGTGCGCTCGACCACGGCCACCTCCAATTCGAGCTGCGCGGCGTAGAGTTCGAGCTGACGCAGGACGTGCTGGGCCTGTGAACTGGTCGTGGTGAGGTAATAGTGATCCGTACCGAGGCAGGCGCAAACGCCGTCGTCGACCAGGGTGCCGCCGCCGTCGGTCATGAAGACATAACGGGTCATCCCGGGGACCAGCCTGGCGAAGCCGACCGGATAGGCATAGTCGAGCAGCGCGCGCGCATCACGACCGAAGATCTCGAGTTTGCCCAGGGTGGAGACGTCGATCAGCCCGACTGCTCCACGCACGGCGGCGTATTCACGTTCGATACGCGCACGCGATGGACCGGCGCCGTAGCTCAGCGGTCGCAGCCAGGTGCCGGCTTCTTTCATCTGCGCCGCCTGCCCAACATGCCAGTCGTGCAGTGGTGTGCGCCACACCCGGCGCAGGCGGCGCCCGGCGAGCTGCGCCATGGGCACCGGATACACGAACGGCCGCGGCGTGGTCGCACCGACCGCACCGACGCTCTGTCCGGTCAGGCCGGCGACGATGCGCAGGCCGTTCATGTTCGAGGTCTTGCCCTGGCTCGGCCCCATGCCGATGGTGGTGTAGCGCTTGACCAGCTCGATGGCATCGAAGCCTTCGCGCACCGCGGTGTGCAAATCGCCGATGGTCAGGTCTTCGTCGAAATCGACGAAGGCCTTGCCGCGCGGATGCGGAAAGACGGGATAGGGGTGCGATTGGGGAGCGCGCGCGCGCGGCGGCGCCTGGACGGCGGCGCTGCCGCGGCCGAGGCTGGCCAGCGCGGCCGCCGCGGCCGCTGCGCCGTCGGCGCGCCGGTCGGCCAGAGCAAACACGCCGTTGACACTGCCCGCGGCGAAGACACCGGGCGGTAGTGCCTGGGGCACGCTGTGGCCGACGGCCGCGTCGTGAGCCATGCGGGCACCGGCCTGGACCAGAAGACTGGCGGCTGGCGCCCAGCCCATGCTCATGACCGCGCCGTCGCAGTCCAGCGTCTGCACCAGCCCTCCGCTGTGCGCACGCACGGTGAGAGCAGCGAGTTCACCGCCGCTGGCGCGCGCTTCGATGCTGTTCACGTCGGCGATGACCTGCAGGCCGGCCGCACGCGCCGCCTCGAGTGCCGCGTCATCGACATTGCCCAGATCGATGACCGCTTCCAGCGGTACGCCGAGTTCGCGCAAGACCACGGCCTGCGCGCAGGCTTGCGGATGGCCGGCCAGCATCACCCCGGTGGCGAACGGCCGCACCGCATAGAGGTGGGCAAGACGTGCCGCAGCGCCGGTCAGCATCACCCCGGGCAGGTCGTTGTTGCGGAACACGGCTGGCTGTTCGTACAGGCCGGTAGCGACGATCACGCGCCTGGCGTGCACGAACGTAATACCGTCCGGGCCGACCAGGGGCACGCCGTGATCGGGATAGTAGGCCGCCGCCACATGGCCGCTCAAGACGGTGACATCAGCGAGTGTCGTGGGCAGCTCGGCGAGCAGCTCACGCGCGCCGGCTTCACCGGCGCGCAGATGCCGGAGACTGCCGCCGGGACGGGCCTGCTCGTCGGCCAGCACCACGCGCACGCCGGCCGCGGCCAGGCGCCGCGCCGCAGCCAGGCCGCTGGCACCCGCGCCGATAACGAGCACATCGCACCAGCGATGGCTGCCCGGTACGCGTGCGGCCGTCGCCTGTGTATCGACCCGGCCCAGCCCTGCGGCACGGCGGATGAGTTTCTCCCACCACGGAAAGAGGCAAGCCGGCCGATAAAAAGCCTTGTAGTAAAAGCCTGCCGGAAGCAGCGGCGCGAGCAGTCCGAGCACTTGCCCGGCATCGCAGCGCACACCGCCCCAGGTATTGACCGCGCGATACTCGGCGCCGGCCTCGGGCGCCACGACATCGGCGCGAATGTTGGTGCGCGAGCAGGTCTCGACCAGCACATTGGCGTCGTGATTGGCCAGCGACAGGACGCCGCGCGGCCGGTGGTACTTGAAGCTCCGGGCCAGGATACGCCGCCCGCCCGCCATCACCGCGCTGGAGATGACGTCGCCACGGAAAGCCTCGATGCGTTCCCCTTCGTAGCTGAAATCGATCGTCTGAGATCGATCGATCCATTCGCCCGCGTGCGGCGGCAGACGGCTGCTCATCGATGCCGCGCCGCTTCGATAGCGAGAATGATGTCCGTGCCGGTGTCGCGGCGTACTTTGAACCACAGGCGGGAAGGCGTGTGGTACCACCACTCGGTGCGTTCGCGCGGCACGCTGGTGCGTTCATAGACCCAGCGCCCTGGTGTACAGTCGCCGAGTTCGGCAGGCTCGGGCTCGAGCACGCCGCTGGTCTGGAACTCAGTGACCGGGCGGCGGCCGAGCAAGGGAAAATCCGCGTACTTCATGACCTCAATGCCCGATCGCCGCCGCGCCCTTCTCGCCGACCAGGGTGAAGCGTTCGAAACGATCCAGATTGAAGCCGGTGATGAGCGCATCGTCGCGCTGATTGGCGATGGTCGAGGCCATGGTCTTGCCGCTGATCGGGGTGGCCTTGAAGCCCCAGGTGCCCCAGCCGGCATCGAGATAGAAACCGTCGACCGGGGTCGTGCCCATGACCGGCGCGAAGTCTGGGGTCATATCCGCCATGCCGGCCCACTGGCGATTGATCTTGAGGCCGCCCATAAAGGGAAACAGATCGAGCATCTGATCGGCGAGCCCGCTGACGAACTCGAACGTCGAGCGGCGCTGGTGGAGCTCGGTCGGGTCGAGCGCCGCCCCCATGACGAGTTCGCCGCGCGCGCTCTGCGAGATGTACAGATGCAGGCTGCCGGAGACGATGATGGTATCGAGCCAGGGCTTGACCGGTTCGGTGACACAGGCCTGCAGCGGGAAGATTTCGATCGGACTGGCCAAACCCACCATGCCGAGCACGGTCGGCGTATGACCGGCAACGGCCGAGAGCACGGCGCCGGTCTTGATCGTGCCGCGCGTGGTGACCACGCCGCTCACCCGCCCGGACGTCGTCTCGATGCCGGTGACCTGCGTGTAGGGATGGATCTCGACGCCGCGCGCGGACGCCTGGCGGGCATAGCCCCAGGCTACCGCGTCGTGCCGGGCGACCGCCCCCGGGGCATGGTAGAGCGCGCCCTCGACGGCGTGATTACCACCGCAGGTGAGATCCATCATGGGTACGGCGCGGGTGATTTCATCGACTCCCACGACCTCGCTGTCGACACCGAAATGCTTGTTGACCTCGGCCCGCCAGCGCGCCGTGCGCAGCGTCGCTTCACTGTGGGCGAGCGTGTAATGGCCGCGCTCGGAATAGAAGATGTTGGTCTCGAGCGCGCCGGATAAATCGCGGAACAGGGCCAGGCTCGCGTCATAGAAGGCCACGCCCTCGGGGGTGAGGTAATTCGAACGGATGATGGTGGTGTTGCGCCCGGTATTGCCGCCGCCGAGATAGCTCTGGTCGAGCACCGCAACATTGGTGATGCCGTGATCGTGGGCCAGGTAGTAGGCACAGGCCAGGCCGTGCCCGCCCGCGCCGATGATGACCACATCGTAGCTCTCGGCCAGCGACGCGGGCGTATTGAACCAGCGCGGCTCGACATAGTCCTCGATGAAGGCGTATTTGAGCAGCCGCAAGGACATGGCGATGGTAGAACCCCGTAATCCTCAACAGTCCAGCGTATTACGCCGTTCCCACTCCGACAGATGCGCAGTGTACGACGTCCACTCCTGCATCTTGAGCTTGATGAACGAGTCCACCACCTCCTCGCCCCAGGCCTCGCGCAGCGCCTTGTTCTTTTCCAGCAGACGCAAGGCATCGAGCAGGCTCGCCGGCAGGCGCGGCGCCGATTTGATCTTGTGGCCTTCGGTGTACATGTTGATGTGTGTCGGCTTGCCCGGATCACGCTTGTTGCCGATGCCGTCGAGGCCCGCGGCGAGTACGGCCGCCTGTGACAGGTAGGGATTGGTCGAGCCGTCCATCAGGCGCAGTTCGAAGCGGCCTGCATCGGGCACGCGAATCATGTGAGTACGGTTGTTGCCGGCGTAGGTCACTGCATTGGGCGACCAGGTCGCACCCGAACTCGTCACCGGTGCGTTGATGCGCTTGTAGCTGTTGACGGTGGGATTGAACACCGCGCAGAGCGCGGTCGCATTATGCAGTATGCCGCCAAGGAATTGATAAGCCACGCTCGACAGCCCGAGTTCGTCTTTCCCGTTCAGAAACAGATTCTTCGCGCCCGTCTTGTCCCACAAGGACACATGGGTATGACAGCCGTTGCCGGTCAGGTTGGTGAAGGGCTTGGGCATGAAGGTGGCACGCAGGCCGTGATTCTCGGCGATGGTCTTGACCATGTATTTGAAGAACACATGGCGATCGGCGGTGATCAGGGCATCGTCGTAATCCCAGTTCATCTCGAACTGGCCGTTGGCATCTTCGTGATCGTTCTGATACGGCCCCCAATCCAGGGTCTGCATGGCATCGCAGATCTCGCGGATGACCGGGAAGCGGCGCATCAGGGCCTGCTGGTCGTAGCACGGCTTGACCTGATTGTCCGCAGCGTCGGAAATCGCACTGCCGTCCGGCGTGACCAGGAAATACTCACACTCGACACCGGTCTTCATGCGATAGCCGGCCTTGGCGGCGCGCGCGATCTGGCGCTTGAGCACGGTGCGCGGTGCGCTCTCGACCTCGACCCCGTTCATCCACAGATCGGCCGCGACCCAGGCCACCTCCGGATTCCACGGCAAGGGCATCAGGCTCGTCGGATCGGGTCTGGCAAACATGTCGGGATCGGCCGGGGTCATGTCCAGCCAGGCGGCGAAACCGGCGAAGCCGGCGCCATCCCGCTGCATGGTCTTGATCGCGCGCGTCGGCACCAGCTTGGCCCGCAAACCGCCGAAGGTGTCGACGAAACCGATCAGGAAATACTTGATGCCCTTGCCTTTCGCGATCTGCGCGAGATCGGTTGCCATGTCGCCTTCCTCCTACTGTGAGCCGCGCCGCGCGCGATGTCAGAACTTGCCGTGCCCCGGGATCCAGTCCGTGCCGGCGAGCGGCACCCTGGCCATCGCCGCCGCCTCGAGGGTCAACGCGACCAGGTCTTCCGGTTCGAGATTGTGTACATGGCTCTTGCCGCAGGCGCGCGCCAGGGTCTGCGTCTCGAGCGTCAGCACTTTGAGATAATTGGCCAGGCGGCGTCCGCCCTGCTCGGGGTCGAAGCGTGCGGCGAGCTTGTCGTCCTGGGTCGAGATCCCGGCCGGGTCACGCCCTTCGTGCCAGTCGTCGTAGTAGCCGGCCGAAGTGCCGAGCGCGTTGTAGTCATCCTCGAACGCGGGGCTGTTGTCGCCGAGCGCAATCAGCGCCGCGACGCCGATGGAGACCGCATCGGCGCCCATGGCCAGGGCCTTGGCGACATCGGCGCCGCTCCTGATCCCGCCCGAGACGACGAGCTGCACCTTGCGGTGCATATCGAGTTCCTGCAGCGCTTCGACCGCCTGGCGCAGGGCCGGCAGGATCGGAATGCCGACATGCTCGATGAACACGTCCTGGGTCGCCGCGGTACCGCCCTGCATGCCGTCGAGCACGATGACGTCGGCGCCCGATTTGACCGCGAGGGCAGTATCGTAATAGGTCCTGGCCGCGCCTATCTTGATGTAGACCGGTACCTGCCAGTCGGTGATCTCGCGCAATTCCAGAATCTTGATCTTGAGGTCGTCAGGCCCGGTCCAGTCAGGATGACGGCAGGCCGAGCGCTGATCGATGCCCTCGGGCAGGTCGCGCATGGCGGCAACGCGCCGCGAAATCTTCTGGCCCAGCAGCATGCCGCCGCCGCCCGGCTTCGCGCCCTGCCCGACCACGACCTCGATGGCATCGGCACGGCGCAGGTCGTCCGGATTCATGCCGTAGCGCGACGGCAGCAGCTGGTAGACCAGCAGATTCGAATGCTCGCGCTCCTCGGCGGTCATGCCGCCGTCACCGGTGGTGGTGCTGGTGCCGGCCAAGGTCGCGCCGCGGCCGAGCGCTTCCTTGGCCGGCCCGGACAGCGCGCCGAAACTCATGCCGGCGATCGTGATGGGGATGGCCAACTCGATGGGTTTCTTGGCGTAGCGCGTGCCCAGGGACACCGCGGTGCTGCATTTCTCGCGATAGCCTTCCAGAGGATAGCGCGACATGCTCGCGCCCAGGAACAGCAGATCGTCGAAACACGGCACACGACGCTTCGCACCGAAACCGCGGATGTCGTAGATGCCGGTTTCGGCGGCCCGCTGGATCTCCTGGATGACCTGGCGCGGGAAGCTCGCCGATTCGCGCAAGCGCGAGTGCAGTTCATCCGGGTCGGGCCGGGGCGGCTTGCGGCCGCGACGTTCAGTAGGCATCGGCGTTGTCCACCTTGAAATGATAGAGCTCGCGCGCCGAACCGAAGCGACGGAACTCGCCGGCGTCGGCGCCGCTGATCCCCGCTTCCTCGAGGAGCTGTTCGAGCTCGCGTTTGTGTTTGTCCTTCATCGATTTCTCGATGCAATCGGCGCCCAGGCTCGCGACGGTGCCGCGCACATACAGGCGCGCCTCGTAGAGCGAGTCGCCCAGCGCATCGCCGGCGTCGCCGCACACCACCAGGCGTCCGCTCTGCGCCATGAAGGCACTCATGTGCCCGGTGTTGCCGCGGACCACGATATCGACGCCTTTCATGGAGATGCCGCAGCGCGAGCTGGCATCGCCCTCGATGACGATGAGCCCGCCGTGCGCGCTGGCCCCGGCATACTGCGAGGCGCTGCCGGTGATCCGCACCAGCCCCGACATCATGTTCTCGGCGACGCCCGGACCGGCGTTGCCGTACACGGTGATATGGGCATACTTGTTCATGCCGGCGCAGTAGTAGCCGACATGACCCTCGATCGCGATGTGCAGCGGCGCATCGACGCCGACGGCGAGATTATGCAGGCCGCGCGGATTGATCACCCGCCACTGCTCGGGCGTGCTGGTGCCATTGGCCGCGTGCAGCGCGGCGTTCAGATCGCGCGTGAACTGCTCGGCGAGATCGACCAGATGCGTCACGTCAATGACTCCAGGTGTAGATGCGCCCGGGCTCGGGCTCCCACGCCGTGGCCTGATCCGCGCCCGGCAGATGGGCGATCGCGCGGTACTCCGAGGCCATCGCGACCCAGTCGTCATGTTCGGCGATGACAGCCGGTTTGCAGGCGATCGGATCGCGCAGCACCGCGAAGCCCTCGCGCGTGCCGACGGCGAACGTATAGAAACCATCCAGCGCGTCGATGGCGGCACTGAGTGCCGCCTCCAGCGTGTCGCCCTCGCGCAGTCGCCAGGTGAGATAACCCGCCGCGACCTCGCTGTCATTGTCCGTCTGGAAATGTACGCCGCGCTTGCGCAGATCCGTACGCAGGCGATTGTGGTTGGACAGCGAACCATTGTGCACGAGGCAGAGATCGTCGCCGGTCGAGAACGGATGCGAATGCTCGGTGGTGACGGCGCTCTCGGTCGCCATGCGGGTATGGCCCAGGGCATGCGTCGCACTCATCGCGGCGACATCGAAATGGTCGATGACGCACTTGGGCAGGCCTTTTTCCTTGTAGATCTCGATCGATCCGCCCGAACTCAGGATGCGCAGCTGTGGAAACGACTTTCGCAACCAGTCGATCAACTCGGGCGCCCACACACTGGCGATGAGTACGGCATGGTTGCCGTGCAGATGCAGGCCGTGAATGTCGTCGAAGCCGTTCTCGACCGCAGCCGCGAAATCGGGCCAGGAAAATTCCGCGGGCGCCAGCAGCGTGAGCTTGATCTGGCCGAAGGGCACCGCATCGCGGTAGACGGCGAAGCCCGCGCTGTCCGGGCCGCGATCGGTCATTTCCTCCAGCATGGTTGCGAAATGACGTCCGAGCTCTGCCTCGAACGCCGGACGCTTGGCGAACAGGCCAACGATGCCGCACATGGGCAGTCACCTCGATATTTTCATCCAGAGAACAAAATTATACTGAGACGAAATTTCTGACAAGTCCCCGAACCGTTTCCATCGCGCCTTGCGCGCATCACGGCAATCCGAGCGATCTCGAACGGCGAGTACGGGCATTGGGCCGGGTTTTCATGACTGTTCAGTTAAGGTTTCGCAACAAACTGACCTCTTTTTGTCATGAATCTGTAATGTAAATGTCACAAAATTCACCGGGCCCGAGCGTGCGGCAAATTCTCCGCGTTCCTAAATGTTATTTAACTATCTGATTTTAAAATTTACTTTGGTTTATCTAGATGAACAAATCCCGTCAAAAGCATTTCATTGCACCTTGGCGCGGCCGCGCCGCATTTGTCACAAATCTCCTGATCTGGGGTGCCGATTCGAAAATCGATACTCGGCGATTCGCGCAGCGCCGCAGCGCCGCGTTCGGCATCGCTTTCGCGATAGTGCTTTGCGCGCTATCGACAACAGTAAACGCGGGCGAGGGTCTGGAACTGTATGTGGATACCGCGACCAAACAGGTATTCACCGAACCCGGCCCAAATCGTGTGCGACTCGGCAGCTTTGTCAGGATAGACGAAACCGCCGAAGCCCCGCACTCCGAATCAGCGCTGACGGCCGCGTCCGGACCGCAGTCGTCTACGACGAGTAATGATCCTAACCACGGTTCCGTCGCAGATACCGCGCCGATAGCCATGCCTGGCGACACACGGATACCGCCAAAGCGGGTAGCCGAGGAGATTCAGCCCACATCGGCGCAGAACCATGAAGACACGCTCACCGCCGGCTACGGCAAAAAGGGCTTCGAAGTCCGGACAAGCGACGGCCGTTATGCACTCGCTATCCAGAACCGGCTGCAATTCCGCTACGCCAACCCTTTTGACAGGGATCCGAGAACCGTCGCCGCATTACAGCAAGACAAAAGTTCATTCATGGTCCGTCGTGCGCGGACCAAATTGGCTGGTAATGCGTTCTGGCCATGGCTGAGCTTCTACCTGCAATATGACTGGTCGCAGCCTGTGCTGCGAGATTTCTATCTAAACCTCGGCAAGTTCGAATCGGCGCAGCTACGTGTTGGCCGCGGCAAGGTCTTGTTCAATGACGAACGTGTCACATCATCGGGAAAGCAGCAGTTCGTCAATCGTTCTATCGTAAACGACATTTTCACCGTCGATCGCCAGCAAGGCATCCAGGTCTTTGGCCGACTGTTCGCAGACTCTCATTTTGATTTGAGTTATGCGGTGGGAGTCTTCGCCGGCCTCGGTGTCGGTGAACGAGAAAATGACGACGACAACATGATGTGGTCAGGGCGCTTGCAGTGGAACGCACTCGGCGGCGAGATGTCTTTTTCACAAGGAGATGTGGAATATCACGAGCAACCAGCGCTCAATTTCGCTTTTGCTGCCGCGACCAACAAGAGCGCCTGCACCGCGTTTGAGACGGACAACCGAAGCTGCCGCGCCTTGCCTGGCTTCGTAGTCGGCCTGCCCGGCCAGTATCGCGTCAACCAGATGATGGAAGAAACTCGATTCAAATGGCGAGGATTTTCCTTTCAGCAGGAATTACATTGGAAAGAGGTACGCGACACGTTACTTCAACGCGGTGTCGCCGGACGCACTGTCGATTTGCTCGGCTTATATGCCCAGGCAGGCTATTTCCCTCACTTCGCTTGGTCAGCTTTCCCGCAAAATCTCGAGTTCGCCGGCCGCTATGCTTTCGTCGATCCGGATGTCGATGTCGGCAACAACCTTCAAGAAGAATTCAGTGGTGTCATGACCTACTACTTGAACGGGCATGCCAACAAATTGAACTTCCAGGTGAGCCACTTGGTCGTCGAGGACCCCTTGCTGTCGATCCGCGATTCTGACCGGCGCTATTGGGTGCAATGGGATATATCGTTCTGACAATCGATGCACTGCAGCAGGGATCAGACCAAGAGCATTTCCGATGTCTTCATGAGGCCGAGTACATTCGTGTGCAGGTCAACAACTGCCGTACCATCCGCCCGGCAAGCGGGTCGACCGGTTCCAGCTAATCTGCGCTCAGTCCGTCTCCCGCGCTTTGCTGAGCACGGCAATCATGCGTACCGGCAGGCGTCGCAGCTCCTCCGGCCCGTGCGTGGCCTCGGCGTCGAAGAACAGAGAATCCCCTGGAACGAGGGCATAAGTCTTCTTGCCGTGACGGTAGAGCATCTCCCCTTCGAGCAGGTAGACGAATTCGACGCCGGCATGCTGGAACAGCGGGAACACCTCGGATTCGTCGGTGAGGGTGATGAGATAGGGCTCGACCGTCACGCGGCTCTGGATATTGTGGCCGAGCAGGCGATACTCGTGCCCGGCACGCGTTCCGACCCGCTCGATGACCAGCCCTTCACCGCGGCGCACGTAGGAGCAGTCGCGCTGTTCCTCGTACTTGCGAAAAAACGCTGTGACCGGGACGTTCAGTGCCGCGGCAATGGCGGCCAGCGTGGCCAGTGAAGGCGAACTCAGCCCGCGCTCGATCTTCGACACCATGCCGGCCGAAAGGCCGGCCAGGTTGGCGACTTCGGCGATGGTCATCTTGAGTTCGGCACGGAAATGACGCAGCTGCTGACCAATGGCTTCGGCGAGCCGCGCCTCGTCGGTGCGAATACGCTCGTTCAGGTTGGCGCGCTGATCGCGGCTGCTCATGGCGCAGGTCTGCTTTCGATCAGGAGCTGGCCAGGCATGCGGCCGTGTATCTCACCGCGGCGATGCGCAGAGTGGTTTTGCCGGCGGCCGCCGGACGCGGTTCATCGCGTCAACAGGAAACCCGCCACCAGGATCACCAGCACCGCGACGACGACGGTTATCCATCCCAGCGCGGATTGATTCTGCGCACCAGGGACCGGCGGCGCAGCCTTGCCGGCTTCTGTCTTGCGCTCCGGTGCGGCGGTAGTCGTGGACGCGGCGCTACCGGTGGTGATGTCGAAATCCACCTTGGTCTGCTCCGCTGGCGGCTTCCTGGCCGGTTTCAGCAGGACTTCATGCGCTGCAGCGGTCGGCTTTTTGGGCTTCGGTAATTCCCCGCCCGGCAGCCAGATCTGGGTCTTCTCGTGGTCGTTGTCATCTTCGTCCATCGGCGGCCTCGGCTTTATGGGGAAGTTACTCTGATCCTCGGCGGGTCGCGGCCCGTCTCGACGATGATACCCGCGATGGCGTGAACTGACAGGGTTCATCGGTGAATTTCATCGTGGATGATAGATCCGTCGCCAATTACGGACCTGCTGGAACCAGGATGCCACCGCCAACACCGCCGGCACGAATCACCTGCGGCCCTGATGCCCTGTCGGACCGTCAGAAATACTGAAAGCCCTGCGTGCCCGGCCGCACGTCGGCGCGCTGCCACGCAGTATCGAACTGCGTTCTGATCTCGCCCGCCGCGTCAGCGCGGCCCTGCGCGTCGAGACTCGCGGCCAGCCCGTTGAGAGACCAGCCGTTGTGCGGCACTTTCTCGAGATCGCGCCGGAACACCGCTTCGGCCTCGGCCGCTCGCCCGCGATCGAGCAAGGCCGCGCCGAGCAATTGGCGGTTGGGGAAAAACCAGTAAGGCGGCTCCATGTAGGGCAAACCGTCTTCGAGT